>CABQIK010000034.1 GCA_902464275.1 uncultured Alphaproteobacteria bacterium | reverse complement strand
AGCTCGCGTTTTTTTTTTGCAATATTTACGAGTCCACGCTGTGCATAAGTTGTATAAATTTTGATAATAAAAAACCTCTCAAACTGAAAAATCTGAGAGGTTTAACTTTCTAATTGCGCAATTTGTTAAAATTAATCGTTGGCGCCGGGGCAAACTTTTGCTTGTTCAGCATTGAATTTTACAAATTTTTCATCAGCTTCGTCAGAGTTGGAAATTGCACCCTGCGGGCATTCTGAAATGCAAACGCCGCAATCAATGCAGGTGTCAGGATCAACAACGAGCTGAGTTTCAGCTTCATGAAAAGCATCAACCGGACATACGCTGGCGCAAACTTTGCATTTAATGCAGCTATCATTAACAACAGAAGGCATAATTTATCTCCTTAAATTAAATTTACAGCTGGTATTTTTATCGCATTTGAAAATAAAAGCAAGTAAAAATTTAAGCTATACTCTTGCGAATAAATATTTTTATTCCCATATAAAACATATCAAATTAAAAGGAGTTAAAAATGAGCGAAAAAAGAGAGTTTCAAACTGAAGTTACCAAGTTGTTGGATATAGTAATCAACTCACTGTACTCTGAAAAATATATTTTTCTGCGTGAGCTGATTTCAAATGCGAGCGATGCTTGCGATAAGCTAAAATATTTGGCGCTTACCCACCCCGAAGCCGCTAAACTTTCCAAATCATTTAAAATTACCGTTACCCCTGATGACAAAGAAAATACGCTGACTGTTTCAGATAACGGTATCGGTATGAACAAAGATGATTTAATCAACCACATCGGCACTATTGCCAAGTCCGGCACGGCTGATTTTGTAAATAACGCCAAAGATAACGGCTCCATTGTTGATTTAATCGGCAAATTCGGCGTTGGTTTTTATTCCGCCTTTATGGTTGCCAAAAAGGTTGAAATTATTACCCGTAAAGCTGAAGAAGACAAGGCTTGGAAGTGGGTTTCAGACGGGCTTGGCGGATATGAAATTTCAGAGGCTGAGCGCGATTCTAACGGCACCGATATAAAGTTGTTTTTAAAAGATGATGCCAAAGATTTTACCGACACCATTTATTTACGCCACGTAATCCGCACTTATTCCGACCATGTTGAATACCCGATTGTGTTAAATTTGGGCAAAGCCGGTGAAGAAACCGTCAACACCGCTTCGGCGTTATGGACTCGTAACAAGGCGGAAATTACCGCGGAGCAGTATAAAGAATTTTATCACCATATTTCCAAAAACTTTGATGACCCGTGGTTGACCCTACATTTTAAGGCGGAAGGCAGCATTGAATATACGGCGCTGCTCTTTATTCCGTCAACCGCTCCGTATGATTTGTTTCAGCCCGACCGGCAGCAAAGCTTAAAGCTTTACGTTAATAAAGTTTTTATCTCTGATAAGGTTGATGGTTTAATGCCTGCATATTTGCGCTTTGTTAAAGGTGTAATAGACAGTTCTGATTTACCGCTTAACATCTCGCGTGAAATGCTGCAGCAAAGCACATTGCTGGCTAAAATCCGCCAGGGCACGGTATCGCGTATTTTGAAAGAGCTCAAAAAACGCAGCGCCGATTATACAGATTATATTAAATTTTGGCAGGCGTTCGGCATTGCCTTTAAGGAAGGTATTTATGAAGACTTTTCTAACCGTGAAGAAGTTGCCGGATTGTCATTATTTGCCTCAACCGCTGATAATGAAAAACTCACGACGCTTGATGAATATATCTCGCGCGCCAAAGCCGACCAGAAAAGCATTTACTACATTACCGGCGATGATGTTCCAACCTTGCGCAACAATCCGCAGCTTGAAGCCTTTAAAGAAAAAGGCGTTGAGGTTTTGTTGTTGACCGACCCGATTGACGAGTTCTGGACGCAAACTTTAACCACCTATAAAACCTTTGCGATAAAGCACATTTCGCAAGCGGATATTGATTTGAAGGTTGAGCGCAAAGAAGCCAAAGCGGGTGATGGCGATTTACAAAAATTAGCCTCGCTGATGGCAGAGATGTTTAAATCAGAAGTCGGCAAAGTTGAAGTAACCGAAAAACTGACCAAAAGTCCGGCGGCGCTGAATGTTGAAAACGGGCAGATGAGCATTCACCTAGAGCGTTTAATGCGTAATCATCAACAGCAAACCGCGTTTGCCAGCACCCGCATTTTGGAAATTAACCCGTATCACCCGTTGATTATCAAATTGTGCGATATGATAAGCGATGATTCTAAAAAGGCAGAAATTTCTGAAGTTTCCCGCTTAATTTTAGATCAGGCCAAAATTGCTGAAGGCGAGGCGGTTTCCGATCCGTCCTTCTTTGCTGAAAAAATGAGCGAATATATCTTAAAAGGTATGTAATTTGCTTTGGTAAAACACAAGCCGCGGTACTAACCCCGCGGCTTTTTATAAAATTAAAATATCATCTGATAATAAAAAGTGCAGGTGTCTTTGTCTTCACAAACGTTACAGAAGTCTTCCATTTCCGCAACGGTTAAATCTTTAAGGC
>CABQIK010000033.1 GCA_902464275.1 uncultured Alphaproteobacteria bacterium | reverse complement strand
AACATAAAAGTAATAAACTAAGACAGATTAGAACATATTTTGTCTAAAATCGCAAGCAAAAAATGACAAAAAATTTAATATTTTTATAAAATTGTCAGTAAAGTACCACAAATCAAGGGGATAGAGAGATTGTCATCGGCTTTGATTTTATCTTCAAACAATTCTGCCAAAGTTGCCGCCAAACAAGCAATAACGGCGGAAAAACCGATAGGAAACAACGGGTTAAAAGCTAAATTAACGAATAAGGCGCTGATAAAAAAGGCGGCGGTGCCTTCAGCCGATTTTTGTTTATAAATTTTGTGCGAGCCGAATCGCTTGCCGATTAAAGCGGCCGCCGAATCGGAAATGAGCATTACCGACATACTGATAGCGGCAACCGGTTTGCTGAAGCAAAGCGCGCATAAAAAAGCGGCGCTTAACACATACATGGAGCCGCTCGGGCGGAAGCGGTTGCGGATAGTTTCTTTGGCGCGTAAAGTGCGGAAAAACAGGCGCCCGAAAGTTTTACGAGCCCAACTCTGCCGGCGGTAATTGGCATATTCAATAATCACGTTTAACACAAACGCGGTGCCGAACAAAATTAATGACCATGCTTGAGGTGCCAAATAAATGAACAAGGGCATCCAAAGCGAGCTTAAATGAATGGCTTTGCGGTAAAGTTCTTGTTTTAGACTTGGTGTAGGGCGTTTTAATATTAACATTTTTTTCTCCGCCGATTTATATATTCGTTATTTCTCAAAATAAAATCAAAAAAACACGGCGAAAATTTATCCGCCGTGTTTAACTTTTATATCATTTGTTTAACCGCGGCAATCGCTTCTTCAAGTTTAGAAGCGTCAGGACCGCCGGCTTGCGCCATATCCGGACGTCCGCCGCCGCCATTGCCGCCAACGATTGCGGCCGCGGCGCGCACCATCTCAACCGCGGAGTATTTATAGGTTAAATCTTTGGTTACACCGACCACAAGCGAAGCTTTGTTATCTTTGTTTGAGGCCAAAACCACAATACCGGAGCCGATGGTTTGGTTAATTTCATCAATAAAGGCTTTAAGCTCTTTCGGGTGAATGTTGGGAATAATGCGTCCGACAAATTTAATGCCGTTGACGGTACCGATTTTATCCTGATTATCGGCGCTTTTGTGGCTGACAAAGGTTTTCTTTAAGTTAAAGATGTCGGTTTCAAGCTTTTTCTTTTCATCCATCAGGTTTTGAATACGAGCTTCCAAATCATTGGAGTTGGTTTTGAGCATGGCGGATATGTGGTGCAATTTGTCTTCAATGCCTTGCACAAATTTTTCAGCACCATATCCGGTTACGCACTCAACGCGGCGGATTCCTGCGGCAACCGCTGATTCGGAAACAATGTTAAAGTAGCCGATTTCGCCGGTGTCAGAAACATGGGTACCGCCGCAAAGTTCTTGCGAGTAAATTTCGCCGTCGCGCTCCATGCGGACAACCCGCACTTCATCGCCGTATTTTTCGCCGAACAGAGCCATGGCGCCGCAATTTACCGCTTCGTCTTTGTTCATGATAACGGTGTTGACATGGTAGTTTTTACGGATTGATTCATTAACCATATCTTCAATCTGCTGTAATTGTTCCGCAGTTATTTGCTGCGGGTGCGAAACGTCAAAACGCATTCTGTCAGGACCGACGAGCGAACCTTTTTGAGCAATATGCTCGCCCAAAATGGTGCGCATTGCTTTGTGCAACAGGTGGGTGACGGAGTGATTGGCGCGAATCCGGTTGCGGATAACGTCATTTACTTCAAAACTTGCGTTTTGGCCGGTTTTAACTTCACCGCTTGTCATTTTGCAAACGTGAACAATTACGCCGTCAAGTTTTTTCTTGGTGTCGGTAACTTCAATTACAAAATTTTGACCGATAATCTGCCCGATGTCGCCGACCTGACCGCCGCATTCGCCGTAAAAAGGCGACTGATTGGCAAGCAGATAAAATTCGCCGCCGTTTACGGATTGAACTTCTTGTCCGTTTTGCACCAGCGCGGTAATCTGTCCGTCGGCTTTAGTGGTGGTGTAGCCTAAAAATTCGGTTGCGCCGAGTTTTTCCTGCAAGTCAAACCAAATTTTTTCAACGCCGGAATCGCCGGAGCCTGCCCAATTTTTGCGGGCTTCGGCTTTTTGTTTGGCCATAGCGTTATTAAAACCTTTACAGTCAACCGTAATGTTTTTGGCTTTTAAGGCGTCTTCGGTTAAGTCAAGCGGAAATCCGTAAGTGTCGTAAAGTCTAAAGGCGGTGGCGCCGTTTAATACATCGCCTGATTTTAATGAAGAAGTTTCATCGTCAAGCAATTTTAAGCCTTTAGACAAGGTGCGCCCGAAGCGGGTTTCTTCGGCTTTAATGGTTTCACGAATTAAGGCCTCGTGGCGGTAAAGTTCAGGGTAAGCTTCGCCCATTTCACGCTGTAATGACGGCAAAAGCTTGTACATCATCGGTTCATGAATGCCAAGCATATAAATGTGGCGCATCGCGCGGCGCATAATGCGGCGCAACACATAACCGCGTCCTTCATTGGAAGGCAAAACGCCGTCAGCGATTAAAAATGAGGTGGAACGCAGGTGGTCGGCAATTACGTTGTATGACGATGAAAAACTTTTGTTTTCAGGGTCGGTGCCGGATAATTTGCAAATATCGGCAATTAAGTTGCGGAACAAATCGGTATCATAATTGGAGTGAACGCCCTGTAAAATGGCAGAAATACGCTCAAGTCCCATGCCGGTATCAATACAGCGCTGCTTTAACGGAATGCGGGTTCCGTCAGGCAGGTCTTCAAATTCATCAAAGACCAAGTTCCAAATTTCAATCCAACGGTCGCCGTCTTCTTCAGGAGTTCCGGGGAGTCCGCCCCAAACTTCAGGGCCGTGGTCATAAAAAATTTCAGAGCAGTAACCGCATGGGCCGGTATCGCCCATTTGCCAAAAGTTATCTTTGGTGTCAATGCGGATAATGCGGTCTTCCGGCAAACCGGAGATTTTTTTCCATAAATTGTAGGCAACGTCATCGGTATGATAAACGGTAACCGCCAAGCGGTCTTTCGGAAGGCCGAAAACTTTGGTTACCAGCTCCCACGCGTAGGTAATGGCTTCTTCTTTGAAGTAATCGCCGAACGAGAAGTTGCCGAGCATTTCAAAAAACGTGTGATGGCGAACGTCATACCCGACGCTGTCAAGGTCATTGTGTTTGCCGCCGGCGCGCACTGATTTTTGGGAAGTAGTCGCTCGTTTGTAATCGCGGGTTTCGTTGCCGGTGAATATATTTTTAAATTGCACCATGCCGGAGTTGGTAAACATTAAAGTCGGGTCGTTGTCCGGCACCAAAGATGATGACGGAATAATTTTATGCCCGTTTTTAGCAAAGTAATTCAAAAAAGTTGAGCGGATTTGTTTTACACTTGTTGTCATTTTTATTCTTCCCAAAAATTCAAGTTTTTTAACCGCTCTAAAATAAAGCAATCTTTGCCGTATGTCTAGCAAAATTTTACAAATTAAGCGTATTTCCGTTAAGATAAACAATGCCGAAGTTTAAGTAGGCGGCAAAAATCAGCCACAAAAAATACGGATATTGCAAATAGGCGGCAAACGGGCTGAGCCGCTTAAAGCTTTTTATCATTTCCGCTACTGTCCACAGCAAAAGCAAAATAACGATTCCGGCAAATAAAAAATACGCGCCGAAAAAGAATAAATATGTCCAGAGCATTTGTAAAAACAACTGTCCCAAAAACATTAAAGTTGCCGGTCGGAACTCGGTATAAGTGTGGTCTTTTAAGACTAAATAATATGAAATTATCATAAGGGCGTATAAAAATGACCACACAACCGGAAACAGCAGATTTGCCGGCAAGAACGGCGGCTTTATAAGATTTTCGTAAAAGGTGCTGATGCCGAACCGCGTAAAATAACTGCAAATAACGGCGGTTACGGCAACGGTTAAAAAAG
>CABQIK010000032.1 GCA_902464275.1 uncultured Alphaproteobacteria bacterium | reverse complement strand
CAGATGTATCAGGGTTGAATTTGCAGTCGCAATCGGCGTTGTTTGACGCTAAGTTGGCGGAAAACGGCAGCGATGTTACCTTGACCATGAAGTCATTTGACGAGGTAGTGGGCAACAAGTCGCTCGCGGCGTTTTTGGCGCAAAATTATCGCGCGCAAAACGGCGAAAGCCTCTTTAACAACCTCAAATCGGCGGAAACCACAGCCGCGCTTAATAAAAATCTGAACAATTTTGCCGGTCAGAATTTGTTCTCGCGCATGGCGTTTGAAGATTTTACCATGCTCCGCGAACTTAATCATGACATGAACGAGCAGATGTTCAGCGGCGCTAAAAACGAGTATTTCAGCATCAGCGGCAACACTGCTCCGTTTGCGTTTGAGGGCAATAACGGCTCCGGCAGCAGGTGGTCGCTCACCGGTAAAAAGTCCGGCGATAACAGCTATGCCGTGGGCTTTGCCTTTACCGATGTTTACAGCAACGATGCTGATAATCAAAATCGCCGTGCGGACCGTATGTTTAACATAAGCGCGCCGGTCGGCTACAAGCTTGGCGGCTTAAACGTAGTCAGCACGCCGCGGTTCGGTTACGCTTACGGCACCTACAACCGCAAAGGCTTTAACAATCGCGATTATAAAGGCACCATCAGCAAGCAGATGTTCGGATTTATGAACGAGGCGCGCTTGCCGATTAAAACCGCGGGTTGGACGTTGGCTCCGTCGGCGGAATTAAACCTTGTTAATTATCGCACGGAAGGCGAAGAATCGGCAAGTTTGCCGTATGCTTTGCGGATAAAAGAGCAGAATAATTACTCGTTAGAAGCAGGGCTTGGCCTGCATGCCGGCAAACAGGTAAAATTTGATGAGCAAAGCGCATTAAGCTTTAACTTGAGCGCGGTGGTATATCATGAGTTTGGCAATCCGTACCAAACCAAAGTGATGGTAAACGGCCTGAGCGGAAGTTTTGCGGTGCGTGATGAAGAGCGAGGCGCCAACCGCGCGGCTCTGCGTTCAGACTTTGAGTTCAGGCGCGGAAACGCGGCGCTCAGCGGCAGTCTGATGTCATACTTTGACCGCTCGCTTAACTCTAAAGCCTCAATTAACCTTAAATACGGGTTTTAGAACAATAAGATAAAAACTCCCCCTGAAAGAACTTGCTCTTTCAGGGGGAGTTTGGTTATTTATTTACTTTAGTTAAGGTGTCAACTTCAAGTTTTGCCTTATCAAAATCTTTATCAATTTCACCGGTTAAAATAACGGTGTCGGCCGGTGAAACGGTCTGCCCGTTCCATACTTTTTTATCAATTTCAACCACCATGCTGCCGGTAGCGTCTTTGAACATATATTTGTCTTTTTTAATCTGCTTTTCAATATTGCCCTTCAAGCTGACCATAGCGTCGTCTTTCATATCCATAGCCTCTTTAACGGTTGAAATTTGCATATCGCCCTGCACAAATCCGCCGGCATTTCGCATCATATTTTTACCCATGCAGCCTTCGCAATCGCACTTTGCCATTGCCGCGCCGGATACGCCGATTAATAACGCCGCTGTTAATGCTAAAATTTTTTTATTCATAAACTTCCTCCTTTGTTAAAAACTATCCGCCTTAAAAATAATTGCGGATTTATAATTTTTAATCTCGCCTTTAGACTATGTCAACACTGGAAAAACACTTTTCCAAACACTAAATTAACCTCAGAACATTTTCAAAGGAGAAAGAAATGGTTGAATTTAACACTCAAAACAAGCCCGCCTGCTGCGTGGGAATATGGCACTTACTTGCCGGAATCTTAACCGTCGCGCTCGGTATTTATGTTTGGATAAACCCGATGGTCAGCTTAATGGCACTTAGCCTGTATATCGGCGTTGCCTTAATTGTCATCGGCATCGGCTACATTGCAACATCAGTCAATTTTGAATCCGGTTGGTATATGTTTACCGGAATAATTGACATAATTATCGGCGCCATTTTGGTCGGAAACCTTGGCGTAACCGCCGCCACTTTGCCGATAATTTTTGCCGTTTGGTCAATGGCGGTCGGCGCGGCGCAGTTGGTTAGCGCTTATCGCTTAAAACACCTGATGCTGCCATGGACATGGAGTTTAAGCCTTGGCATTTTAGGCATCTTTTTCGGCTTTTTGATTATCATGTATCCGGCCATCGGCGCGGTAACCATCAGCACCATTTTAGGCTTGTATATTCTGATTTTCGGATTGTTTGAACTTGGCGAATATTTCACTTATCAACGCTTTTTGAAACTGATGAAATAAGCTGAAAACAAAAACGGCGGCAAAACTCAATTTACCGCCGTTTTTTATGGCTTGATTATCGCCAGAACTTTATGCCGCCGCAATGTCTTCAATAATAAATTGAGCGGAGGAATTTCCTTGCCAGGTGTCTTTATGCAAAACGCCGACCACGTTAAACCTTTCGCCTTTGGCATTGAGTAGCGCATTGCCGACTGCAGTATCGGCACACCTGAAAGCAATTGCCTTTAAGCTACCGCCGGTATCTGAGCCCAAAACACATTTGACATGCCCGCTGCCGATAATCGCCGGTCGCACAATTTTAACGCTTTCAATCATAATTTTCGGCTCCGGATTGCCCGCTCCGAACGGTTCTAATGTTTGCAGTTTTTCTGCCAAATCTAAGTTGGCGCCGTTTAAGCTGACCACGCCGTCAACCTCAATCACCGGTGCAAGTTTTTCATCGCCCAAGGTTTTGGCTATATATTCGCCGGCAAACTTTCTAAACTCTTCAATTTGATCTTCTGAGAGCGAAAATCCTGCCGCCATAATATGCCCTCCGCCTTTGGTTAAAATGCCTTTTTCTTTGGCTGACATAATCAGCGCTCCCAAATCAACGCCCTGAATGGAGCGCGCCGAGCCTTTAACTTCATCGGCTTCAACCGACATTACAAACGCCGGAACATTGTATCGTTCTTTGAGCTTTCCGGCCACAATGCCGATAACGCCCTGATGCCAATCATGCCCCGCCACAAACGCCATCGGATATTCTTGCGGTTTGCCCTCAAGCATTTCAATTGCGTTAAGCAGAACATAACTTTCAATATCTTTGCGTTCAGTATTAAATTTGTTTAAATTATCCGCCAGTTTTTGCGCCGTAACCGCGTCATCGGCGCACAACAGATTGTTGCCGACCGACGCATCGCCTACCCGCCCGCCGGCATTAATACGCGGTCCCAACACATAACCTAAATGAAACGCCGACGGTGCCTCGGCCAATGAGGCGGAATCAAGCAACGCTTTAATACCCAAATTTTGGCGTTGCGCCATAACTTTCAAACCTTGTTTAACATACGCGCGGTTAAGCCCCAACAGCGGCACCACATCGCACACCGTGCCAAGTGCCACCATATCAAGCCATTTCAATAAATCAGGCGCCTGATGCGTATTATAAAATCCGCCTTGACGCAGCTCGCGGTTAATTGCCACAATCGTCATATACACAACGCCGACCGCCGCCATATACTTCAAATACGGATAATCGTTATTTTCATCTAAGCGTTTAGGATTAACCACCGCCAAAATTTTCGGCAGTCTGACTTCCGCCTCGTGGTGGTCAAGCACAATCACATCAAAACCGTCTGCGGCGGCCTTATCCAAAACCTCAAAAGCGGTAGTGCCGCAATCGGTAGTCACCACCAGTCTGATATTTTCTGCCGCAAACTCCGCAAACGCCTGATTGCTCGGCCCGTACCCCTCTTCTCTGTCCGGAATGTGCACTTTAACTTGCAACCCGAAAAACTCTAAAAAACGCCGCAAAACTGCGCTTGAAGTGGCTCCGTCAACATCATAATCGCCGATAATCCCGATTTTTTCATTATTCATAACCGCTTGCGCCAAACGCTTGGCGGCAATATCCATATCTTTTAAGCAAGAAGGATTCGGCATTAAAGTTTGCAATTTCGGATACAAAAAACTTTCCGCGTTTTGCGGAGTAATCCCGCGCGATGCCAAAATTCCGGCAACAATATACGGCATACCGGTTTGTTGCATTAAGGCTTCCGCCAACCGCTCATCAAATTTAGTGCGCTGCCAAATATTGCCGCCGATAGATTTTTGTTCATTAAAATCAGTCATTTCAACCCTATACATACTTTATTTTCAGTCAAAATATACCATATTCCACCCCAACTCAAGAGTTAAAAACAGTTATACAACTTATACACAGCGCATACCAGATAAAAAAGCACCGGAGTCAACAGATTCCGGTGCTCGTGAAATATCAAAATATTAGTCTTTTGTATTACCTTTCATCTCTTTAATTTTAGCCTGAATTTCAGCGGATAATTTATTGCCTTTTTCAGGAGTTACCGGCTCTTTTATCTCACCGCTCCGGCGTTTTCCGGCAATTTCATCTGCCACAACCGCCCCACTAACCGCTTCTTCTCTACGAGTTTTCACTTTCTCTAAGCGTTCTTTAATACGTTTCTTTCGTATATCGGTATATATTTTAAATCCTTTTTCCATATCCCTGCTTGCTTCCTCATATTTGATATTTTGAAGATTTGGTGTATTATATTGAGGCAAAAAATCAATTTCATTGTTAAATTTTGCATTAATATGATAGCCATGTAAATCTTGCGGATTAATAGCCTTGCTTAATTCATCAAAAGCTTTCCAAGTGTCATCTTTATATTTTTTGAAAAGTGATTCTCGTAAAACAACAGCTTCAGAACAGCTATATCCACCATTCTTTAACCGACGAAGCATTCCATACATAGACATATTCATATACTCTGTATAGTTTTTTCCTGTTTTATTATCATAAAATTGACCTTGTAAAGTTCCAGGAACATAAGTCATTTGCGGAATCAAATTTTGATTAAGCAAAGCATTAACCGGTCCTTCAAAAACAACTTCTGAATTGTCATTCGGACGTTCGGTAATTTTATACGAATAACCTCCCATTGCTGTTTTGATTTTCATATTCCGGTTGCCATCCTCATCTTTTCCTAATTCAATAATAGCATCAGATGGGAAATCCAAATCCTGTAAACGTATTTTATCTTTACCATCAGGAACCACACGCCAAGTTCTTCTATGTCCTTTTTTAATTTCTTTCATCAAATCATCTATATTTTCTTTTACTAAAAAATTAAATCTTGATGAGGCATCGTGAGGTATACTGGTATGTTTTTTATTATTTTCAACGTAGATATTATCTACTCCTATTGTTTCTTCTTCAATCTGTTTGTTGATTTCATCATTTGTAAGTTTACTCATCGTTTTACTCCTTTATTAAGAATGCACAAAAAATTCCAAAGGGAAAATTTCCCTTTGGAATTTTTGATAAATTGCGTTGTTGGTTAAATTTTTCTCAGCAGAGTTTAAAAGTGTGTGTGTGTGTGTAGAAAACCTTGCTTTCTGCCACTTTCATGTTTTTATGTTGTTGCACGCACATCATTTTCATATCCTGCTTTATCGTTCTTGATAAAATCATACTACAACAGAATTAAAAATAAGTAAAGCGTTTTTTGTCTAATATTTAAATACAACTTATGCAGGGTGCAAATAATTCCACTCCTGAGGAGGGGTG
>CABQIK010000031.1 GCA_902464275.1 uncultured Alphaproteobacteria bacterium | reverse complement strand
AGTATTTGCGAATACGGCCTTCAACCATTTTTTCAATGATGTTTTCAGGTTTTCCTGAAGCTTTTGCCTGTTCGGCAAAAATGCTCTTTTCATGAGCAACGGCTGCCGGATCAACGTGAGCGATGTCTAAGAACAACGGAGCCGATGCGGCAATGTGCATAGCAATGTGCTTGCCGAGTTCTTTTAATTTTTCAGGGTCAGCAGTTGATTCTAAAGCAACCAAAACGCCGATGCGGCCTAAGTTAGGACGTAATGCGCTGTGAACATAAGATGCAACCACACCGTTTTTAACTTCCAAAACCTTGGCGCGTCTTAAATTCATATTTTCGCCGATTTTGGCAATCATATCGGTTAAGCGCTCTTCAAAAGTTTTACCGCATTTCGGGCAGTTGAAGTTTTTCATGTCGCAAACTTCACCGTTGCAGTGCAAAGCAACTTTAGCGGCATCTTCAACATATTCTTGGAAAATTTCGTTTTTAGCAACAAAGTCAGTTTCGGAGTTAACTTCAACTACGGCGCCTCTGTTACCTTCAACAGCAACCGAAACCAAACCTTCGGCAGCGATACGGCTGGCTTTTTTAGCAGCTGAAGCCAAACCTTTTTTACGCAGCCAGTCAACAGCTTGTTCCATGTTGCCGTTTGTTTCAACCAAAGCTTTTTTGCAGTCAAGCATACCTGCGCTGGTGCTTTCTCTTAATTCTTTAACCATAGCGGCTGTAATTTCTGCCATTGTTTATTCCTCTTGTAATGATTTTTTAAGATACGGGCGGCAGATTTGGGACCGCCGCCCTGATTCAGGATATTTCCGATTGCTTATTCAGCAGCCGGAGCTTCTTCTTTAGCTTTTTTAGGAGCTCTTTTTCTAGCCGGTTTTTCTTCAGCCTGTTCTTCAGCTTCTTCAACTTTAACGCCGTGAGCGGCAATTTCAGCCTGCATACCGTCTAAGATAGCGGCAGAAACCAACTCGCAGTAAAGCGAAATAGCGCGAATGGCGTCATCGTTACCCGGAACAGGGTAGTCAACATCATTCGGGTTGGCGTTGGTATCGGTGATGCCGATTACCGGAATGCCGAGCTTTTTGGCTTCTTTAATAGCCAGAGCTTCGCGAGGCGTGTCAATAACAAACAGCATATCCGGCTGACCGCCCATGTTCATAATACCGTTTAATGACATGGCGAGCTTTTCTTGTTCTTTCTTCAAGTTCAAGAGTTCTTTTTTGGTGTAGCCTTCAGTGGTGTTATTGGCAAACATATCGTTTAATTTTACCAAGCGGTTGATTGACTTGCAAACAGTTTTCCAGTTGGTAAGAGTACCACCCAACCAACGATGGTTGATGTAATACTGACCGCACCTTTCAGCGTTTTCTTTAACGATATCTTGAGCCTGTTTTTTAGTAGCAACGAACAAAACTTTACCGCCGTTTGCGGCAACTTCACGAACAGCATTTAAGGCTGTGTAAAGCATCGGGTAAGTCTTTTGCAAATCAATAATATGAATATTATCTTTTTTGCCATAGATGTAAGGAGCCATTTGCGGGTTCCAGCGGCGGGCGTGATGTCCGAAGTGAACGCCGGCTTCAACGAGCTGACGTATAGTAAATGTAGGAAGAGTCATTTTTTAATCCTTCTTTTCCGGTTAAACCTCCGCAGACGTTGGCTTGTTAAGCACCGGAGCGAAATAAAAAATATTCCGCCTGTCTGCGTGTGAAATTATAAGGCCGCACCATTGCGACCTCGCGCGTATATTTAACATAAATCTATAAATTTGCAAGCGTTTTTTTGAGATATGAAGTTAAAATAATGTTTATTTTTTGCCTTTTGTGCTTGAGAATCGCGTAAAAAGCAGGTAAGTTACAGCTCATAAAAAAACAGCAGAGGGAAAAATGTCAGATTTATTTGAAAGCACCACACCGATAAAAACAGAATATTCAGCTCAAGATATTGAGGTTTTGGAAGGGCTTGAACCGGTTCGTCACCGCCCCGGAATGTATATCGGCGGCACTGATGAAACCGCTTTGCACCACTTGGTGGCGGAGATTTTGGATAACTCTATGGACGAGGCGGTGGCAGGGTATGCCAACCGTATTGACGTGTGTTTAAATGCCGATAACTCAGTTACCATTGCCGATAACGGGCGCGGCATTCCGGTTGACGAGCACCCTAAATATCCCGGAAAATCGGCGCTTGAAGTTATTATGACCACTTTACACTCCGGCGGTAAATTTTCAAACAGCGTTTACAAAGTTTCAGGCGGTTTGCACGGCGTAGGGCTTTCAGTGGTTAATGCTTTATCTGAAATTTTGGTGGTTGAAATCGCGCGTGATAAAAAACTTTATCGGCAGGTTTATTCCAAAGGGCGTCCGCAAACCGCGTTAGAGCTTGTCGGAAATGCACCGAATCGGCGCGGAACCAGCATTACTTTTAAACCGGATTCTGAGATTTTTAACGGCAGTTCTCAGTTTGAGCCGAACCGAATTTATCGGATGGCGCGTTCAAAGGCATTTTTGTTTAAGGGTATTCGTATTTTTTGGAAATGCGCGCCGGAACTTATTCATGAAGGCGATGCCACTCCCTTAGAAGCGGAGCTTAATTTTCCGAACGGCTTGCGTGACTTTTTAAATTATCAAATCGGCAGCCGCGCCACGGTAAACCGCACCATGTTTTCAGGCGACTCTGAATTGGCGCATGATGAAGGGCGCGTTGAATGGGCGATTACATGGCCGGAAGATCAAAACGGATTTTGTTATTCATACTGCAACACGGTGGTGACCCCGCAAGGCGGAACCCATGAGCTCGGGTTTAAAAACGCGCTTCTTAAAGGCTTAAAAGAATATGCCGAAATGGCTAATGTTAAAAAAGCCGCCAACGTTACCGCCGACGACTTTTTAAGCGATGCGGCGATTATGCTTTCGGTTTTTATTACCGATCCTCAGTTTCAGGGGCAAACCAAAGATAAATTAACCTCAGTTAAGGCTACCCGTTTGGTAGAGCAGGCGGTTAAAGATTCATTTGACCACTGGCTTTCATCTGATTTGGAAAACGCTTCCGCCCTGCTTGAATATGTTATTGACCGCGCCGAACTCAGAAAAAAACGCAAAGAGGAAAAAGTTCAGCTACGCAAAACTCCGACCAAAAAGCTGCGTCTTCCCGGAAAGCTTGCCGATTGTTCGCAAGCCGCCGCCGAAAATACGGAAATTTTTATTGTAGAGGGTGATTCTGCGGGCGGCTCAGCTAAACAAGGACGTGACCGCATCACGCAGGCAATTTTGCCTCTGCGCGGTAAAATCTTAAACGTTGCCAGCGCGTCGCTTGAAAAAATTACGCAAAACCAAGAAATTAAAGATATGATTGAGGCTCTTGGTTGCGGCGTGAAAGAAAATTATAAAGAAGAAAATCTTCGCTATGAAAAAATAATTATCATGACCGATGCTGATGTTGACGGCGCGCACATTACTTCTTTGTTGATGACTTTCTTTTATCAGCATATGCCTCAGCTGATTGAAAACGGGCATTTATATATTGCGACTCCGCCGCTTTATAAAATTGTGGTCGGTGGCAAAAACTATTACGCACTGGACGATGCCGAAAAAGACAAGATTTTAAATAAAGTAGTTAAGGGTAACCAAAAGCCGGATATCAGCCGCTTTAAAGGTTTGGGCGAAATGAGCGCTCAACAGCTGAAAGAAACCACTATGGATAAAAATAACCGTATGCTGTTAAGGGTTGAAATTCCGAGCACCAATACCGAAGAAGGCCGTGAAGAAGCGTTTGAAACCCGCCGCCGTGTTGAACAGTTGATGGGTAAAAATCCGGAATTGCGCTTTAAGTTTATTATTGAGCGCGCTAAGTTTGTTGATGATTTAGATATTTAACGATACATCACGGCAAGTGCACAACTGCCGCTTTTGCAATTGTTGCAGAGCTTTGATATGGTGTCTAAGCTTAAATCACGCAGGCAGGTTACATATTTATTGCAAGCTTTATCGCCTTGTATAACTTCAGTTTGTGAATATGAACCGCTATTTTTATTAAATGTCCTTAATCCTGCTAAATTGGCGGAATTTTCTTTGGCGGCAATGACGATGTTTCGGCAGACTTCATGTCCTTCAGTAGAAGGATTGAAATTAAAAGATATTACTCCGACATTATCTTGTCTTTGTGTACCGTCGGACGCTGTCCATTTTGATTTTGACCATACTACTCCGATTTTGTTTTTAAACCAGATGTCTCTTAATTCTTTTGCCGGTTCATTGCCATCACGTTGATAAATAATGCCGTCAGGGAGCAGATTTATTTTATACAACAGTTGATTATAATATGTATTGTTATCGCCGCTATGTTCCAGTTTATCTTTAATTGAAAGTACATTATTTATCAGCATATTTACCGCTACGGCGTGCTGATTTAGTTTATACTTCATCATCGCCTTAGAATAGCCGGCAATCGCCCCGATGGACAGGACGCCAATGATAGCAAGAACGCCGAGCATTTCCACCATAGAGCGCCCTGCACACAAGCTGTCATTATCGGGCTTGAGCGATGCGTCTTTCTCCTTTTTGTCACCATCGGGCTTGACCCGATGGTCCAGGTCAAACCAAGTAGCTAATTTGTCCCACCTGGATATTCGGGTCAAGCCCGAATATGACAACATAGGGGTGGACTGATGCTTTACGTCGGAGTGTGACAGAGTGTGGTGTAAAAAGCGGTTAAAATATGTATACATGAGCTAAAATCCTCTCAAAAAGTTAGTTTTGAGAAGATTTTAGCTCGCGTTTTTTTTTTGCAATATTTACGAGTCCACGCTGTGCATAAGTTGTATTTAAAGTAACAAAAATATGATTTTACTTTAAAAATTGCAACGCTTCTGACGGATAGATTTTATTTTTGTCGTTAACTTCTATAAATTCGCTGCAACTTCCTTCAAATTCAGGCTCTAATAAAGGAATTTTATCTTTAGCCATGTCGGCTTCAGATAATTCGGCTTGAAAAACAATGGCTATTTCATGTCCTTTTTTACCGTTAAATTCAAACAGATTTTCAACAACGCCTAACTGCTTGCCGACAAAAACATCTATCCCGTTTTCTTCTTTTAATTCGCGCCGGATAGTGTCTTCAGCTTTTTCATAAAAATCAATACCGCCGCCGGGCAGACGATAAAAATATTCTTGCTTTTTAAAATCATAGCCTTTGTTGGCTAACACTTTATTACCTTTGGTAATCAGCGCCAAGGCCAACGGGCGGATTGTTCCGTTATGGCATTCTTGTGTTTTAATCCAAATTCGCCGATTTTTATGTCCGTCTGTTTCAGAGGGAGCAACTTCTCGCCCTCCCATTTTGAGCATAACTTTTTGCATGGTTTTGTATGAGGCTGTATTTTCTTCATGGCAGGTAATCAGCACCTGATCAAGTCCTAATTTCAAAGCCTCTGCCAAACAAAGCAAAAGGCCGCCGGTGGCATAGCCTTGTTTTAATTTTGACGGTATAATCTGAAAAGCAATGTGCCCGCCTCTTTGTTGCAACTGCTCAGTTAAACTATGTCTTAACGCAAAGGTGCCGATATATTGTTCATTATCAATCAGCCAAAAAGTGCTCATCGCCACATGGCCGGGTTGTAAATCAATTCCGCACTCTTCTTTATAAAGATTGTAAAAATAGTCAGCGGGATTATCTTGCAGTTGTTTAACCATATCCGCAACCGGTTTTATGGTTTGAAACGCAGTTGTATCAGATAAATATTCCAGACACCCGGCTAAAGCGGAATTCAGATATTGGACGGATGGTTTAACTAATTTCAACATTTTTATCTTAACCCCTTTTATCGGTAAATATTTTGCGGATATTATAATAGGTAAAATCGGTTATAAGCAACTCTTTATTTTAGTTTGCTTCAAAGAAAAAGGGATGCCGATTTGCATCCCTTCTATCGTTATCTTGACTATTTGGCGAAAAACTTCGTTACGTAGTCAAGAACTTCGTTCTGATTGGCATAGCCACCCCAGAATCCATTCTGAGGCAGGTTTTCCCCTATCCAACCACCGAAGTGGCTGAAGATGGGGTAACCCTGCTCGGTCTTGCGACCTGTGTTCTCACCCTGGAGCAGTTTATACAACTCTCCGTTTCCGAAAAAGTTGCTCATGAAAAGAGCATTTTTGCCGAACAGGCAAAAGCTTCGGGAAAACCTGAAAACATCATTGAAAAAATGGTTGAAGGCCGTATTCGCAAATACT
>CABQIK010000030.1 GCA_902464275.1 uncultured Alphaproteobacteria bacterium | reverse complement strand
AAAAAAAAAACGCGAGCTAAAATCTTTTCAAAACCAACTTTTTGAGAGGATTTTAGCTCATGTATACACAATCCGGAAGAAGCATGGTGGAGATGCTCGGCGTTCTTGCTATTATCGGGGTTCTGAGCGTTGGGGCGATTAGCGGATATAGTAAAGCAATGAACAAGTATAAGCTTAACAAGGCGATTGATGCCGCTAATCATTTATTTGCCTCTGTTGTGACCAATGTGGTGCCGGACAACAGCGTTTTAAGCGATGACAGCGAAGTATATTATACCGAAACCATGGCTAAAGCCGGCTGGCTGCCTGACGGGCTTACCTTTAGGGAAGCAGATCCTAGGTTTGCTGATGATGCCTTTAATAATCCGGTATGGATTTTTAAAAAACCTGCCAAGGCGGTCGGGGTTGGTTGGGGTTTTATGCGTGGTCAAAAAGCGCTCTGCATGGCTTTTGTTAATTTAGCTAAAGAATGGCAAAATGATATAGACTTAATTTCTATTGATCATCACTCAGAGGATATTGAAGATAAATCTTACGGTAGATTATACGGAAACAAAAGCTGTTCTGCTAATGTTAAATGCTTAAAAGATGTTACGGTAACTGAAATTGATACGGTCTGCAACAATTGTGAAAATTGGGTTTGCCGGTTTTATTTTCACTTTAATAAATTTTAAGCCTCAATTACGGCAACCGCGGTTGCAAACGGATAATCATCACTTAATGAAATGTGCACTGTTGCATGCTTGCCGACAACGGTTTGCACATATTTTAAGGCTGCGCCGTGCAATTTTACAATCGGACGACCGCTGCGTTCATGCAAAATTTCAATATCGGATAAATAAATTCCGTCTTGAAAACCGGTGCCCATGGCTTTGACCGCCGCTTCTTTAGCGGCAAAGCGTTTAGCGATATACAGCGCTCTGCTCTGCATATCTGTAAAATGGCGTAGTCCCATGGCTTGCTGCTCGTCTTCGGTCATGCTACGCTTAACAAAGCGTTCTAAAAATTCGTTGCTCTTTTCAAGGCGGGTAACATTAACAATGTCGGTTCCTATACCAAAAATCATTTGTAACCTTTCAGGCGTTTATTGCGCCGCGCGTGAAACATAACTTACCACCTTTGAAGCCTTTAATGCCGCAATTATGGTGTTTAAGTGTTGCAAACCCTTAACATCCAAATCAATTAAAAGTTCAAAATAGTTTAAGGTGCGGTACACAATGTTTAAGTTTGAAATGTTGGCTCCTTGTTTGGCAATCAGGTTAGATAAATCGCCAAGCGCGCCCGGCTCGTTGCTGAGCATAACTTTAATACGAGCGGTGTGCAGCTCTTCTTCAGCGTTATCACCCCAATCAATATCAAGCCAACGCTCCGGCTCATTGCTGTATTGCTCCAACGCTTTGCAGTCTATGGTATGCACGGTAACGCCTTTGCCGGTTGTTACAATACCGACAATCCTATCGCCCGGCAACGGGTGGCAGCAACCGGCAAAATGCACTGCCATATCGCTGATAAGTCCTTTAATTTTAAGTGGTTCAGATTTTTTCTTTTTGCGGAAGCCCGGAACTTTAATTGAATTAACCACCTTTTCAAGCTTAGACTGCTTGTAGGCTGGGTAAATAGCCTTTAAAACGTCCCAACCGCTGATTAACCCCTCGCCGACTTTGGCATATATGTCTTCAATCGTTTCTGCTTCAAAGTTCTGCATAACGCCAACCAAACCTTTATCATTCAGCTCCATATTTTCACTTTTAAACAGACGGTCAAGCATTTCTTTGCCAAGATTGATAAACTGCTCGCGTTTAACCGCGCGAACATAACGGCGAATCGCCGCCTTGGCTTTGCCGGTAACCACAAAGCGCTCCCATTCGGTGGAAGGGTGCTGCGCCTTTGAGGTTAAAACTTCAACCTGATCACCGTTTTGCAACACGGTGCGCAAAGGCTTAATCTCGCCGTTTACTTTGGCGCCGACGCAGGTGTTTCCTACTTTAGAATGCACGGCATACGCAAAATCAACCGGTGTTGAACCGCGCGGCAAACCGATTAAATCGCCTTTCGGCGTAAAGCAAAACACCTGATCATTATACATTTCAAGCTTGGTGTTTTCTAAAAACTCTTCCGGATTGGCAGCCTGATCCAAAATTTCCAACAACTCTCGTATCCACCTGAAATTACGTCCTTCGGCTTTTTGCCCCTGCTTATAAGCCCAGTGCGCCGCCACGCCTTTTTCAGCGATTTCATGCATTTCATAAGTGCGGATTTGAATTTCAATACGGGTATCTTCCGGACCGATTACACCGGTATGAATTGATTGATAGCCGTTGGGTTTTGGGGTGGAAATATAATCTTTAAACCGGCGCGGCACCATGTGATATTTGCTGTGAATAACCCCCAACGCCTGATAACAAGTGGCAATATCTTCAACGCAAATGCGGAACGCCATAATATCGGAAAGCTGCTCAAACGAAGCATTTTTCTGCTGCATTTTGCGCCAAATGGAATAAGGCGCCTTTTCACGTCCGGTCACTGTAGCCTTTATGCCGTTTTCAGCCATATCCTTTTCAAGTTGAGCAATAATTTTAGGAACAATGTTGCTGCCTTGCTCACGCAAAAAGTTTAGGCGGGCAATAATAGAGTCGTGCGCTTCTTTATGCAGTTCGGCAAAGGCAATTTCTTCCAATTCGTCTTTAACTTCCTGCATGCCGATGCGCTCAGCCAGCGGAGCATAAATATCCAATGTTTCACGAGCAATGCGCTGACGTTTTTCCGGCGGACAAAAATGCAGCGTGCGCATATTGTGCAAACGGTCGGCAAGCTTAATTAACAACACCCGAATATCATCAGACATCGCAAGCAAAAGTTTGCGGAAGTTTTCAGCCTGTTTGCTGCTGCCTGATTTTTGTTCAATCATCGCCAATTTGGTTAAACCGTCAACCAAGGAGGCAACCTGATCGCCGAACAGCTCGCGAACTTCTTCAACAGTGGTATCGGTATCTTCAACCGTATCATGTAACAGACCGGCAATAATAGAGGCAGAGTCTAACTTAAATTTAGTTAAAATACCGGCCACTTCAATCGGGTGCGAATAGTACGGATCGCCCGATGTGCGCAACTGTCCGCCGTGTTTTTTCATGGCAAAAACGTACGCCCTGTTTAACGCGTCTTCATCTGCTTCAGGGTCATACGATTTAACCAAATCAACTAATTCATACTGTCTTAACATGCAACCTCTGCCAACATCATAAACTTTTAATTTAAAAAATTAAAGCAGAATATGCGCCGGAGAAAACCTCTTTGAAACATATTCTGCTTTAGTTTACAGCTTAAAGCTTTAGATTGTCTTAATATGACTAAAAATCGTCACCGTCATCTGAAAAATCATCAGACATATCATCATCGCCCAAATCAGCGGCCGAATCGTCAAAATCATCATCAGCGTCAAGGTCGCCGTCGGTATCGTCTAACGAATCGTCACCATCGTGAATCTGCATAGAATCGCCAAGTTCAGAATCAAGCAACATGCTGCTGTCAAACTGGTTATCAAGCCCTGAAAGCTCTTTTTCAGCGGCCATAATTTCAAGCTCTTCTTCTTCAGGCTCTTCAACTTCAACATATTTTTGAAGATTCATAACCAAAGATTTTTGCAGTTCTTCAATGCTGACTTTACCTTCGGCAATTTCACGCAAAGCAACAACCGCGTTTTTATCGTTGTCACGTTCAACCTGGAGCGGAGAACCGGCTTCAATATCTTTAGCACGCTGAGCCGCAACCATTAACAATTCATAACGGTTAGGAACTTTTTCAACGCAATCTTCAACTGTAACTCTTGCCATTTTTTTCCCTTACATATTTGAGTTTTGAACACATTTTGACAATTTTATACATACTCTGAAGCATAAATGCAACAGATTTTTTTAAAAATATGCTTAATTTCCAAGCGGAACGCTGACGAGCATACCGCCGAGCGGGGTTATTTTTTCTTTTAAGAGAGTTTCATTTTTAAAAACCGTAAACACATCGTCGCGCGGGGCTTTGTACATTTCAACAATGCTCTGCATGGTGGCAAGCTGATTATCGCGCCATTCGGGTTTAAGCGCCTGAATGTACGAATCGTAAACTCCTTGGCGGTACATTCTGATACTGGCAAGTTTGCTTGAGGTTATGCGGGCAATACGATAAGCTTTTACGGTTTTGTCACAAGTGTACGCCCAACCGTTAAGGTCAAAACCTTCAGACGAATATACTTTGGCAAACTCGGTTTCAAGCCCTGCCCACTTAACTTTAAGCGCCAACCTTTGGCACGGGTTAACCGCGTCTTTTAATGAGTTAAGCGCAAGCGCCGTGCCCTTTTTTTGCTCCCAATAATCCATCAGGTTGCCGGCATGAATCAGTTTAACAATGTGTTCGGGAGTGCTGAATTTTTGAATATTATCCAAAGTGCCGGCAAAAGCCTTAACATCGGCTCCGGTTAAAGGCGAGGTTTCCGTAATGTGCAGAGTGCGGAGCTTATCAAAACCAGGTTTGTTGTCCGCGCGCGCGGCGCCGCCGAATCCTTCATCAGGAATTTGGCTTAAAAGCTCGGCATAAAACTCAGGATCATACTTTACTTGCGGCTGTTTGGCCGGACGCAGGCGCGGTTTTTCAATATGCTTGTTGTTATCAGGCCACATTTCAGGCATAAGCAAAATATAAAGATTTGGCGATAAAAACTCCAAATCTTCAATGCCTTGCAACTGCGGGGCTATGCGTTCGGGAAATTTGTTTTTAGTTTCTTTAATGCCCGGCATGTTTAAAATTTTTTCAGAAATGCCGGGAGCTTTGTGCAAGGCCGGACCGATATACGGATAATATTCTTTCGGCAACGATTTAATCAAGGCGTATAATTCGTCTTCACCCGCCGCTTTGATGCGTTTTTCACCGGTTCCGTACGCCGTAATGGTGGCCGCCCAAACACGGTCAAACACAGGTCCCATATCCCAACTTAACAGATAACGCGGATTGTATAATTCGCTGGCTTTATCATATTCGGCCGATAAGGCTTTCAGGTCAGGAATCGGAGCGTTTAAGTCAACCTTGTAATATTTGGAAAATGACTGCATGCTGACCGGCGCCGAAGACGAATCTTGCGCTTTGGCCGCAAATGCCGCTATACATAAAGCCGACACAAAAAATATAAATTGTTTTTTCATAAAATTTTTCCGTTTGTTGCCACGATAATAATTACCATAACATATTATTTGTTAAAAAAAAGTGCTAATTTTTTAATTAGGTATAGACTCACAATAAATATTAACGTAAACTTCAGGCAATGGAGCAATCGTTTTATATGAAAGGAGAATCGCGATGGCTTGGACAGATGAAATGGTGGAAGGCCTTAAAAAAATGTGGAAGCAGGGTTTAACCACCAATGAAATTGCAAAAAATTTGGGCGTTTCCAAAAACTCTATTGTCGGCAAGGTTCACCGTCTTAACTTAACCGCGCGTCCCTCTCCGATTAAGAAAAAAGAAGACGAACCCGCAGTTGTTGAAAGCGCACCTTCCGTTAAAAAAACAGCGGAAGCGCCGACTGAAACCAAAACATTAAATGTTGAAAAAAAAATCGGCAGCAGCGCCTGCCTGAAATTGACTGAGCTTGATAATCATACCTGCCGTTGGCCGATAGGTGACCCGCGCGATGACAATTTTTGCTTCTGCGGCAAAAAAGTTAGGGGCGGGCAAACCTATTGCGAAGAACATTCCGCAGTTGCGTATGTTAAACCCAACAAAAAATAGTTTTTAAGGACTTGTGATTATGGAAAAGGCGCAAAATCACCCGATAAAACAAATTGCCGCCGGGATTATTTGTTGCAACGGCAAAGTGCTGATTGCGCAGCGTCGCCGCGGAAAAGATTTGGAATTTTTTTGGGAGCTTCCGGGCGGAAAGCTTGAGGCCGGCGAAACTTTGGAACAATGTTTGGCTCGCGAGCTGATTGAAGAAATGGATTTAAAAATCAAAGTCGGCAAGCTGTTTATGAGCTCAGTTTATGACTATGAGTTTGGAGCATTTAAGGTTAACGCCTTTTTTGCGGAATGCGAATCGCCCGAAATTCCCAAACTTTGTGAACATGAGCAGTACAAATGGGTCACTCCGAACGAAATGCTCAGTTATAAATTTTCACCGGCTGATGTGCCGATAGTTAAAGTTTATGCAGCAAGTATTAAATAATGTTCCCCCTCTGTTTTGATATAAACAGAGAGGATAATTTATACCCAAACCATAATCAAAAAAAGAAACAATATTCCGCCGCAAGTTATGCGGAAATAATTTATACACAACCGTATTTAAGGCAAAAGCTCAATCGGTGTGCCGTCTTTAACCGCGGCGTAAATTTCTTCAATTTCTTGGTTGTTGACAGCTATGCAGCCTTGGGTCCAATCGGTTAAATTATGCAGTTTGCCCAAAAACGGAGCGCGATTGGGAAGTCCGTGAATCATAATATCACCACCGGGCGAAACTCCCATTTTTTCGGCATTTAATTTGTCTTGCTCATTAGGGTATGAAATTTTAAGCGACAAGTGATACGAGCTTTTAGGGTTGTGATATGCAATAAAATATTTACCCTCGGGAGTTTTAGAATCGCCTTCGCGCTGTTTATGCCCTTGGGGATTTTTACCCAAAGCAATATGATAGGTTTTTACTAACTCTCCGGCGTGATAAACTTCTAATTTACGAGCAGATTTGCGGACAATTATGTTATCAATATCCGGTAAAGTTGAAACCGGCTGCGGAGCCATGTTCCATGCCGTAAAGGCAATAACTGCAACAATGACTAACAATGCAGAAATATAGTAAAATGCTTTCATGCGCCTCTCCTTGGCGCAGATTATAAAATATAAAACATTGCCAAAGAATTAATGCTAATACAACTTATAGACTGTGGGGATTTGTAAATATAGTAAAAAAATGTGAGCCAAAATTCTCTCAGAATTAACATTTTGAGAGAATTTTAGCTCATGAATACACAATCTGGCAGAAGTATGGTTGAAATGTTGGGCGTGCTCGCCATTATCGGGGTGCTTAGCGTCGGGGCGATTGCAGGTTATAGTAAGGCAATGTTCAAGTATAAGCTTAACAAACAAGCGGAAAGTTTTAACAGTTTTGTTAATATGGCTATTCAAATGAAACCAGATTTAGAACGATCATTTCAAGAAACAGCCTTTACACCGTATTTCTTTTATAAAGCAAAATTAATTCCGGGCGGCATGACCTATAAAGACGGAAATATCTACGATGTTTTTAATAACGAAAATTATATTATGTATGCAAAAAATAGACAGTGGAATTCTATAGATTATGTGATTATTACCACGTTGCACCGCTCCGGCAAAAAAATAACCACCCGCGACCGCGAAATCTGCCGCAACATGGTAACAGTCGTTAAAGAAAATGCCGGCAATATTGCAAGATTAGAGCTACGCTCCAGCACTGACAGCAGCTACAATGAAACTAATTTAATCGGCGACAATTATCAAGGTGTTTCTACCGGAAAATATCTCCGTAATGCAACTATCAGCGATATTGATGATTTTTGCGACTCATGCGACTCGGAATTAGGTTGCCGCTTTATTATTTATTTTTAACTTGCTATTTGCATGGCCACCATATGTATAATATGAATTCAGAGTTTATGCAAGGGTTATATACAATAGGGAAGATATAATAGCGGAGAAGTATATGTGGTAAAAAAAAAGAGCTTCCTGAGGAGGAAGCAAAATGAAAGGAGT
>CABQIK010000029.1 GCA_902464275.1 uncultured Alphaproteobacteria bacterium | reverse complement strand
TTTTGACTTTTACTTAAAAATGATTATTATGGAGTAATCGGGTAATGAACAGAAACAATCTCTGAAAATTTTTATAAAAATCAATAAGTTTTGAACAACTCAATCAAGAATACCGGAATAAAAATGCGCAAAATTTTATACATATTTATGTTTTGTTTGCTCGTAACATATATATGCTTGCCTTCTGAACAGACAGCAGTTTATTCGGTTAATGTGTCTGCGCTTAATTTGCGCGTTTGCCCAAAAACAAATTGCCAAATTGTCGCCAAACTTATTGCCGGCGAAACAGTCACTATCCTGGAAGATGGTAATCGCTGGGTAAAAGTAAAAACCGACAAGGGACGCGGCTATGTTGCCAAAGCTTATCTCACCCTGCAAAAACAAAGTGATTCTTCCAAAAATCACAGCTCCACATGGGGTTGGCTGCTCGCAATTTTGATGCTGTTTTTTATCGTCTATAAAGAAAACCCGAAAGCAACCGACAAACAAACCGAAAAGAGCAAACCCAAAAATAAAAAATCAACTTTGTACGATGTGTTAAATGTAACGGCCAAAGCATCATTAGCCGAAATAAAAAAATCGTACCGCGCGCTGGCAAAAAGATATCACCCTGACTTAAACCCCGACAAAAAACTGGCTGAAACAAAATTCATAGAACTTAACGAAGCTTACAAAATTTTAACCGATAAACAAAAAAGAGCGGATTACGATGCAAAACTCAATGCCGCGGAAACTGAAAAAGCATATACCGAAGAAAAGATTTTATTGCGAGCGCGGAGCATACAAGATTTGCGGGCAATGATAGTAAAATGCTTGGATATCAGCCCTAATGTTATCAAATTTGCAAACGACGGCACAGTGTTTATCAATAGACAATATGCTTTTTGTTGGCGCCCCATAAAAATAGAAAATGCAAGATATCACCCGAGGATGAAAATTCATTGGGAATTTTATACCGAACTGTATTTTGAATATTATCGCCCGATTAATCCCTGTTACAACAGCCAATATGATGAATGGCTTGAAAAAATTTTGCTGACCGCGCCCGATATTGAGAATCTGTCAGCATTTATTGAGCAAATTTTTATTCAAAATGACGTTTTTTTGGCAGACGACGGCACAGTGTATATTGACGGAACGGCATTAGGAAAATGGCGCTATAACAACAGCGGATATTTTGAATATTATGTTACATCCGACAATGAATTTTATATATCTTTATGATTAAAATTTAGAGAATCAAAAAACTTCTCTCAGCTTCGCTCAAATCAATTTGGCTCGCAATAATCCCAACGGGACTAGGTACTCCCGCAAGCAGGTCCTCCTCGCGCCGTAAGGTTCAAACTTCGCTTTTTAAGCTCGTTTTCACCAACTACCCGCTCCGAACCGATGGCTTCTTCACCGTCGTTAAGACCATAAATACAGCAAAAGGCCGCCATAAAGGCGACCTTCGCTGTATTGGTGTCTAGCTTAGTAATTTCGCGTTCTTTGACAAGACGCTCAATAACTGTGCGTCGGTCACTTGCTACGTAATCATTGCATCGCTCAAATTAATTTGGCTCGCAATGATAACTCCGCTACGCACCACCATTAAAAAAAGCGCCATTAAGGCGCTTTTTTTAATGGTGATCCCAACGGGACTCGAACCCATATTACCACCGTGAAAGGGTGATGTCCTAACCATTAGACGATGGGACCATCTAAAGACAAAGGCATATATAAAGGTATTTTTACTTCAGGTCAAGAACTTTTTTTCAGTTTTTTTAATTTTTTTTATTTTACTTCATCAGTCGCCGCAATAATTTTATTGGTTGCCGCCACAATTTCACTCACATGAACTAACTTAACCCCCTTATCCGGCAAAGTTTTAAGCCAATCTTTAAGCGCCAAATATGTTTGACTTTTCGGATGCCCTATTGCCACGGCAAATCCTTTTTTGCGGGCAATTTTTTCGGTTTTTTCAAGTTGGCTCATAATATAAGCATAATCATTTTCATTATCTAAAAACACATCGCGAGCCGCATAATCAACTCCGTCAACTTCAGCCAACTCTTTGCCTTTTGAACTCGCTGTGGTTTTAGAATCCAAAAAGAACATACCGCGCTGTTTTAAAATATTCATCACATATCCCAAACGCTCTTTGTCTTCAGTAAACTTGCTACCCATATGATTGTTTATTCCGCTGACTTTAATATTATTAAATTTGGCAAGCATATCTTCAAAGCGCTTTTCAATTTGTTCTTCCGTCATATCCGTCATTAAAGTATCGGGCGCCAAATCGGCCTTAACCTTCGGCTCCATCGGCGCATGAATCATAATTTCATGACCGGCAGATTCGGCATTTGCCGCAAACTTATCCAAAGTTTGACCGTAAGTTAAAAACGATGAAGTAAGCGGTGCTTTAAGTGATATTATATCCAATGTGCGCTTGCGGTTAATGCCCATATCATCAATAACAACTGCGATTAAGGGCTTTTCCGCATTTATTTTATCGGCAATAATCCGCGGTTCTGCCGCTTTTTCAGACTCAAGCGGAGCCACGTGCTCGTCTGCTCCCTGCTCTGCCGCCATATTTTCGCCCCCTGCGGCAACTTCAGGCACCGCCTCTTGCCCTTCAGGTTCTTCTTCCAAAGCTTCTGTATCGGCGGCAAAATATTCGTGATGCAAAATAAAATCACCGATGTCATCACTTGCAGCTACGCTTGCCGATTCGCGCGGTTCAGCCACCGGAACATCAATCACCACCGGCTTAGGCTCGCTTGTCCGCGGCGAAAACCGCACATACCCGACCAAAACGCCTGAAATAAAAATGCACAAAACGAGCAAAGCCCTAAAAGCCATTGCAAAAAACGGCTTCAGGACTTTGTTATTATGCTCGTTCCGAATATTCACTTCTTGCTAATCCCGTTTTCTTAATGTCGGGAAAGCAATAACATCACGAATTGTTTCCGCACCGGTCAGGAAAATGGCCAAACGGTCAATACCCATACCCATACCGCCTGACGGAGGAAATCCGTTTTCAAGCGCGGTAACGTAGTCTTCATCAAGCATTTGCGCCTCATCATCGCCGGCTTCACGCGCGGCAACCTGAGCTTCAAAACGCTCTCTCTGTTCTAACGGATTTGAAAGCTCCGAATAAGCGCAGCCCATTTCCATACCGGCGATGTATGCGTCAAAGTGTTCAACCAAACGCGGATTGTTGCGGTGAGTTTTTGCCAGCGGCGAAACATCGCGCGGCATATCCATAACCAAAATCGGGTCAATTAAGTTTGCCTCAACCTTCTGGTCAAAAACTTCTTGCACCACCTTGCCCCAAGATGTGCATTCCGAAGCGTCAACACCGGCTGATTTTGCCATTGCCTGCGCCTCTTCCAAGGTATTAGCCTGCATTAAGTCAATACCGGCATATTCTTTAACCAAATCAACAATAGATTTGCGGGCAAACGGCTTGCTCAAATCAATTTCATGACCGGCAAAATTAACCACCGTCGTGCCTAAAACCGATTTTGCCACATAAGCGAGCAAATCCGGAATTAAATCAGCCATGGTATTATAATCGGCATACGCCTGATAAGCTTCCAAACCGGTAAATTCCGGATTGTGGCTTTTATCAATACCCTCATTACGGAAGTTGCGACCGATTTCAAACACGCGGTCAAAACCGCCGACTACCAAACGCTTTAAGTAAAGTTCCGGAGCAATACGCAAATATAAGTCCATATCCAAAGCGTTATGATGCGTAATAAACGGCTTAGCGTTAGCGCCGCCCATAATCGGGTGCAACATCGGAGTTTCAACTTCCAAAAAGCCGTGTTCTTCAAAATAACGGCGCACTGCTGAGGTAATCTGGCAACGCTTTTTGAAAATTTCGCGGCTGTCGTCATTCATAATAAAGTCAACATAGCGCTGACGATAACGCGCTTCAACATCGGTTAAACCGTGGAATTTTTCCGGCAACGGCTGTAATGACTTTGCAATAATGTCAAACTTTTCGGCGGCAACCGAGAGCTCGCCGCGCGGAGTGCGACGCACATATCCGGTAACACCGATAATATCACCGACATCTAAACATTTAAGGCGTTCCAAATCAGCTTCCGGCAAATGATTTTTATGACAGAAAACCTGAATCTTACCGGTACAATCTTTCAAATCAATAAACATACCGCTGTTGCGCACAGCCATGGCGCGGCCGGCAATGGTAACTCTGTCTTCAGTATCGGCGCCGGTTTCCAAATCTTTATATTTTTCTTGTAAATCAGCGGCGAATGCGTTGGGTTCAAACTTGTACGGATACGGATTATACCCTTGTTCCTGCAAAGTCTTTAACTTTGCCAATCTGGATTCACGATGAATATTTGTTTCTGTTGACATTTTTTTTCCTAATAAAATTTAACTTGCAAACCACGATTATAAACGGAAGATTTTATTTTTCAACTGCTTTTACGAAAAAAAACGCTATTTTTTGCCAATTTAACAAAAAAGATTGACAAGCCTTAAAAAAGAACTAAACTAGAACAAATCAAACTTTACCATGAGGTTTACATGCTTACTGAAAAACAATATAAGCTGTTGTTATTTATTAACAAAATCACTAAAGAAACCGGCTGTTCCCCCTCGTTTGAAGAGATGAAAGACGCCATCGGCTTAAAGTCAAAGTCAGGGATTCACTCTTTAATCAACGCACTTGAAGAGCGTGAATTTATCCGCAAACTTCCGCACAAAGCCCGCGCGCTTGAGGTTATCCGCATGCCCAAATTTAAGCCCAAGGCCATTTTGGAAGAAGAAAAAAAGCGCGAAACCGCCCTGCAACATGCCGCGGCGCAGATTCCGCTTTACGGCAAAATCGCCGCCGGTACTCCGATTGAGGCTATCGCGAATGAAACGGAAACTCTATCGGTTCCGTACGACATGGTTTCTCGCGGGCAGTTTTACGCGCTTAAAATTGAGGGTGATTCTATGAAAGACGCCGGTATCTTAAACGGCGACACTGCCATCATCAAAAAAGCCGACACTGCCAACAACGGTGAAATTGTGGTGGCTTTGGTTGACAATAACGAGGCAACTCTTAAAGTTTTGCAAAAAAAAGGCGCGGAAGTTTGGTTGGTGCCTTGCAACAGCGAGTATGAAACCCGCAAACTTGACGCCCGCCGCGTTAAGGTGCAAGGCGTTTTAAGCTCCCTCATCCGCAATTACCACTAAAAAAAAGGACAAAATATGAAAAAATTTATCTCCGGGTTATTTAACATGGTGTTAAATTTTAAATCATTAATCGTATCGCACAATAATAAATCAGCACTGATGAACGCAATTACAAACAATGATATAAATACAGTAACAGCCCTATTACAACAAAAGGTGGATTCTAACATAACTTATAAATATGGTTTAACACCTTTAATGATTGCAGCAAGATTCGGATTCAATGACATTGTTAAAACTCTGCTTAATCATCAGGCTGGTATCCACGCAAAAGATAACCTTGGTTTAACTGCGCTTATGTTTGCCGCAAATTACGGGCAAAATAAAGTTGTTAAAACTCTGCTTGATGCCGGGGCCGATGTTAATGCTAAAGATAATGAGGGTAAAACATCCCTAATGTACGCAGCAGAAAAAGGACAAGATGAAGTTATCAAAACATTACTTAGTGCCGGAGCTGATGTTAACGCGAAAAATAAAAACAATGCAACAGCCTTGATGTTTGCTGCGCAAGAAGGATACAATAACACTATAAGAACTTTGCTTGAAGCCGCAGCTGATGTCAACGCTGAAAATAATCACGGAGGAACAGCTCTGTTATATGCCGCATATGCAGGACATAATGATATTATCAAAACTTTGCTTGACCATAAAGCTGATATTAAAATTAAAGACGATATGGGCGCATCACCTCTAATGTATGCGGCGTATAATGGTCATAATGATGTTGTTAAAACTCTGCTTGAGGCAGGAGTTGATGCTAACGCTAAAACTAATGAGAATGAAACTGCTTTAATGTTAGCTTTACAACACCAACATTTTGACACAGCGGAAATTTTACGTTCTTATGGCGCAAAATAAATTCTCAGGCAAAATGCAACAACAAATGTCAGTGAAAAACACCATATAAAATTCCACTGCCGAGGATAGGTATTGGGGTTAGCCGACAGGCTCGGTTTGTACAACTTATGTGCGGTTCTATTAATTCCCCTCTATGGAGGGGTGCCGAAGGCGGGGTGGTTATTACAACTTATACACAAGCAGGACTCGTAAATATTGCAAAAAAAAAACGCGAGCTAAAATCTTCTCAAATGCAATAATTTGAGGAGATTTTTTATGTTTATCCTAAAAAACAATCTAAGCTTGCGGATAGTGCGGCAGATACGCAGTAACTTTTTTTCGCGGTGTACAAATAGTTACATAAGAAAAAAAGTTACAAGTAGGTGCCCGCTAGACGCGAGCTCCGGTCGGTCTATGGTGGAGATGCTCGGGGTATTAGCTATTATTGGCGTACTTTCAGTCGGGGCGATTGCCGGTTACGGAAAAGCCATGTTCAAGTACAAGCTTAACAAACAAACCGAACAATTAAATCAGGTTATCGGTGCCATCGTACGTTATAAAAGCAGTTTAATGATTAACCCCATTTCTGCAGATGCGCCGGCTTCTGATTATCAATTAGTTCCGATGCTTAAAAAACTTGGCGAAATTCCAAAGGATATGTACACATCTTATGATATATCTATTAAAGATGCTTTCGGAACCAGATATTATATTTACAACCGCAATATCGACAAAGAACATGTTACTTTAAAAACTCTGGATTTAGGAAGAACGGATACCTCATTTCAGATGTGTAAAAACTTATACTTGATTGCCAAAGAATGGCATCAAGAATTAAGCTCAATATATGTTGTAGCTTATAAAGGTGATACGTTTTCCTCAAAAGGCTGCTATTTAGGCGATGATAAACAATCCAGCCGCACATGTAATAAACGTATCAAAGACATGCAGCTCACCGACCTTGACGACATTTGCCGAACTGCCGCCGATGAGCAAGGATATTATTCAATAATATTACAGTTTTAATTGACGTAAAAAAATTACTTAAACACAACTTATGCACAGCACGGACTCGTAAATATTGCAAAAAAAAAACGTGAGCTAAAATCTTCTCAAAACTAACTTTTTGAGGAGATTTTATTATGAAATCAGATTTTAGCCGCTTTTTACACCACACCATGTCACACTCCGGTATAAGAGAGGTGTTCACCTCTTCTTTGTCACTCTCCGACTTGATCGGAGAGTCCAGGTTAAATAAAGTAGCAAATTTGTCCCACCTGGATTATCGGGTCAAGCCCGATAATGACAGCTTGTGTGCAGGGCGGTCTATGGTGGAAATGCTTGGCGTGTTAGCTATTGTAGGCGTGCTGTCCGTAGGAGCAATCACCGGTTACTCTAAAGCAATGTTCAAATATAAATTAAATAAACATGCGGAACAAATGAACACGGTAATAAATGCCGTAGCGCGCAATGTGCATAGTTTTGACAACATTAAACAGGGCGGAACTTATTTAACTGAAACTTTTATTAAAATGGGGGAAATCCCAACTGAAATGGTTAAATCAACTAATACCAACATCATATATGATGTTTTCGGACAAGAATGGGAAATTTTTATCGGTGGTAACAGCAAGTATATTTTTATGTCATCATATTCGCAATACGGCTCGTCATCACTGACCACTAAATCAGCCGATAATTTAGAAATTTGCAAAAACTTTGTTATTGCCGCTAAAGAAAATTCTGACAGTATTGATTATATGATGACTGCAAGCAATCACAACTCTGAAGATAGGACTACGATCTCTTTACGAGGTGACAGCGCTTGCACACCCGAAGTAAAGTGCCTGAAAAACTTAAAGCTTGACGATATTTACGATTTTTGCACCAAGCATTACGGCATAAACTCCGCATCAGGAACAGAACTCGCCATTGTATGGAAACGATAAACCCAAATATCTGCTTGCATTTTAGCAAAATATGCCTATACTGACTTTTGCCAAGAAATTGGCTGTGACACCAGAGGCAGTATGAAATAGGTATATTGGACCCGAGGGCAGTACTCGGCACCTCCACCATTTTATAAAGCACTGTTATGCCGTTAGTAACGACTGTTTAAGCCGGCTAATGCGATGTAAGTTTTTTCTACGGTGTACAAAACCGCTACATAAAGAAAAAACTTGCAAGCAGGAGCCGCTTATCTTAACTGCAAAAATGCAGAGAAATGCTCTGCTGCGCCGTTGCGAACGAACGACTTGTAGATAAAAACTACACGAGTGAGTGAGCAACAAGCATGA
>CABQIK010000028.1 GCA_902464275.1 uncultured Alphaproteobacteria bacterium | reverse complement strand
TAGCCGGTTTCGCTAACAAACCAACCTTTATCGCCTATCCCTTTATTACCGCATTTTGTCAATCTTTTGTCAAATAGCGTTTTAACGCGAATCGGACGACTAATTTCTTGACTAATTTCAAAAAACATTATATCATATATCCATGTTAAAGCGCTTTATACTTGGGAGAATTATCATGAAACGGTTGTTTGCTCTCTTTTTTGCACTTACGGGAGTGATGTATTCATCGTCTACGCTTGCCGCTGTGTGCTTTTTAGCCGATACAGAGTGTCAGGAAGGCAAGTTTTCAGTTGATAAAACCGCGCCTTGCCGCGACCAAAACAGCAGCTGGCTTCATGAAAATGAGCTATGCAAAGGCTTAGTTTACGGTAATGTGGTTTGTAATGACGCCACAGGCAACTACTATGAAGACGGCAGCTGTCCTACCGGATACACTGATTTCGGACCCTTTGCCTCATCTAATAAGTACAAATGCGCTGATAATCCTAACGCCTCTTTATTATGTGACAGATGTTGCAAAAACATTGTTTGCCAAGACAGATACCATGTATGCGAACATAATTCAGTGCCTAAATATCCCTCTGACGAATGCGTTGAACCCGGTAGTAACACAAAAAAATATACTGAATGCGTATGCCGTGATCCTTATAAGTGGACATGTACCGGTACGGCTATAACCAACGGTACCGGCGGTTATTGTGTGGATGATGATGGTAAAAGATTTTATAAAGACTGTCAGTGCAGCAGCGGCTACACTGAAGTTTCGCTTTCTGATATTAAGTGCCCGGATCGTTGTGAATACGGCTGCACTTTAGGCACTAAATTTCAGCGCCCTGATAACAGCTCAAAATACTGTTGGAGCGGTGCGGAGTGCTCCCCTAAACCGGAACCGCAATGCACCATTTCATACCAGAGTGACTTTGACAACTTTTGGCAAGGCTATGACGCAGCAACCGATTGCTCTAACTTAACGGTTGATTGCAGCGCTTTAGGCTATGATACCGGCACGGCCGAAACCGGCGTTAAATGTAAAGACGGCTCAGAGCCGTATCGTTGCCCGTTTGACCACACAGAAGTTTATTGTGAAAGCGGCATTGAAGACACCGGCGATACTTGTACTTATACAACCGCCTCAGAATGCGAAGCTTATTACTTTGGCTCGTTGTGTCAGGCAGACGGCGATGGATGCTACAACCCGTATGCTTGCGCAACCGGATATGGCAAGACTATAAAAGAGTGTTCCGGTGGCAAAGCGGGCAACTGGTCATTAGGTAGTTATGATGATTTTGGTTGCGCTGAATGTGAATGTACCCGTGTTTGCGATAATGAATATACCGGCTCATTGCCTGATAATGCGGAATGGGTTAGCGGATCATGCGCTTCATGTGGTATTACCACCACTGTTCATATAGGTTGGAAGTGCAAAACCGGCTATCAAAAAAACGTTGCCGGCACCGGATGTATTTTGTCAACCTGCCCGACCGGGTACGCTAAAACGGCTGATGACTGTTACAACAAAGGCTCTGCCGGTTGGAGCTTAGATTTAACAGATAAGTATGACAGCACTGATTGCTATAAGTGTATAGCTAAATCTTGTGAAGCCGGCTACTCAACCGACATTACAAGTATAGCTGATTGCGGCACTACCGGCTCCGCCGGATACACCTTCACTAAGTCTGAGTCCGGTTATTCCGGTGATGATGCGTGCGGTAAGTGTGAATGTACCGCCCCGTGCGAAGATACCTATACCGGTGAAATTCCTGAAAACGCCCATGCGGTAACTGAAGCTTGTAAAGCATGTGATAAGGAAAAAGACATTGTAACCGATTGGGCGTGCGATGATGGTTATGTTATAAATTCAGCCAAAACCGGATGTATCCCGTCAACCTGCCCGACCGGATATGCCAAAGTTGCTTCTGAATGTAGCGCAAGCGGCTCCGGTGCTTGGCATTTGGATATGAATAACCGCTATGACAGCACTGACTGCTATAAGTGCGAGCCTGATGCTTGTGAAAACGAGTCTTCAACCACAATAACAATCAGTCAATGCGGTAATAAAGGGATAGGCGATAAAGGTTGGTTTGTTAGCGAAACCGGCTACTCAGGTGAAGATAAATGCTATACTTGTGAAGAACTGGCTTGTGAAGGCGATTACTCAACCGATGTCACCACGTGTGAAGCCGGTTATAAACTTGTTACCAACGGTTACTCCGGTGATGACGCGTGCGGCAAGTGTGAGGAAAAAGATTGCTCTACCGGTTATTCTAAGAGCATTACCTCAGAAGCTGATTGCTCTGCCGGCTACACCTTTGAGCAAGACCCGGATAACCCGCTTTGCGGTATGTGTAAAGAGGCTTCTTGCCCCACCGGTTACTCAACAGATGTTACTTCTGCGGAGGATTGTAAAACCGATAATGAATATGAAGGGTGGTCTGTTGAAACCAAGGGTATGTCCGGCACTAAGCAGTGCAATAAATGCGTATGCGAGAACCTTTGCCAACATGCTGTTGACCCAAGCAAGATTCCGGCAAGAGCTCATGAGGTAACCGAAACCTGCAACGCTTGCGATGAAGAAAAAGAAATTGTCACCGGTTGGAAATGTAATAATGGTTTTGAACTAAATGAGGCCGGTGACGGTTGTATTTGCCCATCTGGTTCTTATTATACTAAATCCGAGTGTGAAAGCGCTCACCCGAACGCTTCTTGCGCAAGTGTTGCTCCTGCTAACGTTTGCTACAAGTTCTCTGCTTGTGATTCCGGGTATGCCTTAGACACTAATGGCGTTTGTGTCCCAACCTGCCCTGATGGATTTACCGCCGGTTTAACAGACCCAAGTCAATGTGGCGTGGGTGGTGAAGACGGATGGTTTGTTGAATTTAACGGCAATGAATCATGCGGATTGTGCACACCTAAAACATGCGGAGATCATGGTTTGGAAAGCACTCGTTACAACACCGTTTGCTTATCTGAAAAAGTATATATAGGGAATGATCTAGTCGATTGCTACGATTGCGTGGGTTGTGACACATTTGACACATATAATTTATCAGGTTCATTATATGATGTTTATAGAGATTCCATAGATATTCCTTGTTCTGAGTGGTGTCGTTATGATAAAAGCACACCGGATATTACCGAACAAGCAATTCCTTACCTTATATATAAGAAATCGGTAAAAGATAAAGCCGGCAGGAGTGGCGATTGTTACGGATTGATAGATGTTCCGGGGAAATGGGAAATAGAAACAAACGAGAAAAAGATGTGTTGTTGCTTATACGGAGAAGATCTTACTGCAAGCGGATGTCCAGAATCCGGACAATAACAATACTTTGCATAAAAATTAACAAAGACAAAAGGCTTGGATGTTTTTATTCCAAGCCTTTTTTGTATACAGCTTATGCACAATTCCACTCCTGAGGAGGGGTGGTGGCGGAACGCCGACGGGGTGGTGAAAACATGAGGTTAAAAATTAGACAATAATGTTGTTTGTGTTACTAATTTAATAACAAAAACAAATGGTTATCGTGTTATCAGATAGTGACGTGACCACCCCGCCTTCGGCACCCCTCCATAGAGGGGAGTTTATATAGCGGCGTATTCATAGAGGAGAATGGGTACAATCGCGATTAGCCGAAAACATCTTTAACCAAGCGGTTATATTCAGCATATTCGGCGGTATCTTTTAACTCATCAAAGCAAGACGCCAAACCGCGATAATACCAACCCTGCAGATTTTTATCTTTAACATTAAATCTTTCCCATACTTTGTTGCCGAAAGCGGCAAAGTCATGCGCCATAGAGCGCATATTGGAGAGCTTATCGCCCATAGCCACAATTTTAACCTCAAGCGGCTCATTTTTAAGAGTGTTGATAGTGTGTGTTTTTCGTTCTAACCAAGTTTTGGTTTTATCCTCGCTCTCATGATTAACTAAATCGGCAATTCGGGCGCCAAATTCGCGCTTTATATCGTCATAAGTAACATCGGTGTCTTCAATGGTGTCATGCAAAATTGCTGCAATCATTAAATTTTGGTCGTTGCTTAAGCGCGCCACTATCGCCGCCGCTTCCAGCGGGTGCAAAATAAACGGAACATCTGAGCCTTTGCGAGTGGCTCCGGCATGCGCTGCCACCGCAAATTTTATGGCTTTATTTATCATTTAGTCCTCCATATTTTATTGTTATACTTGTTTTACAAAGGCTGAAAGCGCGTTGATTTGAGTTTCAAATTCCTTACGGGTGAACACTGTTTCATCTTCATCAGGATTGCCGATTGAATGTAAAATATATTTGTTCACATTTTTAAGCGCCTGCCGATACAGCGGATTTTGAAGAGCGGAAATATACAGCTCGTCAACCAAATCAGCATATTCCGGAGCGTGGCGGTTTACGGGCGCTCCCTGCCAATATAAAATGCCGGTTTGGCGCCAATCATAATCGCTTGCCCTCTGCACATGATAAGCATCGGTTCCGCTGTATGTAAAGATTAAGCGCTGAATATCGGGGTCAGGAAATTTCAGCCCCTGAAAAAACGCCTCAATGCTGTAAAGCTCATGCCCCTTAAACCAAAACCGATACGGAAACAAATTTGATAATATTTTGGAGGCCGATGACTTAATTTTATAGCCGACATTAATCCATTCATCGCATTCGGGAATATTTTTGCCCTCATCATCGGTTAACGGCCTGCCTTTACAATACAAAATTTCATTTATTTCCTTTAAATCGGCAAATTCAAAGCGATACCTTTGCTTAAACTTTTTAAATTCCGACAGCTCACGGCTGATTTTATATTGCAACTCGTTCATAATCAGTCTTTCATATTAAAATTTATCAATACCCGACGATTTGTTCCATTTTTTTAATACCGGTCGGCGATACCATCGCAATTACAATATCGCCGTCATTAACCTGTTCAGCGGCAGGAGCAAAAACAACTTTTTCACCTTGTATCAGCGCGGCGATTTTGCAGCGTTCCGGCAAAATAAAATCGGAAATTCGGCGACCGGCAAGCGGGCTGTTTTCATTTACTTTAAGCTCCCAAACCTCACTGAAGCCGCGCCCTAACGAATAAGCGTTATACAAGTTAGCCTTGCGAATATCCTGCAAAATTTTTGAAATGGTAACGGTGGAGCGGTCAACAATTATGTTATCGCCGATGTTGTCAATTAAGTCATCGTACGCGCGCGAATTTACCAACGACACGGTGGAACAAATATGGTTATGCTTGGCAAGTAATGACGCCAACAAATTGTCTTTGTCCTGCGCCGTTACGGCAATAGTCATATCGGCAGAATCAATACCGGCATCGCGCAAAATAACATCGCTCATCATCTCGCCCTGAATTACCACGGTTTTTTCAAGCGTGCCGGCAATTTTTTGGGCATTGGCGGCATCGGCGGTAATAATTTTGCAACTTAAAATATCGTCATCTTCTTCAAGCGTTTGCGCAATGTCATAAGCAATGGCGTTGCTGCCGAAAATTACGATATTTTCATTGTTTTTTTGCCCGACGCCGAAACCCGCCATTAAATTTTCAATGTCCGCGGTTGCCGCCAAAACATAAATTTCATCGCCGGATTTAAATTCTTCATCGGCTTTGGGATAAAAATTTACGTTATCACGCACAATCTGCGCAATTAAAAAATTAATCTCACGAAAGTTTTCATAAATTTCATTCATTGTAAAACCAAACAGCGGGCAAGCGCCCAAGCACTTAAAACTAACCAATGTAAGCTTTTTATCCGCCAGAGGATAAACCTCGCGGCTGCCGGAAAGTTTTATCAGCCGCAAAATGGTTTCGGCAATTTCCATATCGGGCGAAATAGCTAAATCCACCGGCATATTTTTTTCATTAAACAGCGTGTTCCAGAGCGGGCTTAAAAAATATTCCGAATCTATGCGGGCAATTTTTTTAGGAATATTAAACAGCGAATAACCAACCTGACACGCCACCATATTAACCTCGTCATTATTGGTGGCGGCAATTAAAATATCTGCCTTTTCCGCGCCGATTTTTTCTTGCACCTCAGGGTGCGAAACAGAACCTAAAACCGGCTGAATATCAAACTCGCGCGAAATTTCATTAAGGCGGTCTTGATTTATATCAACCACCACAATGTCATTGTTTCCGCGGCTTAAATAATCAACAATACTGCGTCCGACGCTGCCGGCGCCGCCAACAATAATTTTCATTACTCTTCCTCCCCGTTTTGGTCAAAATAGGCGTTAATTTCAGCAACTGCGGTTTGATAATCATTTATCTTCATATAATTTTCACGGAAACGTTTGGCATCGCGAAAATTTTTAGAATACCAACACACATATTTGCGTGAGAGCGCCAACGCCAATTTTTCGCCGTAATATTCGGTTAAAAGCGATATATGCTCCAATAAAGTATTCTTGACCTCTTGCGCAGGCTGTTTTTGCGGCAAAGAGCCGTTTTTTAAATATGTTGCAATCTCGCCGGTAAGCCATGGCGCGCCCAATGCCGCACGCCCAATCATTACTCCGTCGCAGCCGGTTTGTTTTATCATCTCTGCCGCCGACTGCGGAGATGTTACATCGCCATTGCCGACCACCGGAATTTTTACCGCGCTCTTAACTTCTTTAATAATATTCCAATCTGCCGTGCCGGAATAGCCTTGCGCGCGGGTTCTGCCATGCACGGTAATAAAATCAGCGCCGCTCGCCTCACACATTTTAGCAAAATCTGCCGCATTAACGCTGTTATTGTCCCAACCTTTACGGAATTTTACGCTGACCGGCAAATTAACGGCATTTTTTACGGATTTAATAATTTTGGCAGCCTGCTCCGGATTTTTCATTAGTGCTGAACCGGCGCCACCGGTAATAATTTTGCGCACCGGACATCCCATGTTTATATCTATTCCGCTTGCCCCCAATTCCGTCGCCAACTGCGCAGCATCGGCAAAAAGCACTTCATCGGCGCCCACAAGTTGCACAATCACCGGATACGGCTCATCACGCACATCAGCAATGCGGTATGTTTTTGCATTTTTACGCGAAATAGCGTTAATTGCCACCATTTCTGAAATCAGCGCAACATCATTGCCGCTTTTGGCGTGCACCATGCGGCGCATCGGCTTATCGGTAATTCCGGCCATCGGGGCTAAAAAAACTTGTTTGGGCAATATTCCGGTCATTTAAGCTCGCCTAATTAATTCGGTCTAGCGCGCGGGCAATAACATAGTAAATTTTGCCGACATCGGTATTTGAAAGCATAGCAAGCAATATTTCGGGCTTTTCAGCATTGCGCGCCGCGGTCATCAATGATTCAAAATCGCTGATATAGCTATCGGCAATTTTACGAAAATCGGTGTTTTTTTCGTACTCATCGCGAATTTTAACAATCTGCTTGCGGTTTAAATTTTTAACCACATAGCGGGCAAAAACGCCGTGATCGCCGTCATAAAACTTTTTCCAAAGTTCGTCTTCGTCTTTATTAAACAGCTTGTTTATATCTATGGAAATATTTTCCAAATTTTGAATCAGTCCCGATGAACGCTCCAAAAAATTGTCAACACTCAGGTCTTCATACTTTTGTCTGATAGCGGAAAGCTCTTGCTCTGAATGAGCGCGGCTCTCATTTAACATTTCAACCTGTTTGTTTACCAAACTGCCAAAATCGTCAATCTGATTTTTATAGGCGGCAAAAACCGTGGCGGAATTTTCAGCCGTCGCATTCAGCGCTTTGCCTATTTGCGCAATATGCGCTTTAACCTCTTCAACCGTATTTACGGCTTGAGTAATATGAGCGCTCTGCGCTTCAAGAGCCAGGGCTCCTTCCTTACCTTTAGCCACAATTACATTAGCGCTTTCGGTAAGTTGCGCCGTGTTTTTATTAACTTCGCCGCTTACTTCGTTAAATTTATCTATCGCCTCAACCGCGCGCAATTTAAGATCATCAACGTTTTTGCCCAAATCAGAGCTGATGCCGGCAATTTTATGAGTGATTTTTTCAGCGACTGTCTGAATTTCAGTGTTCTTATTTTCAGTCTTTTTAATAAATTCGTTAAGCTTTGTAAGCTCTGATTCAAGATTGGCAACAATTTTAGCAATATTTTTAACCGCTTTATCTGATTTTTGCTCCAAACTGTTATTGGCGCCGTCTAAAATACGGTCAATGCCGGCGCGCGCCTCATTTAATGCGGAAAGCTGAGCTTTAACATTGTTTTCAAGAGTTGAAGAGCGAGCAATCATCGCCTCAACTTCCAAACTTATTAAACGACCGTATTCGCCAAGCTTGCTGTCAAGGTATGACGAATTTTTATCAAGCAGCGCCGACTGTTCCGCCGCCAGCTCTTTATGAGTTTTCAAGCTGTTTTCAATATGCGAAATACCGCTGTCAAGCCGTTTGTAAATTTCTTCGCACCCATCGGCGGTCTGCAAAAAGGTTTTTTCAAGATTTTTACCGTTACTTTCAAAAATCGCCGCCATATCCTCTATATGTTTGCGACCGGCGGCAGCAAAATTTTCAAGTTCGGCATTGGCCTCCGAAATAAAACTTTTATCTTCTTGTAATGCGTTTTTAAGATATTCGGCGGTTGAAACCGTTTCATTAATTAAGGGATTAAGCTCATCGGCTAAGGCGGCGGCATTGGTTTTAAGTTGCTCAGAACTTGTCGCAAACCGCTCAGAGGACTGCTCGGCAGTTGTTGCAACATTTTGACAGGCGGCAACCAATCCGTTGGCAGATTCACTTAACTTATCAAGGTTTCCGCCGGCAAAAGCATTAAGAGCCTCATTAATTTCAGCAAATTCTTTCGCTTTGACATCAAGCGCGGATTTTAACTTTTTGGTTTGTTCCGACATTTCGGCGGTTGCCGCGGTTAATAACTTGATTTGCTTTTGCAAAGCTTGCGTAATAACTTCCGAAAGCATATTTTCATTCTGCGAGTTTAAAACCTTTTTAAGACTTTGCTCAACGAGTGAGGCCTGATTTACCGCCAGCAATGAGCGTTGCAGCCAAACCACGAGCACCGCCAAAGCGCCCCATGACAAAAACGCCCCCGCCAAAAAGGTTACAAATTCCGTTGGCAGCAAGGCGGTAAGACCACCCCATCCCAAAGCAAACTGAATATACAAAAACAACAGCCCGAACCAAACCGCGGTTATAATCAAGAGCGGCTTGCGGGAATAATGATGTTCGGCTTGTTCCGGCTTGGCAAAAGGAATTACGTTAGAAGGCGATGCTTCTTTTTGCAAAAACTCAGGTAAATCTTTATTTTCAGTGGGCACAATATTCATATTTTCAGACCTTAAAATTAACTATCGGCGCTTTTATTATATGCCGTTTTGTTTTAATTTAAACATCAAAATAACTATCCACAGCCTTTATATAGCAGGAAAAATAAAAAAATGCAAAAAACACAAAAAAAGTGTTGATTTTTATAAAATGATTAGGTATGTTACTTTTCGCATGATGAATTAACCATGCCGCTGTAGCTCAGTGGTAGAGCACGTCATTGGTAATGACGGGGTCGCAAGTCCGATTCTTGCCAGCGGCACCATTAAAAAGGCCTCCCTCGCGGAGGCTTTTTTAATGGTTGTTATGTTGGCT
>CABQIK010000027.1 GCA_902464275.1 uncultured Alphaproteobacteria bacterium | reverse complement strand
AAGGTGACGGTATTATAAGTAAAATTAAAATAGCCCGACGGGATAGGGTACTCCCGCTGCGCGGGTCCTCCTCGCGCCGTAAGGTTCGCGCGGCGCAGGCTTGCGCTCACCAACTACCCGCTCCGAACCAATGGCTTCTTCAGCACCGTGCAAGTTCACCAATAAAAAAGGCCACCTTAAAAGGTGACGGTATTATAAGTAAAATTAAAATAGCCCGACGGGATAGGGTACTCCCGCTGCGCGGGTCCTCCTCGCGCCGTAAGGTTCGCGCGGCGCAGGCTTGCGCTCACCAACTACCCGCTCCGAACCAATGGCTTCTTCAGCACCGTGCAAGTTCACCAATAAAAAAGGCCACCTTAAAAGGTGACCTTTTTTATTGGTGAGCCCGACGGGATTCGAACCCATGACCCTTTGATTAAAAGTCAAATGCTCTACCGACTGAGCTACGAGCCCTCACGCAATGAGCATGTATATAAAATATAAAAAATGCCCTGTCAATAGAAAAATAAAAAAAAGTTAAAAAAAGTGAATTTGCTGTTTATTTATTAATAATTATATGTTATGTTGCCTTCATATAATAAGCTGAATTAACTTAAAAGAGGTTTGAAATGGCTGAAAACAAAGGCTCAACAAATATAAAAAGCAAATGTGATATTTTGCAAAATGATAAAGGTGAAATCTTGATTATTATTCAACAGTGCAACGGCGGGCCTGAAAATCCTTTGTTTGTATATGACGGATCGCAGTACGCGCTTTTATACCGCAACAAAGAAAGCGCTGTTTATTTTGAAGATATTGCCGAAGGGGCTCGTATTCCGCTTAAATCGGTTACATCTATGCAAATTGTTGAGATTGAAGATGATGATGTTGTGCGCGAATACAAAACTCCGGTGCGCATAGTAAAAGATGTTAAGGCTTTAATGGATGATTAATTGCCTGATAATAAATATGTTTTTTAAGGGCTGTAACAGCCCTTTTTTAATAGGATAATACATGATTGCCGAAATTGTTATAACAATAACTGTTATGAGTTTGCTGTCATTATGGCAGACTAGTTCGCGCTATAATCTGATTATAAACACTCTTTTTACCGGTATTGTCGGTATATTGTTTTATATGTTTTTAAGCTCGTGGATTAACGGACAGACCGAGTCGTTTTTTGTTTTGTGGAACACGTCGTCAAGCGGTGATATTCGCTTAAATATTAACTCGTCATTGCGCAATTACCGCATGATATTTCCGTTTTTTACCATAACTTTGTTTTTATTAATCAACAACTTAACTTTTAAATATGAAACTAAAAAGAAACACATATCCGCCTTTATCGGGCTTAATTTCGCAGCGTTGATTATGTTAATTGCCGCCGCCAACTTTATTCAGCTTATAACTTTTGTTTTTGTTATTGATATTTTAAGTCAGCTGTTTATTCAGGACATAAACGCCGGCCGCCGTTACGCCATATATAACTTAGTTGCGGATATGGGGCTGTTTTTGGCTTTTGCGTTGCTGCGCGGCGGGCTTGAAAATTTAACCATCTCGCGTCTGGTGTCGGTTACCGTGCCTCATCATGATTTTGCGGCGCTTGTTATTTTAATCAGTCTGTTCATCAAGTTAGGATTTTTTGTTTTTCATACCGGTTTTCTTGATTTAAAAAGCGCGCGCTTTCATTGCCTGATTATAATCTTTTATTTATCATCGCCGGCTGCAGCCTTAATCTTATTTATTAAGTTATTTCCGTTTTTATCTGAATTTGCGCTATTTTCTCAAGTTGTGAACATTGCTGTATTGCTTACGGTGATATGGGGCGGCATCGGGGCTGTTGTTATGAACAACCTTAAAGAAAAATTAGTGTATTTTAATATGATGCTGATTTCTTTAACCGTAAAACTTGCCTCTTTAACTGATTTTGTTTGGAACAGCAAATTTTCATTTGTCCTGATAACCGATTTTTTGCTTAATTTGTGCTTTTATTATCTTCATTACTATATCAGCCGCAAAAACAATTTGGTGCGCTCTTCTGAGGTCAGACCCTGCAATCCGCTTCCTTTTATAATAATCTCGCTTTTGTGGATAATGGCAATAGGGGTGCAGTGCATGCTTTTGGGTTATTATTACAACTCCGATTCTCGCTTTTGGCTTATTGGTTTTGCGCTTGCTTTTTTGCTCGGAACCTCGCACACGTTAAATCAGGTTTACCGCCTTGTAAAGCCAAAGTTTTTGAAGGTGAAATTTGACCGTGCGCCGATTCCTGTTTTGCTTTGCTCTTTAGGAGCCTTAATCGTAATTGCTCAGCACGAGTTTTTTTATTGGCGTTTCGGAGCGGCCGCTTTGGTTGTGTTTGCGGTTTTGCTGTTGAGTTTTCCGCTGCGTTGCTTTGATAATGACGATTCTTTCTGCAACCGCCTGCAGCATATTGATATTTTTCCGCGCGTTTATAATGCGTTGTTTGTTAAGCCGATGCGGGTTATCGGCAAAACTCTCGCTTTGTTTGTTGATTTTATGTTTTTTGAAAAAACATTAATGATGTTCGGCAATCTGTTCAGCAGCATAACCATCCGAACTTTTCGTAAAGTCAGCCGCCTGAACGCAATATGTTATATACTGTTTATGGCCTTGTCTTTGCTTATTTTTGCATGGTTTACAATAGGGAGAAACGGCTGATGGGCGAATATCTGCTTTTATTTATAATTTTATTGCCGCTTATGGGCGGTTTGTTTGCCGCTTTTTCGCGAGCCGACAACAGTGCCAACGCGCAAAATGCCGTAAATGTTGCCGTTTGGACGATTGCCTGCAACATTTTTCTGCTTTTGCTGTTATTTTCCAAAATCAATATAAGCGATGACGGCTTTCAGCTTATTCATAAATTTAATTGGCAAGTTATTCCGCAGATAACCGTTATGTTGGGTGCCGATGTTTTTGCCCTGACTTTGTTATTGGGGATTCATCTGGCTTTTTTAATCGGCATTCTCGGCATCAGACGCCAAGCGCAAAAGGCTGAAATTGCTTTTGCTCTGGTGTTGCTGTGTTGCTTTTGCGGATTCTGCTCGGCGTTAGACTTATTTTCATTTTATACCTTTTTTATTTTGCTGATTCCGCCGCTTTTTATGCAAATAGGCTTAAACGGCAAAAACAAAATTGCGAGTCGCTTTTTCATGTATAATTTTATCGGCTCGGTTTTGCTGCTTTTGCCGGTGGTGGTGTTGTATGCCTATGAAAACGGCAGTATCCCGATATACCGCATTTCTGAAATAAACATAGACTCGCGTTACGGGGTTTTAATTTGGAGCGGCATTTTTTTGGCGTTTATGTTTCGGATTCCGGTTTGGCCGTTTCATTATTGGATTAGCTCGGTTAACACCGGACTGCGCAATTCTTTAACCTTTATTTGCGCAAGCATATTGCCGGTTTCGGGTTTGTTCGGATTTATGCGCTTTTGGCCGGCGGAAATTCCGGAGCAAATAGCATCTTTGGCGCCGTTGTTTGAAACTTTTTGCGTACTGACCATGCTTTATCTGGCATTCGTCGGATACAGCTCATCGCACCTGCGCGACAAACTGTTTTCATACATTTTTATTTATTATTTGCTTTATCTTTTGGGCATTTTTGCCCCCACTACCATTTTGCAACGTAATCTGGCATATTCGCTGTTTGCCTTTTTATTGGTATTTGCCGCGCTTTCTATGCTGATTTTTCATATTGAAGAGCAGGGCGAAAAAACTTCGGGCTCGCCTGAAGGAATTTTGTGCCTGCAACCCAAAGCTTCGTTTGCGTACGGAGCGTTGTTGTTGGCGGCAATCGGTTTTCCGGTTTCGGCTTTGTTTTGGAACAATTTTATTATTGTTTCGCAAATTTTAACCGCTAATCTTTATATCGGAACGGCGGCGGTGTTTACAATTTTGCTGGCGGCGGTGTTTATGCTGCAAAATTTGTACGGGCTTCAAGACAAATCATGCCTTGGGATAGCCGATGTAAAAGTTTCGGATATTGATAATATACAGTTTTTTGCCGCGCTTGTTGTGCTTGCGGTATTGCTATTGTCGTTTATTAAGCCACTGTGGTTTGTGTTTTAAGCGGAGAATCTGATGGAATATTTACTTGGAATTTTACAATTTGCCGTTTTGCCGCTTGGCGTGGTATGCCTATTAATCCGCCGGCTGTGGGGCGATGCTTCCGCCAAAGAATATTTTTTTATTGCCAAATTGTTTGTTTTAATTTCTATGGCGGCATCGGTGTGGAACCATAACGCCGCTTTTCCGGAATATTTTAGCGCCGATATTTTAACCGCGCCGGTTTATGTTTTAACCTCGGCGGCATTTTTGCTCTGGCTGTGGCTTTCGTTAAAATGGTTCACGACTGAAAAATTGCCTGCGTTTCGCTTTTGCGCGTCAGCGCTTTTAATGCTGTTTTGCTTTAACTTGCTTTTATATGCCGAACGGTATGACATTATGTTTGCCGCGCTTGCCGTTTTGGCTTTGTTGCAATATTTACTGCTCCGCTTCAGTCAAAAAAATGAAGAATTTCATAACATCAGCGGCCGTTACGGTTTCAGCTTGCTGTTTTTTGTGATGATGGCGGCGGTTGCCGTGTTAATACTTTACCCGCAGGGTTTAAGCTATGCAAACGCGGCGGAACAAATTGCCGCAATGCCGCAAAACAGGCTCTTTTTAACTATGTCCGGTTTGCTGTTGCTGCTGATTTATATGCTTGGTATTGCTCCGCTGCATTTTTGGAGCTCGGACGTAACCGGTTTGGCAGTTTTACCGGTTGCCGCATATTTTGCTTTTGTGCCGCAAATTGCGCTCTGGGTGTGCTTTATAAAAATAAATATGCTGCTGTTTGTGCCGATTGCGGCAAGCTTGCAAAATATTTACTTGACTTTCGGTTTTGTTTCGCTGCTTATCGGGGCGTTCGGCGCCAATACCAGCCGCAACATGCGCCGTATTTTTTCATTTGCCGGATTGCTTAATTTGGGCATAATTTTAATTTTGGTTGCTCCGTTTAAGCCTGAAAACGTGGCGGCAAGCTTGGCTTATATGCAAATTTACACCCTGATTACGGCCGGAATTTATACCGTTATGTTTGCCTTAAAGCATAACGGGGAATATTTATCAAATTTAAACACCTTAAACGGCGCGGCCAAAAACAAGCCGTTTATAGCCGCGGCGTTGCTGTTTTTTATGCTTTCATTGATGCTTGTGCCGCCGTTGCCGATGTTTTATTCGGTATGGAACACGCTTAATTATTTGGCGCTCAATGAACAATATTTTATAGTAATTGCCATTGTGCTTGCCCTGATAATTATTCTTCCGGCTTTTATACAAATCTTTCGCACGGTGTTTTTTGCGCCGATCGGCGTTAATATTGACCGTTGCGAGCCGATAATATATCTGTTGATTGTGCTCAACATACTTTTATGTCTGCTTTTAATGCTTTATCCTGAAGCTTTGTTTAACGAGGCCTTAGGGCTGATAAACGGGGTTAAAATATGAACAATATTAACGGCATAATGTGGCGGGATGTAAAAATCTGCGAAAGCACCAACACTGAAGTTTTTAATCTTTGCCACGAGCTCAAACAGCCCTGTATCATAACGGCTGAAACGCAAACCAAGGGCAGGGGGCGGCGCGGCCACGGCTGGATTAGCGAAAAAGGCAATTTGTTTATGTCCATGGCCTTTAAGGCTGATGTAAAAGATTTAAGCCGAATGGTTATAATCAGTGGCATTGCGGTTTTACAAACCGTTAAATGCTTTTGCCCCGGCGCTGATGTAAAACTGAAGTGGCCGAATGACGTGTTGGTCGGCGGCGCCAAAATTTCCGGCATTTTGTTTGAGCGCGGACCGGCTGATTTTTGGATTATGGGAGTTGGTATTAATGTTGTGTCGCACCCTGATTTAGGTGCTTCCGCTTATACCACGGCGGGGCTTAACGCTTTGGGCGCAAAAACCGACCGAATCGCCGTGCTTAAAAATTTTATTGCGAATTGGAACGCTCTGTTGTACATTTACCGCCAAGAAGGATTTGCAAAGTTAAAACAAATATGGCAGAAAAACGCCTTTAACCTGAATAAACCGATAGTTATAAAACAAGAAAACAATGATAAAAGCGGCATTTTTGCCGGCATTGATGATAACGGCTGCCTGCTGTTGCAAAACGGGCAAAAGACTGAAACCGTTATAGCCGGAGATATGTTTGCTGCGCCAAAAGAGGAAAAAGATGAATAAAAAAGAAGGAATATATTTTTTGCCGTTAGGCGGCGCCGATGAAATCGGCATGAATATGTATGCGTACGGCGTTAACGGCAAGTGGATTGTGGTTGACACCGGCTATGGTTTTTTAAATGACGATTATCCCGGAATGGATATGAGCTATGCTTCGCCGGAGTTTTTGGAAGAATTTAAAAATGATGTGAAAGGTATTTTTATTACTCATGGACATGAAGACCACATGGGCGCCATTGCGCATATCTGGCCGTCATTGCAGTGTCCGGTGTATGGCACTCCTTTTGCTCTGGGGCTTATCAAAGAGCGCTTAAAAGAATATAAAATGGAAAAAATAGTGCCGTTAAACCCCGTGCGCGCCGGTGATACAATAGAACTTAACGAGTTTACGGTAAAATATATTCCGTTGGTGCATTCCGTGCCGGAAACTTGCGGTTTGCTGATTAAAACCGAATACGGCAATATCTTTCACGCCACCGATTGGCGCTTTGATGACGGCAGACTTGACATGCTCCCGACCGGCATGGCGGAATTAAAAGCCGCCGGCGATGAAGGCATAAATATGTTCGTGTGCGATTCTACCAATGTTATGCTTGAAAAAATTCAGCCGAGCGAGGCGGTTATCCGCCAAAGCCTGCTTGAGCGGATTCCGCAAATTGAGGGCGGCTTAATCGTCACCTGCTTTGCTTCTAACTTAATGCGGCTTGAAAGTTTGGTTTTGGCGGCTGAAAAAGCCGGCAGAACTCCGGTTTTAATGGGCAAAAGCTTAATCACCAACATGAAAATTGCCAAAGAATGCGGCTATTTTGCTGATTTGCCCAAGGTTTACACCCCGCAGGAAGTGCAGGGCATCACCGAAGATAAAGCCTTGTATATCTGCACCGGCTCGCAAGCCAATTACCGCAGCGCTTTAAGCGTTATTGCCAACGGCGACAGCAAATATGTTAAGCTCGGCAAAAATGACACTATTATTTTTTCTTCCAAAATCATTCCCGGAAATGAAGAAAAAATTGAGCACATGCAGGAAAAAATGATGGATTTGGGCGTTACCGTCATCACGGAAGAAACCGAACTGGTGCACACTTCCGGACACCCGTCTAAAGAAGAGCTTAAAAAGATGTACCATATTTTGCGCCCGCAGATAGTGTTTCCGGTGCATGGCGACAAGCGCTTTATCCGCGAGCACAAACGCTTTGCGTTAAGCTGCGGCGTGCCGGAAGTTTGTTCGGGGCAAAACGGCGATATGTTTTTAGTAAGCGGCGGCAGCATTACCAAAACCGAAGAAGTTGAATCTGAGGTTATGGGGGTTGACCGTGGTCGTTGCGTGTCTTTAACTTCCGATGTGGTTAAAAACCGCAAAAAAATTGCTTATAATTGCAGTTTATTTATCAGCGCGGTAATCACTGCCGATAACCGCGTGGCTGATTTGCAAATTTCTTCAATAGATATTTTAGAGGCTAAAGATTGGGAGCCGCTCGCCGCGGAAATTAAACAGGCTGTTATCCCGCAGATTGAGGAAAAACTTCATGAATGCGGCGGCTTAACTCCGGCGGTTACAGAATTTATCAAAGGTCGGATTCGCAAAAAAGTTTTGCAGGCAACCGATATTAAGCCGGTTACTTTTTTCCATATTTACCAACAAAAAGAGGAGAATTAAACATGTTAAACGCACCCAAATTACATAAAGGCGATAAAATCATGGTTGTGGCGCCGTCGCGCGGCTTAAAACTGATAGGAGCCGACTGCCGCAAAATTGCCGAAAAGCGCTTGGCAGAGTGGGGGCTTGAGGTTGTGTTTGCGCCCAACACCACTGATGAAAATTATGATATGCTCGGTTCCGCCGATATTGAAAAACGCGCCGCCGATTTAATGACCGCATTTGCCGATAAATCGGTTAAGGGCGTGTTTACGGTTATCGGCGGGTTTAATTCTAACCAGCTCTTAAAGCATTTAGACTTTAACATTATTAAACAGAATCCGAAAGTGTTTATCGGCTTTTCGGATATAACCGCATTGCACTCCGCCATTTATGCTCAAACCGGAATGGTTACATATTACGGTCCGCATTACAGCTCTTTAGGTATGTTAAAAGGTTGCGAATATACTTTAACAAATGCTCGTAATGTATTGTTTAATAACGGTAAATATGAGCTGAAAGCTTCTGATGAATGGAGCGATGACTTGTGGTTTTTAAATCAGGAACAGCGCGAATTTATTAAAAATGAGGGTTGGTGGCATATTCACCCCGGCAATGCCGAGGGCACGATAATCGGCGGCAATTTATGCACCTTTAACCTTAATTTAGGCACAAAATATCGCCCGCAGTTTGTTGAAAATACCATTTTGTTTATTGAAGACGATGAAGAATCGCATCCGGTGCATTTTGAGCGCAACTTGCAGGCGCTGATTAATCAGCCTGACTTTGCAAACGTTAAAGGCTTGGTTATCGGTAGGTTCCAAAAAGCTTCCGGCATGAGCCGCGAGACTCTGGAATTTATCATTAATTCTAAGCCGGAACTTAAAAATATGCCGGTTATTGCCAATACCGATATGGGGCATACCACGCCGATTGCAACCATTCCGCTCGGCGGCAAAGCGATTATTGAAAACGGCCGTATTTTTATTGAGGCGTAAAATATAAAGCTTTTACAAAGGCTAAAAACAAGATGCCCGCTTGCTTTGCCGCGGCGGGCATTTTTGCGGTTTAAAATTTTTTGACAAAATTAATTTTGTGCTTGTTTTTTAGTATGTTATGTGCTAAAATCCCCTTTACAAAATACAAATTATGTCTACTATCTTGTTAAATTATTGAAAAATTGAAAAGATTTTTCATAACATTTGGTATGCGTAAATTTGTTTTGCTAAAAAAAATAACAAACAAAAAAATAACAAACAATTATGGCAAAAAGTAAAAATTTTGCGGCAATGGTTATCAAAGTGGTAATCGCCGCGGTATGCACCATGATGGCCATCTCCTGCGATAACTTCGTAAAGGAGTCCACGAAACTTAATGTTTCGGAAGAGGTCAGGACTAAGAAGCAGGTGAAATATGAGAATATTTCACTGGTGAATGATTTCAATGTCGCCGACAACGAGTTCTCTTCCAAAGAGAACATCAGCGGCGAGATTGTGGAGAAGGAGGGCGGTTCTGAGATTTCTCGTACGAGATTTGATCAGGACCTTGTCTTCAATGTGCGCTTCAGCTGTACGCCTGTGAAGGTATACGTGCCGGAGCAGAAGCTCTTGTCCGACATCGGACTGGTCAGCTTCAAAGAGGGCAAGGTAAACTCGTCTTCTGTGAGCAAGTCGCCGTTCAAGCTTGTGACCAACACACAGCGCGATGAGTTTGTGTTCAACGCAAACGAGGTCGTGACAGCTGACGCCACATGGCAACAGCTTGTGGTCGCGGCAAAAGACAGTGCTCTTGCAGCCGCCGTGGTTAAGGGCATCAGCTTCAAATATGCCGAGGCTCAAAGGAATGCGCAGCTTTCCAATGCGGATAGCACCGTATTTAACGTCAATCTTTTCTTTAATGTGAATTTTGACGTTGAAGGTGCAAAGCGTGACACGCTCGTTCGTGTTCCTACGCAGCGCATCTACAAGAGCGGTAAACTTCCGGATAACTTCTACAAGCGTCTGGAAAACATTACCTTTGCCGCTCAGTTTGACACCACCGTGTGCAAGCTGTATACGGTAAAAGAATATGTTGCCGGCATGGTTGTTTCGTACAACAACGCCGACGTTATTCGCAAGGAGAGCTTCCGCGAGAGTCTAGACCTCAGGGCAGACGCCACTATCAGCCCGAACAAGCTTTGGGTGAACAGTGACAATGCGCTGAACTTAGTAGCTCTTACCGCGCAGTCCAAGGGCAATCTGACGAGGTCAATCGCCGGTACCAATGGCAGATTTGTAAAGTCCTCATATCAGCAGAACTATCAGTTCAGCTTCAATGAGGGTGAGAGGGTATACATCAATGCGGCGTATGAGGCACTCGCTTATGGCGACACTACCCTTGCGCATGCGGCAATTAGCAATATTGCTTTCTCGCACAGCAAATCAGTCAGAAACACGGCATTGTCCAATGCGGATAGCACCGTTAACACCGTTAATCTGTTCTTTGTTGCAACACTGACGCGTGAGAATGGCGCTAAGATGGCGGATTATCTCATCCGAGTTCCGTACACCCGCATCCACAGGCATATTCAAGTTCCGGACAACTACGAGACCAAACTGGAAAATGACTCATATATCGGTGAGTTTAAGGCTAAAACCAAAAAACTTATCACTGATGAGCAAAGAGTGACCGGTGAAGAGGTTCGCTACAAGAATGGCGAAGAAATCAGCAGACGCAGAGTCTCCGCTGACCTCAACCTCGGTTCTACCTTTGAGGTCAATTCCGAAGTTTGGGTAGAAAAAGAATCCGACCTGACGAACATACAGCTTGTCAACACCACCATTGGTGATGATAAAGTTAACGTCAGCACTAGCGGAAACTTTACAACCACCACTCGTACATTTGCAAGGAGCTACAAGCTCAATGCAGGAGAGACTGTATCCAACAGCTCAGTGTACGAGTACCTCACGTATTTAGACAAGAACTTAACTTATTCGGCTTTGCAAAATATCAGATTCGTAAGAGCTGATGCCAAGCTGAACGAGCAAGCCTCCACAGCAAACCGCAAGGTTGCCGATGTCACGCTTTATTACGATCTTGACGTTGTCAAGAACGATTCTAGAGTTCAGACAAAGGCCGCCGGTGAGGAAGTTACCACCTATCGCGTGGCAGTTCCTTATCAGCGAATGCTGTATGTCCCGACAATAGAGGACAAGCTGATTTCCAAGAGCTACCGGGATGTCAAGCGTGAGATCATAAACG
>CABQIK010000026.1 GCA_902464275.1 uncultured Alphaproteobacteria bacterium | reverse complement strand
TTTAAAATATTATTCATGGCGTTCTCCTTATATGAGGACATAATCACAGAAACAAAAAAATCAAGTTTTGACATAATAATTGTTGCGTTTTGTCAAAAATATTGTATGATAAAAACATCTTATAATTTGAGGATTCCGAAAATGGCACAAGCACATACCAATTTGAAATTTATCGGCGGTGTAAACAAGGATAGAATCGGCGGTAACTGCTCGGTTATTGAGCATACCGATGAAAAGGGCGAAACCAGCCGCGTTATGTTTGATTTGGGTTCTATTTTTACGCCGCAGGAATCGGGGTTTATTGCGGCATATCCGAATGTTGACGAATATTTTGACCGCATTAACCCCACTGACGGCAAACTTTTAAAAGCTTCAAAGCCGGTGAGTATGCTGTTTTTGACCCATGCGCATGAAGACCATATCGGAGCGCTCATTAATTATACCAAAATGGGTTATGTTTTGCCGCCGATGAAAGCGGGCGGGTTTACACGTAACTTTGTGCGCCTTGCTTTTGCCAAAGAAGGGCTTAAAATTCCGGAGATTGAAAAGGTTAAAGCCGGTGATGTGGTAAAAATCGGCAACAATATGGAGATTGAAGCGGTTGATGTCAGCCACAGTGTAGTTGATTCTTTAGGATTTTATACTTTAACCTATGCGGAGGGCAAACCTTACGCCGCCATTATGAACAACGGCGATTTTTTAACCGAAGAAGAAATGCCGGTCGGAAAGTCATTCAGCCGCGAGCAATATCTTGATGTGTTTAAACGTAAAGCCGCGCCGACCACGGCAGTTTGTTTGGATTCAACTTCAACCACGCCGGTTGCCAAAGAGCGCATCGGTTTTGCCAAAGCGGTTGACAACACTTATAATGAAGTTATGGAAAATGCCGACCGTGATTTAATTATCTCGCCGGTGATTTCACGCAGCGTGCAAAATATTGCCATAGATATTGAAACCGCGCGCCGCTTAAAAACCAAAGTGTTTTTAGACGGTATGTGGCTACAAACTGTTAAAGACGCCATGCTGCTCAGCGGGTATAATAATTTTGACGATGTGATTTATAAAGGAACCATTCAAGCTTATTTGCATGATAAGCAAATTGCGCGTAAATATGTTATTTGCAGCGGAGCTTTTGCGCAAGGCTTGGAAGATTATCAAAACAATGTGGGATATACGGCAACTTCGCCGATTGCAATGTCTTCCGCGGTTAAAATGGCGTTTGATTTGCACCCGTATGTAAAGCTTGGCAAAAATACTTTGGTGTTGGCTCGTCAGCGCATTATTAACGAAATTAACGGCGAGAGCGGGCCGAAAATGCTGCAAATGATGGCAAGTCAGGGCGTCAAAGTGGTAATGACGCCGGGCGAGCGCTCAGTGGGCGGATTTAAAGAAGTGCAAATGCAAGATTCCGGCCACGTAAACGCTAAAGCCATGAAAGAGCTGATGTCGGAAGTTAAAAGCGCGGTGCCGAATGTGATTGCCATTCCGATTCACGGCAATCCGGAGCAATGCGAATATACCAAAGATATTATGGATAAAATCGGAGTTGCCACGCACTTAACCGCTAATCAGGAAAGCCTGAATATCGGAGATGGTCAGGTTACAAACGCTGAAGCAAGCCGCCGTCCGGTCAGTTGGTATGCGTTTAAGGTGGTTTATCCCAATCCGTATATTGACCGCGAGGTTCCGCTTGACGGACTTACCGAATATTGGGAAGTAAACGAAAATTACGAGCCTTTGCAAAAAATTTGCGAAATTCAGAATACGCCGCGGCACGGCTCAGTTTCACATGGAAGTTATAATAATTGCCGCAAGCAAATTGAACAGGCGGAAAATATGCCGTATCGCGAAAAAATGCGCCGTACCGATAAGGGTAATAACAAAATAAGCAAAAAGGCAAAGAGTATGAAAGATAATTTGCGCTACAATCTTAATAAAAAGAAGGGGCGTTTTGGACGCTGATGCGAATTGTTTATCCTCTAACACCGTTGTTTTGAATTGACAGTAAAAAACAGCGGTGTTATTGGTATAAAAAAGAATTTTTTGAAGGCAAAAAAGATGATTGTTAAAAAGAACGGTATCAAAATTTATGAAAAAACCGATTTTGAGGGTATGCGAAAAGCCGGAAAATTGGCGGCGGAGTGTTTGGATTATTTAACACCGTTTGTAAAAGTGGGAGTTTCAACCGGCGAGCTTGACGATTTATGCCGCGATTTTATTACCGCGCACGGCGCTATTCCGGCATGCTTGGGGTATCACGGGTATCCTAAAACTTTGTGCATTTCAATTAATCATGTTATTTGCCACGGTATTCCCGATTATGAGCGCAAACTTGCCGACGGCGATATTTTAAATATTGACGTTACGGTTATCTTGGATGGGTGGTTCGGCGATACCAGCCGCATGTATTATGCCGGAAAGCCTAAGCTTAAAGGCACCCGCTTATGTGAAGTTACCTATGAGTGCTTAATGCGCGGTATTGACGTGGTTCGCCCCGGAGCGCATTTTGGCGATATCGGCGCGGTAATTGAAGAATATGCTCATAAATACGGCTATTCAGTGGTTGATATGTTTTGCGGTCACGGCTTGGGCAGAGTTTTTCATGACGAGCCGAATGTTATGCACTGCGGCGTTAAAGGCACCGGACCGGTTATGGAAGAAGGTATGTTCTTTACTATTGAGCCGATGATTAATATCGGCAAAAAAGACGGCACGATTTTAAGCAACGGTTGGACTGCGGTTACGCGCGACCGGAGTTTGTCGGCGCAGTTTGAACACTCGCTCGGCGTTACCGAAAACGGCTGCGAAGTGTTTACATATTCACCGAAAGGTTGGGATAAACCTCCTTATAAATTGGACTAGCTTATGACTAAAAACGCGGAAATTAACGACAAAAGCGAGCAACAGCATTACATTGGGCATCGCCAACGTTTAAGAGAAAGATTCTTAAAAGACGAGGGCAAGAGTATGGCGGACTATGAACTGCTTGAGCTGTTGTTGACGCTTGCTATTCCGCGCCGCGATGTTAAAGAGTTGGCTAAAAATTTAATTAAAGATTTTGGCTCGTTTGCCAAGGTGATTACCGCTCCGCAATATAAGTTGGCTGATTACGGCTTGTCGCAAAGCACGATTGCCGCGTTTAAGGTGGTGGTTGCGGCGGCAATTAAGATGTCATGGCAAGAACTGCGTGAAAAGAACGACACGGTTTTGAGCAACTTTGATTATATGATAGACTATTGCAAAATGGCGCTTGCCCATTTGGAAGTTGAAGAGTTTAGAGTGCTGTTTTTGAACGCGCATCTTAAAATAATTAAAGAAGAAACCATGCAAAGAGGCACGGTTAATAATGTGGCGGTTCACCCGCGCGAGGTGGTAAAAGCGGCGCTGGAATGCGGAGCTATGTCGGTGATTTTATTTCATAATCACCCAGGCGGCAAGGCAAGCCCTTCTAAAAATGATTTGGAAGTTACCAAACAAATTTGCGAGGCGCTGAATCCGCTCGGTATTAAAGTTCAAGACCATGTTATTATCACGGCTGACGATTATTTCAGCTTCCGCGATAACGGGTTGATAAAATAGGTGTAAAAACAATGCTTGCTGTTAATAAAATACATTGTATGGATTGTGTTTCCGGTATGAAAAAGCTTTCAGACAACAGTGTGGATATTATTGTTGCTGACCCGCCGTATAATATCGGTAAAGATTTTGGCAACAACAAGGATAAGATGCCGTTGTCTGAGTATTTAAGTTGGACTGACGAATGGTTGCAACAGGCTTTCAGAGTTTTGAAACCTTCAGGAACTTTATATATTTACGGGTTCAGTGAAATATTGGCGAGAATTTCAGCTTTAGTTGATATAGATAAGCAGCGTTGGATAATTTGGCATTATACTAATAAAAATATACCGAGTTTGAATTTTTGGCAGAGAAGCCACGAATCGATATTAGTTTGTTGGAAGGATAAGCCACTGTTTAATCGGGACGATGTGCGCGAACCATATACTGATTCTTTTTTGAAAAATTCAGCCGGAAAAGTTCGTAATGGAACAAAAAGCCGGTTCGGTTGCGGTAAAGAAACAACATATACCGCTCATGAAAACGGGGCTTTGCCGCGTGATGTGATAAATGTTTCAACACTTGCCGGCGGGGCGGCGTTAAAAGAACGCGCCATATACTGCAAAACTTGCGGCGAATTAGTTTCACCGCAGGGACGGCATAGCCATGAAGGGCATGATTTGATTATACACCCAACACAAAAACCTTTAGACTTATGCAATAAGCTGATACAAGCTGCCCGCCCGCAAGGAAAACCGTTTACGGTTTTAATTCCGTTTGCAGGAAGCGGTTCAGAATGTGTATCAGCTGTTAAAAACGGCGGTGATTTTATCGGTTTTGAAATCAATCCTGACTATGTTTTGTTGGCAGAAGAAAGAATTGATGAAGTTTTTAATCAACAGGATAGTTGTTTTTTAAATCTTCAAACGGCTTCTTTATAAATACCACAAAACCGTTATCATACATATCTAAAAATCCTTCTTTAGGTGAAAACTTAATAAAATCTAACATCTGCGGCTTGATTATGCCTGATTTTACGTATGTAGGTTGTTCAAAATCTTTTTTTTGCGGAACGCAGTATTTAATGGTGATAATACCTTTGCTGTCAGGGTGGTGGTCGCGGGCTTCCGGTCTTTTAGATTCTTTTTTAATTTGAATGCCGATGGTTTTGCCATTGTAGGTTATTGTAAAGTCTTTACCTTTGTGGTCTAAATCTTCATTCATATCAACCGTACCTTCACCGAATACGGATTCGGCAACATAACCGGCGTGAATTTGGGTGATAATGCTTGCCCATGTGCGATAAATTCGGGCGCGCAAGCCTTTGTTAAAACAGTTTTCACACATTTCGGTTTTGATTCTGAAAGCGTCGATATCTTTTTGATGTTCTTTATAGTATAGTTCGTAATATTCTTCAAAATCAGGAATGTTATCGATATCTATTTGTTGCCAATAGTATTTATATAAGGTTTTTAAGGCTTGTATGCTGCGAGGCAAATCCATTTCAACGATTTTTAGATGAGAATATTTTTTACGGTATGTTTCAAGGTCTATTTTTTTAACAAAATCATCAAATTTTTGTAATCTGTTCATATTCTATACTCCTGACTAAATAATATAAAGGTGTTATCCGGCTTGGCGGAGAAGGGAATCGGGGATAATTAAATCGGCGCCGGTGGAAGCGATTACCTCATCTAATGAAAACAACGGATTAACCTCAGCGAGCAGCAAACCATTCGGGGTTACTTCAATAACTGCGCGCTCGGTGATAATCATATCAACTTCATGTGCGGCGGTTAAAGGCAAAGTGCATTTTTTAACAATGCGCGGTTCGCCTTTGGCGGTGTGTTCCATGGCCACAATCACTTTTTTGGCGCCGACTACCAAATCCATGGCGCCGCCCATTCCGGGGGTAAATACATGCGGTACCATCCAGTTGGCTAAATTGCCTTCTTCATCAACTTGTAAGGCTCCTAACACAGTGGCGTTTACATGTCCGCCGCGGATAATGGTAAATGACATGGCGGTATCAAAAAACACGGCGCCGTCTTTGGCTTTTACCGGCAGGCCGCCGGCGTTGATGATTTTGGCGTCTTGCGGGGCGCTTAAATCGCGGCTGCCGACGCCGATCATGCCGTTTTCAGACTGTACCATAATGTGCAGGTTGTCGGGCAAATAGTTGGCAACTTCAGTCGGCAGTCCGATGCCCAAAGTAATGATGTCGCCGGCTGAAAATTCAAGAGCGGCGCGTTTGGCAATAATCTCACGGCATTGTTCTTTGCTTAAAGCAGTCATTTTTTATCCTTTATGCTACAATATAGTCGGCAAAAATGCCGGCAATGGTGATAAGGTTGGGGTCAAGCGGAGTTTCACTTAATTCGTCGGCTTCAATAATTACGGTGTCGGCGGCGGTTGCCATCACGGTGTTAAAGTTGCGGGTGGTACCTTCTAGAAAGGCGTTGCCGAACCGGTCAACTTTAGTGGCGTAAACAATGGCAAAATCAGCCCGTAACGGAGTTTCAAGCAAATATTTTTTGCCGTTAAGTTCTATTGTTTGTTTACCGGTTTCAATAATGGTGCCAACTCCGGTCGGGGTTAAAAATCCGCCTAATCCGGCACCGGCGGCGCGGATTTTTTCAACTAACGTTCCCATCGGCACAAGTTCAACTTCAATTTCGGCGTTGTTAAGTTGTTTACCGGTTTCGGGGTTGGTGCCGATATGGGTTACAATCGCTTTTTTAACCATTTTATTTACAATCAGCTTGCCTCTGTCCGAATCGGGAAAGCCGGTGTCGTTGGCAATCAGGGTTAAACCGGACGTTTTGCATTCTATCATGGCGTCAATAACGCGTTTGGGCGAGCCGCAACGCAAAAATCCGCCAATCATAACCGTGGCGTTATCGGGGATTAACTTGGCGGCCTCCGGTGCCGAAATAAATTTTTTTAACAATTAAAATTCCTTTTGTTTAACCGTAGCAATATAACTCAAATTTATGGCAATGTCAAATTTGAGGCTAAGCGTTTGTAACGGCATGATTTAATATTTGCCGGTGGCGCTGAATTTTTGGTGCCATTTTTGCATAACGGCAACGGCTTTATCGCGAAATTCCGGCATCGGTTCAGCATAAACGCCGTCTTTTAACAGGGCGTACAAGTCATCGTCTTTAAAACCGATGGCGGCGGCGTCTTTGCGAGTGGCGGCAAAGTAAACGGTTTTGATGTTAGCCCATTTGGCAGTCATCAGGCACATTGGGCAGGGTTCGCAGCTGGTGTACAAAACGCAGCCGGATAAGTCCCACGTTTTAAGCTTTTGGCAAGCGGCGCGAATCGCCTGAACTTCGCCATGCGCGGACGGGTCGTGGTTGGCTAAAACATGATTAAAGCCGCCAGCGATAAGTTCGCCGTTTTGGCAAATTACGGCGCCGAAGGGGCCGCCGCACGGAGTGCCGATGTTTTGTAAAGACGAGGCAGAAAGTTTAATGGCTTCGTCCATAGCTTGCTCAGGTGATAAGATGGTCATTTTATGCTCCTTTATTTAGGTTATTTGCTGAAAATATACGGTAATTTCCCGCAAATGTAAACCGATATGTTTTAATGCTGGACTTTTGCCTTTTGCGATGTTAAAATATAATCACTAAAATTAAGAATTATGAAATTATTTAAAAAAATGATCATTCTGGCTCTAGGAGTCATAATGATGAATAGTCTGCAAAGCTGCGGTGTCCTTTATGGTTGCTATGAAGCTGGATACGGTTATGGTGGTTATGATTATGGATATGGTCTGCCATCTGCTTATCCTCTAAATCGGACAAGCGACTTGGGCACTATGAAGATTGGTCAGAATACTTGGTCATGGGCCAATATGACTTTGATTAAGCGGGGATTAGTTGTCTACATAGAAAGTAATGGTACTGTCCTTCGCAGATACGATCTTCGTCTCCGTGGCGCAGACTTTGATGAATCATTTGCCGTTGAAGGCTGGACGGGAAAGGCGTTGTCGGTTAATGTTTGGATTAGGGGAGGCTCTGATGCTTTCTTTACTGTCTCAGACGGAAACCGCAAGGAGCACTATTCGCTATGATAGCGCGTGCTCCTTCAGCCTACTGTTCCCGCAATCAGCAGCAGATTTACGAAAAACACGAAGAAACTCAGTTTTCTTCGTGTTTTTTTAATTAATCAGGCATTTTTGTTTTATTTTATCGGCAGGGTGAGCCGCATAAAGCTTAGGACTGTTTTCAGCCTGCTTAATTAAGGCTTCGGCAAAGGCCTTTTTGGCAACGTGAGTGATAAATAACGGCGTTGCCATTTTTAATTTTCCTAAAGTTTCTTCTAAAGCTTCAAAAGTGTCATAAATGGTTCCGGCAAAAACTAAACTGTTTTCAATTTGTTGCTGTTTGGTTAAATCAGTCGCGTTTTTCATGGTGTGACCTCGCTAAATGTTAATATTTTGTTAAGACACACTTAATTTATATCGTTTCGGAAATAATTTAAAGATAACAACAAAGCTATCTTGACAAGCAAAAGGACTCGGCAAAGGTTGGTTTGGTGCTCATAAAAATCCCTTCAGCGGCTAAACTGAAGGGAATGATAGCTGAAGCTGAATTTTTACATTAAAAGTAATTGGTTTTGGGGTTGAGGGTGATTGAGTTTAACATAAGCAGACGGAGTGATGTATTGATTGTTTGACCAACGGTTAATGATAATTTCTAAAATATCGTCATCAGGCACAAGCTCAGACTGCAGCGGAAATCGCTGAGATAAATCGTGGATAATATAGTTCGCAACATTTATTTTAATCATGGTGCTCTCCTAAATTATGGTGGTTGTTTTAATTTAAGCATATAATATAGCAAAACAAGCGGTGTAAAACTAAAGGACAGGTTAATGGGGAAAGCCTAAAGCGGAAAGCAGTTTAAAAGTTGCAGGCGTAATTTGATTGACATTAAGAGTGTAAACGGATAAAAAGAAAAAGCCTTGAGGGCGCAACCTCTTGGCTTTTTTTTCCAATATGGAAAGAAGTTGACATATAACTTCCTAACCACTATTGGAAGTATCGCATAAAATTATAAAAAAGTCAATGGCTTTTAGTTTTTTATGCGAAAAGGGTCAGCTTCTTTCCCAACCGCCGGAATCCGGCTGAAAGGACAAGATGATTGACATAATCAAAGTTTTAAGCATCATAATCTTGGTGCTTAGAATCATCATTGTTATTTTGAAATAAGATGGTGAGGCGGGGTTGTCAAGCCCCGCCCTTTGATATTTTAGAGAAGCATAAATTTAAGTTTTTAAAATAAAAAAAGACCGGAAAACCGGTCTTTTCAAAATGGTAGGGGTAGTCAGACTTGAACTGACACGGGCAAAGCCCACAAGATTTTGAGTCTAGCGCGTCTACCAATTCCGCCATACCCCCATAAGTTATGGCGAATTGATACAATATTTAATCGCGCTCGTCAATAGTTTTTTTTATAAATTTAAATGTTTTCTTTTCGTCTAAAATAGTGTATACTTCGTGCAGTTTTTAATATTGGAGGCTGTTTTGAGCAATCTGGAACAAAAGGCAACATCTTTGTACCGCGAGCAAAAATATCCGGAAGCGCTGGATATTTTTTTGTCGTTGTATCAAAAAAGCCCCAAGACTGAAAAATATTCTATTTTTTGCGGTAACTGTTTTGACGCTATGGGGGAGAGCGACAAGGCGATTGCGTTTTATAAAAATGCCTCGCGGCTTAATCCGGTTTCAGTTACTTCGTTGGTGGCGCTTGCCAACATTTACTATCATAACGGCGATTATAAAAATTCAGAAAAATTTTCAATGCGAATTTTAAAAAACTTTCCGGATAACGCTTCCGCTTTGCTTAATTTGGGCAATATCGCTTACTGCCGCGCCGATTTTGATTTGGCATTAAGCTATTATGAGCAGGTTTATAATGCCAACAACGCAAGTTATATCGCCGTAATTAATATGGCTAACACCTGTTATGATTTAACCCGCTATGTTAAGGCGATTGATTATGCCGAAAAAGCGCTTAAACTTTATCCGTCAAGCGTTGATGCCTACATTATTTTAGGCAACTCGTATATTGAGCTCGGCAAATATGAAAAGGCGGAAAAAAGTTTGCTTCAGGCAGTGGAAATGCGGCAGGATAATCCGTGGATTTACACCTCGCTCAGCCGTATGTATCAAAAAACCGAAAATTGGGAAAAGGCGCTTGAAACCGGTTGGAACGCCGTGGTATTTGCCGGCGACGCACAAGAAGATCAGCATGTTAATTTCGGGTATTTGCTGTATGAATGCGCTGATGAAAAAGGAAGCGCGCTTGCCGCTAAATATGCCGAGCGGTGGATAAACGCTTTTCCGGATAATAAAGAAGTGGCGTATATGGCTAATGCTATTTTGAATGAAAAACAGGTAAAGCAGGCCGAATCAGGTTATGTTAAAAAAATTTTTGATACCTTTGCTCCTGATTTTGATGACACTTTAGAAAGCCTTGAATATCAGGTTCCAACCTATTTGGCTGAGGCGGTGAAAACAACGTTCAAAAAAGAAATTTTGCGTCCGGTGCAATATTTGGACATCGGCTGCGGAACCGGGCTTTGCGCGGCAAAAGTTAAGCCGGTTATTGGTTGGAGCACGGTTACAGGCGTTGATTTGTCAGAAAAAATGCTTAATCAGGCGGCGCAAAAATATGTTTACGACTCGCTTTTGAATGACGATATTATAAACTTTTTTAATACTGCGGATAAAAAATTTAATCTGATAACCGCCGGTGACGTGCTTACCTATTTTGGCGATTTAAGAAAAGTTTTTGAAGGGGCTATTAAGGTTTTGGCGGAAAAAGGGCTGTTTGTTTTTACCGTTTCGGAAAACAGTTATAACAGCGATGAATACTTTTTAACTATGTCCGGTAGGTTTGTACATTCTTCTGATTATGTGTTAAAACTTTTGAAAAAGAACGGTTTTGAAAAGCTTTTAATGGAGCGTAAAGCGTTGCGTAACGAGGGTGACCGCGTGGTTTACGGCTATGTGGTTGCCGCGGAAAAAATTTTTACGGTTGAAGAAAAATAGCTTCTGTTAATAGCGCCACCAAACTTTTAAATGTGTATTGTTTTTGCCTTTGGCACTGTTGCACATATCTTCCATATCATTTAAGGTTATGTCTTTTAGGCATTTAATGCTGCTATATTTGCTACACCATGCGTTGCCGGTAAATTGCGCTTGTGATGCTCCGTCTTGTCCCCAGTTGCCTAAAAGCTCAACTATATATAAATCAGCGGCATTTTCTTTAACGGTATTAATGATGTTGCGGCAAACGGCAATATCCTGATTGCTGTCAGGGTTGAGGTTGTAATATAAAGTAGTGCAGGTGCCGCCGATGTTGGGGCAGGTTGCAACAATAGTATACATGTAATTGTTAAAAATATCGCGTATGTAGGTATTGCTTTCTATAGGCATTTCAGCCGGAATCATGTTTAGCTTTTTAAAAATCAGCAATAAGTTGTCACCGTTGCTGAGTTGGTGATAATATTGAGTTATGCCGTTAAACAGTTGGTTCATTTGTTCGGTGTGTTTATTTAATTTGTATTTAAACATGGCCTTGCTGTATCCGCTAATAGCTCCGACCGACAAAACGCCGATAATGGCCAAAACTCCCAACATTTCCACCATACTTCTTCCGGTGCTCGCGTCTAGCGGGCAGCTACTTGTAACTTTTTTTCTTATGTAACTATTTGTACACGGCGAAAAAAAGTTACGGCGTATCTGCCTCACTATCCGCAAGCTTAGATAATTTTTTAAGATAAACATCAGAAAATCTCCTCAAATTGTTGCATTTAAGAAGATTTTAGCTCGCGTTTTTTTTTTGCAATATTTACGAGTC
>CABQIK010000025.1 GCA_902464275.1 uncultured Alphaproteobacteria bacterium | reverse complement strand
ATATTTAAATACAACTTATGCAGGGTGCAAATAATTCCACTCCTGAGGAGGGGTGGCGGCGGAACGCCGACGGGGTGGTGAAACCTAAAAAAGCTTGCGGGCAGCAGGGCATATACGGCGGAGTTTTGGAGCGTGGTGTACAAAAACGCCACACAGAGGTCATAAAAAAAGCCTGCGGAGAATGTGGCAGATACGCAGTAACTTTTTTTCGCGGTGTACAACGCCGCTACATAAGAAAAAAAGTTACAAGTAGGTGCCCATTATACGCAGGCTTTAAAAGCCGTCTGACCGTTTATTACACTTCATATCGAACCGCTTGACCAAGGTGGGCACCATTTAATCAGACCACGATCTGAACAGTGACAGTTCCCTAAATAATATAACGTTGGCTCGGATAGATCATGCGGATAAGACCTGACAGACAGCCCTTTTTATATATTTTTATATTACAGATTTTCAACCTGATTTGCAAGAGTTTTTATCTCAATACTCAAGTTTTCCACAATTGCGGACAGTTCATTATCAAGCGCTGAATAATCAGGCTCAACCGGTTTCTCTACTATTTTTTCAACCGTTTGCACCACCGGTTTTTCAATTACTTTCTCCACTATTTTTTCAACCGGTTTTTCAATTACTTTTTCAACGGTTTTTATAATCGGTTCCGAAGCGCCTGCCGCCAATTTCTTTTTAGTTTCAGTAAGCTCATCCGCCATTAAAATTCCAACCATGGCAAGCAACATATTCTCATTAATATGCCCGCCTCCGGCCGTGAGGATTTTTGCTTTTTCATCAAGCATCCGAGCCAGACTCATGGTATATGCCTCTTGCCCGTTATCACAAGCCACCGCGTATTCGCGCGAATTAATCGTTACCGTTATCTGAGCCATTTTCGTTTAACACCATATCAATTTTTTGAGTTACCGCATCAGTTTTTAACAGCACATCGGCAACCGTTTTATTCAAATTTTCCAAACGCGCGTTTTTTTCCGCCATATTTTGTTTATATGACGCGCGCTGTTGACCAAGCGCATATTTTTTAGCCTCAACCGCCTGTTTTAAACCTTTAAGCGAGGCTTGCAATTCATCAAAAGCTTTCATCGTTCGGACTAATTTTTGCTTATCCATTGAGTTTTTACTTTCTTTTTTAAAAACGATACTGTATAGTTCGTCATCATAATAACCTGTTTATCAAATTTTACAAGAAGCAATCAAACATTATGCAAAAGTTTATTATAAAAATTTCAGAGCCTGACGATTCGCTGTTAAACAACCCTGAATGCGAATGTTTTATTTTAAGTTCCGCGCTGCCGCAAGAATTTATGTTGAAATTTATTGACGAAGCTAAAGTAAAAGACAAAATAGTTTTAACCGAAAGCGCAAAGTTGTGCACGCAACTTAATGCCGACGGCGTCTTGCTTGATTTATCAAAATCTGAAAATATTGCCGCCGATTATCAGGAGCAAACAGCAGGATTAAAGCGTAAATTTATCGGCGTAATCAGCCGCAACCGCCGCCACGAGGCAATGCTTGTATCTGAATGCGAGCCTGACTTTATTGCGTTCAGAGCATGGCAAGACGGCGCGGATAAAGTTAAAGAATTAACCGATTGGTATGAAGAGTTCTTTTTAATTCAGGCTGCGCTTATTCCGGTTGATGATGATTTAGATTTAAGCGCCTTTAAAACCGATTATATAATTTTAGATAGCAGAAAATATAAAATTTTTGTTGCCAAAAACTAAAGTTTAGAGTATGTTGCGCTCAAACCTGAAAAATTTAATCATTTTTAAAATTGTAAATATGGAGATAAAACTATGAAACAACTCGCAGGATCAATCAAAATCGGTTGGGTTATTGAATATAAAGGCAAACCGTGGACCATCACCAAAGCTTCACACATTAAACCGGGTAAAGGCGGCGCTTTTATGCAGGTTGAAATGAAAGCCGTTGAAGAAGGCACCAAAACAAATGAACGCTTCCGCACTGAAGATACCGTTGAAAAAATGATGGTTGAAGACAAAGACTGCCAATTTTTGTTTGAAGATTCCAACGGCTTAACCTTTATGGAAAACGAAACTTTTGAACAGTTCACCATGCCTTCAGACATTTTAGGCGATTCGCGCCCGTTTTTAACTGACGGTATGCCGGTTCGCATTGCTTATATCAACGAACGCCCGATTTCGGTTGAACTTCCGTTGCAGGTTATTTGCACCGTTACTGAAACTGAACCGGTTGTTAAAGGTCAAACCGCCGCGTCATCATACAAGCCTGCCATCTTGGATAACGGCGTGCGCGTTATGGTTCCTCCGTTTATCAACACCGGCGATAAAATTGTTGTCGGCACCTCTGAAGCAAACTATGTTGAAAGAGCAAAATAATGGCTTACATTTCCCCATTGTTGACGGCTGTGGTCGGCGCGGTTAAAAAATCCGCCTCTTCCATGGACAGAGATTTCAGCGAGCTTGAACAGCTGCAAAATTCTGTTCGCGGCAACAAAAACTTTGTTTTCGGCACATACAGCCGTATTGAAAAAAACTTAAAGGCCGAATTGGCTAAAATTAAGCCAGACGCGCCGATATTTACCCCCAATGACAAAGTTGTCGGCGATTCGTATTTTGCCATCAGCCCGATTGAAGGCTTAATCAACTTTGCCCACGGAAATCCTGACTTTGCGGTTTCGGTCGCTTTGGTTGAAAACGGCGCTATCATTTGCGCGGTTGTGTACAACCCCGCTCGCGACGAAACCTTCTTTGCCGAAAAAGGCAAAGGCGCTTATAAAGAAGGTTACCGCAACCACGAACGTTTGCGCGTTTCAGCGGTAAAAGAACTTGACGGAGCTTTAATTTCCGCCACTTCGTCTTATGCCGAAAACATTGCCGAGGCCTCAAAGCTTCACGCGCAAATTGCCGCAAAAACCGGCAACCTGCGCATCAGCGGCTGCATTGCTCAAGATTTGGCTTATATGGCCGGCGGCAAAGCCGATGCCGTTATCGCCCTAAACAACCATATTTGCAGTATTGCTGCCGGCATGTTGTTGGTTAAAGAGGCGGGCGGCTCGGTTCGCGCCGTTAAGCAAAAAGACATTCGCGTTGAAAGCTTACCCGAAATTTTCAAAACCGGCGATTTGGTTGCCGTAAATTTCAACTTGAATCAAAAAGTTTTTGAAATTTTTAAATAAAAGGTAAAAAAACTCTTGATAATTTAAACTGATTAAGGTATAAGGGCTTAAATTTTATCAGAGTTTATTGTTTGGAGAAGTAAAAATGAAAAAAGGCATTCATCCGGATTATCACGAAATTACTTATGTGATGACTGACGGAACAGAATATAAAGTTAACACCACTTGGGGCAAAGCCGGTGCTAAAATGAATTTGGAAATTGATCCGAAATCTCATCCGGCATGGACCGGTATTCATCGTATGGTTGATACCGGCGGTCAGGTTTCCAAGTTTAACAGCAAATTTGGTGCTTTCGGTATTAAAAGCGGCACCAACTAATTCTGTTACTGCTACAAATCAGCCTCCGATTTATTTTAGTCGGAGGTTTTTTTGATTATAAGTACAACTGTTGCATAAAAAACAAAAAAATCTTGTATAATTTACAGATATTTCTTATTGTTAAGCTATTAAAAAAATAATAACGAAAGGAATAACAAATGACTGCACCTTTAATGCCGAAAGCAACCGCCGTATGGTTGGTTGAAAACACCGCGCTCACTTTCCGCCAGATTGCCACATTCTGTGAACTGCATGAGCTTGAAGTTCAGGCCATTGCCGATGGCGATGTTGCTTATAACATCATCGGTATCAGCCCGATTGCCACCGGTCAACTCTCGCCCGATGAAATTAAACGTTGTGAAGATGACGCTTCCGCTAATTTAGTGGCAAGCGTGGTTGAACGTAATGTAAAAGAGACCAATGCCAAAAACAAAAAAATTCTTTCGCCGTCACAACGCAATGACAAACCGGCCGCCATTTTGTGGGTTGTTCGCAACTGTCCTGAAATTGCCGATTCGCAAATTTGCAAATTAATCGGAACCACTAAACCGACCATTATGTCTATTCGTAACGGCACTCGCGCCGATATGGCTAATTTACGGGCTAAAAATCCGGTTGCTATCGGATTATGCTCTGAAAAAGACTTAGACAAGGCGATTACCGTTGCTAAAGAAAAAGCAGCAAAAGCTTTGGCTCCTAAAAAGAAAGCGGCTAAAAAAGCTCCGGCTAAAAAGAAAGCCGCTAAAAAAGCAACTCCGAAAAAAGCAGCAACCAAAAAAACTGCCTCTAAAAAGACTGCTAAAAAGCCTGCCGCTAAAAAGGCTGCTAAAAAGCCTGTAGCCAAAAAGAAAACCACTAAAAAAACAACCAAAAAATCAACTGCTAAAAAAGCAACAAAATAACTAAACTAAAAAGCCTCTGAAACGGAGGCTTTTATTATATTTGAAACGCGTTTTGCACAAAAAAATCCCTCAGCAGTTTTTAATTCTGCGAGGGATTTTAATCTATATCTCATCTCTATACATCGTCATACGACCTATAAAGACAATATCCGACATTATCATCAAGCAGTTGGCAAAACTCACCCGCTGTATCAACAGATACTAAATCCGAATAGGATACATTGTGGTAGAAACCACACGCGTGATCCATTTTCTCTTTGAGAGCTAAGAGATCACTTGTTGTCATATTAAACAAGCTCCTCAAACTCAGAAAAGGTGAAATATCTTCGCCCATGACTAGACCATACTCTTCCTTAAGAAGGCTGCTCAAAATTGACATTTTGATTGTCATAATATAAATATTTTTAATTAATGCTTCAGCACAACCGGTTAAACATACGGTTTGATTTAATGTTGATTGTTCTTTTTTCATAAAACAAAATTTTTGATTCTAATCTGATCCCTAAAGTACGCAACTTTATACCTGAAACAGGCGGGCGGTCTCGCAGAAGACTCTTTATCAAAAATTTCTGGTATTAGCGCGCTGGTAAATCAAACACGGTAATACTTTCATTATAAATAAGTTACAACACCAGTTAAATAAACTTTGTATGCTGCTTGTTGGGCTAATTCACACTAATTTGTTAATAATCAATTTCATATCACTATTATACATAGTTTTACAAAAATCACAATAGTTTTTTGTCTAATATTTAAATGCAACTTATGCACAGCATGGACTCGTAAATATTGCAAAAAAAAAACGCGAGCTAAAATCTCCTTAAATGCAACAATTTGAGGAGATTTTTATGGTGATAAGTATTGCGCCGGCAATTTATCATACCTTAAAGACCTCATTGTTGAAAATTAGCCAAAGAAAGCTCTCGTCATTTTGGAAACAAAAGCTATGCTATCATTACTGTTTTATGGGAAATGTAATTTGCGCAGATACTTTAATTTCCACCATTCTCAGCGCGTATATAAAAAGTTATACACAATATAATATAACTTTTTATATATTGCTTGCAAAATTCATATTTTATGCTACAAATACAATTGTAAAAAATCTTCTTAAAATGTGCTTCTCCATATCGCAAGGTGTGGGGAAGTTTTTTATTTAATCTCCATATACTTAGCAATCTCTGCCCCAATCGCTTCTGCATCATCGGCGGTCATTGCGTAAAGCGGTATTGAAAACTCACCGTACGGCGACTTTGCGCTGATATACTGCATTAAGCTTTTATGATATTTAACTCCGTCTTTAAGCTTAAAAACAATAATATCACGATGCATACAGCCTGAAACGCGCTTTTGTTCCGCCGATTCTATATCACCCCAATTAAGTTTGGCATTATGATCAATTTTTATACCCTCGTCATCAATCTGCGCCAAACACTGCGGAAACACCACCACATAAAGCGAGGCTGAAAACGAAATCAGGCACAGCACGGCAACAACGCTCACAAACCACATATATTGCGGCGTATAGTTGCCGACCGTGATGACCGCGCTTAACAAAACCGCGTTCAGTAACAACAATTTTTGCAATTTCACATTATCATAATAAAACTTAACCATATAAACCTCCTTATTCTTCCTCAGGTGATTGGTGATTATCTATTGAATATCCGGTTGCCCGAACGGTACGGATATAATCAGGACCGAATTTATTTAACGCGCGGCGCAAACGGCGGATATGCACGTCAACCGTACGCGATTCCACATAAATATTATCTCCCCACACGGTTTTTAACAATACCTCGCGTGAAAAAACCTTTTGCGGCGATTCCATCAACATTTTCAAAAGCCGAAATTCAGTGGGACCCAAATGAATATAATTTTCACCCCTGAAAACTTTTTTAGCGGTTAAATCCATTTTTATATCTTCAAACATCAGCTCTTTTACCGGCACAATTTCAGGCGCGCGGCGCAAATTAGCCTTAACCCGCGCCATCAGCTCCGGCACTGAAAAAGGTTTGGTAACATAATCGTCCGCGCCGGCGGAAAGCCCTTTAATTTTATCTTCTTCCTGCCCTTTGGCGGTCAGCATAATAATCGGAATATTTTTAATATCAGGCTTAGAGCGAATAAGTTTGCAAATTTCAACGCCGGAAAGTTCCGGCAGCATCCAGTCAAGCAAAATCACTGACGGGCAAGTTTTTTCAACCTGCCCCAGGACTCTGTTGCCACGCGATTCTATCACCACATCATAGCCTTCTTTTTGCAGGTTATACTTTAATAAAAGAGCGAGAGCTTCTTCATCTTCAACTACCATAACCGTAGGCATAAACGTTCTCCTTTAGCGTAAAGACTCAATATTTTTGCGATAATCAGACCCGTCAAAGACTGTAGTTCCCGCCACCAAAATATCAGCTCCGGCAGCAACGCATTCCGCCGCCGTCAGCGGATTAATGCCGCCGTCAACTTCAATTTTAATATTGCGCGAGCCGATAAGCTCTTTAACTCGCGCAATTTTTTCAAGTTGCGATGATATAAAACTCTGCCCGCCAAACCCAGGGTTTACCGTCATAATCAAGACCACGTCAATTTTATCCAAAACATATTGCAAAACCTCTTCCGAGGTTGCCGGATTTATTGAAACACCCACTTTACATCCAAGCTCTTTAATTTTACTTAACGTACGGTCTAAATGCGAGCAAGCTTCAGCGTGAATCGTCAAAATATCAGCGCCCGCTTTAGCAAAAACTTCCAACATTTTATCAGGATTTTCAATCATTAAATGCACGTCAAGCGGCAATTCAGTACATGCGCGCACGCTTTGCACCATCTTTGGACCGAACGTTAAGTTAGGCACAAAATTACCGTCCATCACATCACAATGGATTAAATCGGCACCCGCCTTATCAAGCGCCGTCACTTCCTCTTTTAAGCGCCCAAAATCCGACGAGAGTATACTTGGAGCAATCAAAACCATAATATCCTCCTGATTTATTATAATAAATAAAGCATAACTTAAAAAACTTAAATACTCGTAAAAATTATTTTCGCAACGTTGATTTTGTTAAACGCGCAATTATTTAAAACGCAGTGCAACAACCTTAAAATATGAAAGGATTTTATCATGGGAGAAATGGCTCAAAAAATTGTTGGTGTAAATATTAAAGACTTGCTTGCAATTTTAAATCAAGCTTATGCGGAAGAATGGCTTGCTTACTATCAATATTGGCTTGGCGCCAAAGTTGCGGTCGGAACGCTGCGCCCCGCCGTTGCGCGTGAATTTAACGAGCACGCCGAAGAAGAATTAAAACACGCCGGCCTGCTTGCCGAGCGCATTTTGCAACTTGGCGGAACCCCGCTCTTAAATCCTGATGATTGGAGCAAAACCGCGCATTGCAAATACGACGCGCCGCAAAAGCCCGATACCAAAACTTTGGTAACGCAAAATTTGGCTTCCGAGCGCTGCGCCGTTAACCGCTACCAAGAAATTTGCGATATGTGCTTTGGCAAAGACCATCAAACTTTCCACATTGCCCGCCATATTCTAAAAGAAGAACTTGAACACGAGCAGGAAATGGAAGACTTTTTAGCTGACTTTGCCACCCCGCTTTAATAAACCCAAACATTTTGTACTCAAACTTCTAACCGCCGTTATGGCGGTTTTTTAAACAAAAATATTGACAAATATACACAAAAAACGCAAAATACTAAAAAATCAAGCAAGGAGTAGATTAATGTCCGATAATGAAAACACACAGCTTGTCAATGCTTACGGCGAACCGATAAAGTCAGCTCACACCATACGATTGCCTATTGCCGCCCGCAGCAAAACCGTGCTCGCATTTACAAAACACTATCTTAAAAGCCCTGAAAGCGAGCAGTTTATTGCCATGATGGCGCCGTTTGCCACGGTTACGCCTGAAGGCAACATTGCCTTTTCCGCCAATGACGAAGTATTCCAAGCGGCGTGTTTAACTTATGGCGCGCATAACATTATCAACAAAGCGCTTGATGAAGATTTAACCGAAGCCTACAAGCTTTTGCTTGACTTAACCGACCTGCCCGAATACAAAAAAGATGACAGTTTAGCTGAATTAACCACTGATGACATTGACCTTATTTATGACCATTACGCCCTTGTGCCTGAAATGCAAAACGCGGTTGAAATGTGCCGCATTCAGGGCGACATCACCCGTTTTTTAACCGGAACCAGTCAAAAAGCCACCACCTCATATCAGGTCAACTTAATTGAAGAGCGCTTTGAAGATATTGCCGATTCGCTTGACTTTGAACAACGCGCTGCCGGATATTACAATATATCCATGATGCACCGCGCCATTTTGCTTGAAAACGAACATTACGACCCTGATGAAAACAGCTCTGAAAAAGAGTGCTTAAAAAAGGTGTTGGAATATACCTCTGACTACAAAAAAATTAACTATTGCGTCAACCGCTTGGGCGATTCGTTCAAAGACCAAGGTTTTATCCGCGCCGCTTATCGTCGTTCATTAACTGAAACTGACGTGCCTTCAGATTTATACAAAATCAACACCGCTTTGGCGCAAAGTTACTTAAAAGATTATAAGACGATTGCCGGATTTGTAACCAACGCCACTCTGCACAGTAAAAACACTGAAAAACTACAACGCGCCGAACTTTATTACAAACAAGCCTTGCAATACGCGCAAGCTCCTGAAAAAGCAAATGTGCTTAAAAACATTGCCAAACTTCAACTTTCGCAAGGCAATTATGACGAATGGATGCAAACCAAAACTGATTTAGCCATGAAGTATTTAAAAGGCGAAGAACGGGTTAACACCTTGCTTGAAATTGCCGGCAAAACCGCTGAATTTAAGCAGGATTATTTAGAGCGAGCCTTAAAAGAAACCACGTCTTCCCGCAAAATTTTAAAACCGCAAAAAGCCGTGTTCTTAAACAAAATTGCTCACCACCTGCGTCCAATTTACCGTAGCCAAAACAATGCCGATGGACTTGCCAAACTTAATAAGCTTACTGGCAACCAAAATATCACCCTCCCCCAGAAACTAAACTGTCCGTTGCAAAAATATTCCAAGCACCGTTAAACACAAAAAAAATCCCCGCAAGGGGATTTTTTATTAAGCCGTTTTGTTTTACAAATCACCGGTAAACACATTTTTTTTAATATGTTTAACTCTTGCCGCATAATCGCGTGTAATATCTTCAATTTCATCATCAGCTTCAAACACTACCACCGATTCGGCCTTTTGCAAAATCGGAATAACTTTTTCATTTAAAAAATCAAACAAAACCGTTTCATGCTCGCGGCGGTAAAAAGTGGCATGATTGCCGCCGTCATAAAGCAAAAACGGCGCCTCGGGCTCCGCAGCGCGCGCTTTAATTATAAAAACCAAAGTTCCTTCATTGGTAATAATCACGCTGTAATCATTTTCATGCTGCATTATCTGACCCACTCTTTACCTTTTTTCATTAAATTTTTTTCTAAATCAGAAACACCTTTTTGCACGGCTGAAAACGCCGCTTTGCCGATTCCGAGCTTAGGAGCTGAAACAAAGCTGTCTGCCAGATTAACGGCGCCGTTTAACACCACCTCTGAGGCGCTCAAGCCCCATTTGGTGAGTTTTGCAGCCACACCTGCAGTAATTAAAACCGCTCCGGCTGTTTTTTTAGTAACTTTTTTCAAATTCATTTCACCCTCCATATTTAAAATATATGGTAATTTTTATTTTTTGTCAAATTTTATCTTGCATTTAAATTTTTTCAGCGTATACTCGCCTTTACAAACTAATTATTAACCTAAACTAAAACTGAAAATCTCGGTATCCGCATAACTGCGTTTACGCCTTATGCTTTATGCCCAAGAAATATACCTATGACCTGTGGAAAAACTATGGCACTTTCATCAATATGTCTTCGCATAGGATTCTAAACTGCTTTTCACAGGACTAACCTAAAACTCAAGCCAAAGACCTTCTAACCTGTCTTTGGCTTTTCTCTTATTCAAAGGCATATCCTTTAACCGTCAGCTCCGTTACATAAAAATACCGACACAAGCCTGAGATTCTGCCGCCAAGCTTAAAATCAGCAATTTCGCCGGGAGTAAGCGCGGTTTTAAAATCAATATCCGCAAACTCGCCCACCGGATTCCAATCAAGCAAAAAGCCTTTTATATAAACAATATCGCCCTTGTTTATGGTATCAAACCCGCGGCGAATTGCCGTGCTTGCCGGTATAATGTGGCTGTTGCTGATCTCGTCATGACTAACCGTTACCTTATCAGCCGAACTCCACCGCCATGTCATCACCCGATATTCGTGACCGACTTTAATTTTCTGCCAGTTACCATCCGCCGCCGTTTGCCCGATAAACAAACTTATGTCTAACGGCGAAACTGCGTTATAAAGCGCGTTCAGCTGTTGTTGCGGTCCTTTAATACCAAAATAAAAAGACCTGTCATAAATATCCACATATACCGCGCGCCCTGTCACCTGATATTCCGCCCTAAAGTTAAGCACTGCCTCATACTTGCCGAAACTCGCGGTTTGTTTATATTCTTGCGGCAGCATGGTAATTTGCTCAAACAACGGCTCTTCGCCAAGAGTATTCGCCTTGCTCCCGTAAACATGCTGAATCAACGGTACTTTGCCGAAAGTATAAACGGCAACTAATAGCACCAGTACCAACGCTGCGCGCATATATTTTTTATCTTGCATTAAACCTATCCTTAAAATTTATCTGCTGATATTAATTAAAAACCGCCCGATTTGCAATCATTTAATTTTTTAAGCCATCTTTGCACCTTAATTCTTTACAAATGCGCAAATTTATTGTACAATATCTAATATATATATGTATGGGAGTATGGTTTCATGCGTACAGTTGCTATTTTAATATTTTCATTGTTTATAACCTTAAACGCAAATTCTGCCTTAGCTTTAACCTGCAAAAGCAGCTCTTCTGATTGCGCGCAAAGCAGCAACACAGCTTCTGACTGCACCGCCTTAGGCTACACCAACGCCAATACCGCCAACTGCACACATTATCTATACTGCCCGTTTAACACCGCTTACAAAAGCTGTGTTGCTTTTACCGACGATGTTGATCCAACTCCTCCGGTTGCCGACTGCTCCGATTACCCCTTAACTGCTTGCCCTGAACACAGCATTTGCGATAAATGCCCTGATGATGAAACCTATAAAAAATTAACCGGCTGTGAAAGCGGATATACGCTTAATGCCTCCGGCACCGGATGTATTTTGTCAACCTGCCCGACCGGGTATGCTAAAACGGCTGATGACTGTTACAACAAAGGCTCTGCCGGTTGGAGCTTAGATT
>CABQIK010000024.1 GCA_902464275.1 uncultured Alphaproteobacteria bacterium | reverse complement strand
GCGTTTTTTTTTTGCAATATTTACGAGTCCGTGCTGTGTATAAGTTGTATTTAAATCCGCACCTTAAAATTTCCATCCCGAGGAGGAATAGCGGCGAACACCGACGGGGTGGTTTATTTTACCTGATTCAAGATAAAGGCGCGCAGGCGCAGCGGCAGTTTTTGTTTTTTAAATACCGGATTAAGTTTTACATAATTTTCCCAAGCTTTTGGAGTGTAATTGCCGATGTCATAACTTTCCGGCAAAATCCACAAAGTTTTATTGCTAATACTGATATGGCAGTGGGCAAGAGTTGCCGCCTTAAATTTATTGCTTTTTATATCGCTGATTAAATGCAACACGCTGTCGGCGCGCGGAGTGTATTCATTGTTGCCGACTTGTCGCAATAAGCACGACAAAACCCGAAACGCCATTTCGGTATCCAAACTTAAAAATACGGCAAGCGAGCAACTGTACCCGTAATCAAACCAGTTTTTAAATGAGTTTTTAATTATCTGCTCGCTTTTATGCTCAAGATAATTGCGGGAAGATAACAGCCTTTGCATAGCCTCGCCGATTCGCTGCGGTGTAATTTCGGTCGCGGCATAAAATTGTGGTAAAAACTTTCTGATTTTAACGCGTAAAAAGTCGTCACAAGCGTTGCTCTCATCTTCAATCCAAGCAATATGACGCTGGTTTAAATAATTTTTCATAACTTGCGGATTGGTATAAAGTAGCGGACGCATAATCTGCAAATTATTTTTAACAACCGCTTCTTTCATTCCGCATAAACCATCAAGCCCGCTACCACGTTGCAGACGAATAAAAAAGTTTTCAACCTGGTCATTAAGATGGTGCGCCACCATCAAAACTTTAACATTGTTTTGCTTGCACCAGTTTTCCAAAAGGTTATAACGTGCGATTCGCGCCGCCTCTTCAATTCCGGTTTTAAGGTCAGAGCTATGCTCCCATACCAAAGTGTGATGTTCAATGCCGTTTTGCGCCATAACGCCAGCCACTGTTTGAGCCTCTTGCGCGGAAGTCGGGCGCAGGCGGTGGTCAACGGTAACGGCAATAACCGTATATCCGAGCGGGCGCAGTTCATCATTCAGCATTAAAGCCAACGCCAAAGAATCGCTGCCGCCGGAAACCCCGACGGCAATGCGTTTTTCATTTACGTTATATTTTTGTAAAAACTCATTAAACATCATTGGCAGTTATACTTTTTAGCTTCTTGCGCGGCTTTGTTTTTAATATCGCCGGAAGCTTGCGGAAACTCATTCGGCAGATTTACAAATGCCAAACAAGCCTCATTCTTTTTGCCGAGTTGCGCCATTGAAAGCCCGAGTTTTAACAAGCAATCCGGACCTTTGGCGCCGTTTTTGTATTTTTCATATCCTTTGCCGAAAGCAACCGCGGCTTTATCAAAAACTTTGTCATTATAATAAACTTCGCCAAGCCAATACTGCGCGTTGCCTGCCAATTTGTCAGAGCTGTATTTATCTAAAATTAGTTTAAAGTTTTGTTCTGCAAGGGCGGAATTGCGGCTTTTAAGCGCTTCTAAACCGTTGGTATATAAGGTGTTTACGTCATCAGTCGCAATCGGAGCTGAAACGGGAGCCGCTTTTTGTGCCGGAGCCAAATTTTTCAAATCGCCGGTGGTGATAGCATCGCCGGTAATAGATTTCGGCGCCCCATTGGCAATGGCAGTATCAAATTTTTTCGGGGTGCTGATTGAACCCTGCGCCGCCGGAATACCTTTTCCTTCAAGCATATTAAAGCGCACGTTCATATCATTGTTGATGGTGTTAATTTTGCTTTCAAGCTGTGTGATTTTATGTTCAAGCTCATCAATTTTACCGTTAAGCGAGCGGATAATTTCTGAATACTGCGTCATTTCAACCTCAGCCGAAGCAGAAGGTCTGCTGCTGATTTGTACATCATTGTTATCACGATAAACTTTACGATTTAAAATCATCATTTCATCTTTTAAGGCGTCAATTTGTTCCTGAATGCCGATAATTTCTTGAGCATGGGCAGAAAAAGACAAAAGGCAAACACTTAACAATGCGGCTGCAGGTAATAACTTCATTTTTTTAACCTCGTAATTGATAAATTTTTAACTAAACACAAATATAAGCTAAAACATTTTAATGTACAAGTCAAAAAAAAGCGCATTCTTTTAACAAGAACGCGCTTTTAGTTTTTCGTGCAAAAAATTACATGTTGCTGGTTTTAACAACAGTAACGGCACGACGGTTTTGAGCCCAAGCAGCTTCGTTGTTGCCCAAAACAGCCGGTTTTTCTTTACCGTATGAAATTACGGAAATACGGTCAGAGTTAACGCCCTGAGATACCAAATATTGTTTTACGGCGTTAGCGCGGCGTTCGCCCAAAGCGAGGTTGTACTCACGAGTACCTCTTTCATCGCAGTAACCTTGAACAATAACGTTAACGTTTTTGTGCTTTCTGGCGTTCAACCATTCAACCTGAGTATCCAATACTTCTTGAGCATTGCTGGTCAAAGCTGAGCTGTCAAAAGCAAAGAAAACTCTGTCTTCAGCGTTAGCCATAAAGTCACGAGCTTCTTTATCCTGGCATTCACTGCCGCCAAAAAGACCGCCGTTAGCGCCAAAAGATGAACAGCCGGCTAAGAAAGCCATTGCACAGAACAAACTTAAAAGTTTTTTCATTTTATTTTCTCCATATGGGTTATAATAAGGTTCCGTAAAAAATACAGAACAGCTAATACAGTTCTTAAATTAAGAAATAAAAATGAATTTTTCAATAAGAAAAAGCAAAAAATTTATAAAATGTGACTAAAGATTAAATTTTGTGCGCTAAATAAACATAATTTAATAAAGAAAACGCTTAAATTAGGCTTTTAAAAACAAAAAAGGGAGAAAAACTCCCCTTTAAGCACATTACATACAATCTAGCCTTCATAGACCAAATTGTGGTTATACACCGTAAACAGCCCGATTTTGTCGCCATCTTCTTCGGCAAGCGGGGTAAATTCCTCGCTTCTGGACTTCATGATGCCCAAAATGCCGCAGTTGATGTCGCAAAACATCCAACCCTTGGCAATTTCGCCGAGCGATACATCAGGGATTCCGATAGGGGTTGCCCAAACTTGATAGGTCTGCCCTTTAAGGAAATACCCGCGGGAGCGCTCTTTGAACGTCACCTCGTAAAGGTGCGGCAGCGAGCAGACCGGCGCAAAGTCCTGAAATCCTTTGATTTGGCGCATAAAGCAGAACATCTGCCTTACCTTAATCGCGTTGCGGTGTTCGCCATTGTCAAGAAGCATCATCACCTTATTATCAGGCATAACCTGATAAATAGCGGATTCTTCCATCACAATATCCTCCGCCGGGCGATTAGCGGGCTCATACAGGCTGTAAATACGACCAAAACCGCGGGTCGGATAAATACCGCCTTCGCTTTTGTGCGGCAAAAAACTTTGCACAAAAATGTGGTCTTTACCGGCACGTAGCACAATTCCGGCGGTTTTTTTGTATTTGGCAGCACCTGCTAAAAAAACAAATCCGTCAGGAATTTGCTTTTGCTCTCTGAATTGTTTCCACTGCTCGGGCGAGAGCTGCTCAAAATCATACAGTGGCGAGTTCACAAGACTCCTTTTTGGACCTGTAATAATCATAGGCAGAAAAATTAACGATTTCTTAGAACCTATAGTTTTTGTCAATGGTTGTCAATAGGAGATTGTAAATTTATTTTTCAAACACGGCTTTAACATGGCGGCGTTGTGTGTCTAAGTCAAAATCGGCTTGAACATTAAGCTGTGGAGCAATTTCGCTGATAATTTTACCGCCGACCGGAACGGCATTCCATCCGGATGTAACAAAGCCATAAGTTTCAGAGGTGCTTTGAGGCTCGTCAAAAACCAGCAGCATGGCGTATTTAGGGTCGCTCTCCGGAAAAGCTGCCAAAAATGAGGTCATCACCACTTTGTTTTTGTAGCGTCCGTTAATTAATTTGTTAGCGGTGCCGGTTTTGCCGATAACCTGATAACCGGCAACGTTAGCTTTTTTGCCGGAGCCGTAAATTACCACATCGCGCAACAAGTGACGCATGTTATCTGAGGTCTTTTTGGAAATAACGCGCCGCGATTGATGCTCATCGCCTTTAACAATAGTCGGATAATGGTAAATGCCGCCGTTTACCAGTGCAGAAAAGGCTGAAACAAGGTGCAGCGGCGTAACCGAAAGTCCGTAACCGAATGATGCGGTCGCCATGGTGTCATCGCGCCATTTTTGCTTGCTCGGGAACAGCGGGCGCGCTTTTTCCGCCACTTGAAAATCAGAAAGCGGCACCTCAAAGCCCAAATTTTGCAAAAATTGACGCTGTTTTTCTTTGCCGACCCGTAAAACCATTTGCACTGAGCCGATGTTTGAAGAATGAATCAAAACTTCGCCGACTGTCAGCCAACGGTTTTCACCGCGGTAATCTGAAACGGTCATACCCTGAATTTTAATCGGCTTGGTCGCGTCAAACTTGTCATTGACTTTAACTTTGCCGCTTTCAAGTCCCAATGCGGTGTTAAAAGTTTTGAAAACCGAACCTGCCTCATAAACGCCTTGGGTGGCAAAATTAAATAATGAGCGGTTACCCACCGGAATATTTAAGTTCGGGTTATAATCCGGAACCGATACCATAGAAATAATTTCGCCGGTGTTAACGTCCATCACAATGGCGGCGGCGCCGTTGGCGTTATAGTGCTTAACCGCGGCAAGCAGTTCTTCTCTGATAGTATCCTGCACGCCCGTGTCAATAGTCAGCTGCAATGATTTTGACGATTCGGTCAACCGTTTGTGCAACGATTTTTCAATACCGGCTAAGCCTAAATTATCAATATTGGTGTATCCCAAAATATGTGAAAACAGGTTGTTATGCGGATAAACGCGCTTTTCGCTCTGCTGAAATTCAAGCGCCGGAATGCCAAGACAGTTTACGGCTGATTGCTGCGCCGGCGAAAGATTATATTTTATCATTGAAAACACAGTGTGTTTGCGTGAGAGTTTAGCAACTAAATCGTCATAGCTTATTTCCGGAAATAAAAGCGAGAGCTTTTCCGCTACGTCTTGCACGTTTTGCACATGCTTAGGATTGGCGTAAAGGTTTACGGTCGGCAAAGATGTTGCCACAATAATGCCGTTGCGGTCGGTAATATCCGCGCGTGAAATCGGCGCTCCGGTGCTGAGTTCGTACTCGCCGTTAGTATCTTCAAAAGTATGGAAATGTATGCCGTCGGTAAGACAAACATAAAAAATGCGGATAATTATGGTAAAATAAATTACTGAAAAAGCGGCAATGGCAAAAAGCATGCGTTGGCGGCAAACGTTAACGGCGTCAGAATCGTGCGACTCTTCAAACAAAATATCCGAAGCATTAGCGCCTATCGGATTGTCTGAAAAACAAAACTCATTATTCTTTTTTGATAAACAAGCCCTTAACAACTTTTCCTCTGATTATTAACGTTCTGCCTTTACCAATTTTTTATATTCTTTTTTATTTACTCCGGCGGTCATGATTTTATCGTTTTCACCGTTTTCATAGTTAAATGGTAACGCAGAATAGTTAATAATTTGTTCAGCTTTGGCTTTATTTAGTGAAATATGTTCAGATGCCAATTTTTTTAAGCGGGAAGGGGTGTTTAAGTGACTCCATTCCGCCTTTAACACGTGAATGGATTTTATATCGGTCTGAATATTTTGATTAACCCGCGCCAATTCCGTTTCCAAGTCCTGCACTTGGTTTTTTAAGATAAATGTGCCGAAAATCACAAAACAGGTTAAGGTCATCCATAAAACAATAACGGCGGTTTTGGTATTAATCATTGGTAACTCCTTTTTTAGCAGGGGCGGTAGCTTTAACGGCAAAGCGCAGTTTGGCGGAACGGGCGCGCGGGTTTTCCGTTGCTTCTTCGGCGGTGGGGAACACCGCTTTGGAAACAGCTGAAAACACAATCGGTGTTTTATTTTCGGCAACCGGCATATAACGAGATGTGCCGCTGTTTTTGCCGTTCATTTCATTGAAAAATGTTTTAACGATTCGGTCTTCCAACGAATGAAAATCAACTACCACCAACCGACCTTCCGGCTTTAAGCGCTCCGTCGCCGCTTTTAAGCCTGATTTAAGTTCGCCGAGTTCATCGTTTACGGCAATGCGCAGCGCCTGAAAAGTGCGGGTTGCGGGGTTGATTTCATTAAATTTTTTACTGATTACGCTATATATAATATCAGCAAGTTCGGTAGTGAGCGTAATCGGCTTTAATTTGCGAAATTCGGCAATTTTATGAGCAATTTGGCGCGACTTGCGCTCTTCGCCGTAATTAAAAATTAAATCGGCAAGCTCGTGCTCTTCCATGGTGTTGACAATATCGGCGGCGGTGGTGCCCGAGCATGACATGCGCATATCCAAAGGCGCGGGCTTGGCAAACGAAAATCCGCGCTCCGCCTCGTCAAGCTGCATTGATGAAACGCCGATGTCAAATACAAAGCCGTCAACCGGCTCAGTAATTAAGTTTAATATATCGCCGAAGCGACCGGCTCTGAACTCAAAACGAGCGCCGTATTTTTGTTTTAATTCTTCCGCGCGGGAAACAACCATAGGATCGCGGTCAATGGCAATAACTTTGCAATCGGCGGCTTGTAAAACGGCCTCAGTGTAACCGCCGTTGCCAAAAGTGGCGTCAACGTAGGTTTTACCGGCTTGCGGATATAAATAATGCAAAACTTCTTTGAGCATAACCGGAATATGTTTTTGCGTGTTTGCCATTAATTTTCGCCTCCGGTTTTAGCGGTGTTCAAAACGGGGCGCTTTTTAGCAATTTCGGCGCGAATCCGCGCTTCTTCTTTTTCCCAATTTTCGGGGTTCCAAATTTGAAACTTGCGACCTTTGCCGACAAATACGGCGGTATCGGTAATTCCGGCGTGTTTTAACAGCTTTTCGGTTAAAACAATGCGTCCGGTGCTGTCAAAGGTAAAGCGCTTGGCATCGCCGAAAATCAAGTTGGTTAAATCGTCCTGCGTTTGTGAAAAAAAGTCGGTCGCCGTTTCAATTTCAGCGGCGAGCTTTTCCAGCAAATCTTCAACACAGCCCTCAATGCAAGGAGCGGTAAGGCTGCGATAACAAACAATTTCGGAGTTAAGTTCTTTAACAATAGCGCGATAATCAGCCGGTAATGAAACGCGGCCTTTGGAGTCAACCTTGTTGACTACGGTATCCATAAAGAGAAAAGTTTTTCTCATCAGCGCTATCCTATTGAGTTAATTTTCATTATTTATGGTATATCATGGTATTTTATGGGATTCAATGGAAAATTTTAGTATTTTATTAACTGTTCTTGTTTTGTTCTGGTTGCCGCGCCGGTTTGCGAGTCTGAAACATACAGAATATAAGCTATTGAGAACAAGTAAAAAAATTGTAAAAAAATTTTAAGATGATGTGTATTTATTGTTACGAGCATTAAAAAAGCCTGATTTAACTTAATAAATCAGGCTCTGCCAAAATGGTAAACATGCGTTATATGCACTTATAATAGCCGCCGCAGCTGTTGCGACTTGCTCTTAAACCGGCGTTGGTGCATTGAGCCGGGGTATATTTATATTCAGCCTGACAGCAGCTTTTATAGTACGAACGATTGTACGGGCACTGCTCTCTTAAAACCAAACCGCTTGCGCATGAGGTGTTGCCATACCCCGCGCTACGGCAACGCGAAGCAGAGGCTTGCGCGCTGTTGTTATTGTTGTTACCGCTACTGCTGCCTCCGATACTGCTTGATGAGCTTGGCAAAAACGTAACTCCGGCAAAAGCCGCGCCGCAAAGGCCGCAAGCCAAAACAGCAACCAAAAGCGTAAATTTTAAATTTTTCATCAGATAAATCTCCTCATTACTGAAAATATACAACATTATAACCCGTTTAATCAAAAAATGCAAGTTTTTGATTAAGGGCTAACCGATAACCTCGCGTCTTCCCACATGGTCGGCGGCTGAAACAATTCCTTCTTCTTCCATGCGGTCAATCAATGCCGCCGCGCGGTTGTAGCCGATGCGCAACTTGCGCTGAATGTAACTGGTTGAAGCTTTTTTATCGTTGCGCACAATCGCCAAAGCCTGCGAATATAAATCTTCGTCACTGCCGCCCATCGCGGTGTTATCAAACACGGCGCCGCTGTCTTTGGTGTTAAGCTCGCCTTCGGTAACCGCTTCAACATATTCCGGCGCGCGCTGTTGTTTTAAAAAGTTAACAACCGCCTCAACCTCGCTGTCTTTAACAAAACTGCCGTGAACGCGCAACGGACGCAGACCCGCGGGCATATAAAGCATATCGCCCATACCCAAAAGCTGTTCGGCGCCTTGCTCGCCCAAAATGGTGCGGCTGTCAATTTTAGAGGTTACCTGAAAACTGATACGGCTCGGGAAGTTGGCCTTAATGGTACCGGTAATAACGTCAACCGACGGGCGTTGTGTAGACATAATTAAATGCAAACCGGCGGCGCGAGCCATTTGCGCCAAGCGCTGAATAGCCGCCTCAACTTCTTTTCCGGCAACCAACATTAAGTCAGCCATTTCATCAACCACAATTACAATATACGGCAGCGGCGTGGTGTCAATTTCTTGCTCTTCATACACGGGAGCGCCGGTTTCGGGGTCAAAGCCTACCTGAATGGTGCGGGTTACCTTTTCACCGCTTTCTTTAAGCTCTTTCAGCTTTTGATTATAGCCTGAAATATTGCGCACGTTCAGCTGCGCCATTTTACGATAACGCTCTTCCATTTCGCGCACTGCCCATTTTAAGCCGATAACCGCTTTGGCCGGATCGGTAATAACCGGCGTTAACAAGTGCGGAATACCGTTATACATTGAAAACTCAAGCATTTTCGGGTCAATCATAATCAGCTTGCACTCTTCCGGACGCATCCGATACAAAAGCGACAGAATCATTGAGTTTACACCCACCGATTTACCGGAACCGGTGGTACCGGCAACCAGCAAGTGCGGCATTTTGGCCAAATCGGCATAAGTGTTTTTGCCGCCGATGTCTTTACCGAGCACAATATTTAAAGTATTTTTGCTTTCTTTAAATTCGCTATCGGCGAGTAAATCTTTAAGCCATACCGTTTCGCGCTTGGCATTCGGCATTTCAATACCGATGGTGTCTGACCCCGGCACAACCGCAATACGCACTGAAACAACCTTCATGGAGCGGGCAATATCTTCCGAAAGCCCGATAACGCGCGCGGTTTTGGTTCCGGCCTTGGGGCGCAGTTCATACAAAGTTACTACCGGACCGGGGCGCACGTTAACAATTTGTCCGTCAACTCCGAATTCTTGCAAAACGTTTTCCAAATTGCGGGCAATCGCTTCCAGCTCTTTTTTGCTGACTTCGTTGCCGCCCTTATCTTTCGGGCGTGAAAGCAGGTTAATGTCCGGATAGCAATACCCGTCGTCTTTTTTGCTCTTAACCGCCGCCGGAGCAGGCTTTTTAGGCTCTTCCGGCGCTTTTTTAGGCGCAATGATTTTGGGAGCGGCGCTCGCCTCAGGCTTGGCTTCCGCCGCCGGTTTTAAGCTCGGCTCGCGATGTAAAAGTTGCTCGTCTTCAGGCTCGTTGCGAGGCTTGGCTAAAAGTTTGCGGAAAAACTTAAAGCATCCGGCGCAGCCTTTGGCGATATATTTGGCAAAAACCGCAATACCGGCGCCCGCATAACGCAAACACTTGTACCAATCCTTAAAAGTTATGCCGAGCACCAAATTAAGCGCCATTACGCTGACCACTGCTAATACTGCCGCCAAAACATATTTTGAGTACGGCAAACCGGTTGCGTTTAAGTTGGTTTGCAACCACGCCGCCGCGCGATACGCCGGTTTGCCGCCCAAACCATAATTGCCGAAGCGATAATAGCAAACTAAATTAAGCAAGGTCGTGGTGCTCAAAACTCCGACTACAAATGCGAGCAAGCGGGCTTTAAATTCTTCAACCGCGCCATAGCGCACAAGATGATAGCCCCAAACAAAAAAGCCAAGCAAAAACAGTGGCAAAGCAACGCCGAATCCGAACAAAACCGCTTCCGATAAATCAGCGCCGAATCCGCCAAGCAGATTAAGCGGCACATTAGAGTTGCGATTGTTAAAAGTGGGGTCAGCCTGATGATAAGTAATCAGCGCCATATAAACGGCAAGCGCCGCCATTATCAACAACACCCCGCCGAACTTGCGCATAAATAATCTGAACTTGCTTATAGTTTTTTTCTTTGTTTTTTTTGCCATTTTAATCTTTGTCCTAAAATTCAGAGTTTAAATTTTTTAAGCTCTTCCATGCTGACATTAACTTCACGCCCGATACAAATTGAGGGATCAAGCTTTACACCGGCAATGTTTGAAGCCCTGAATGACTGATACCGCATTATGCTCGGAACTTTAATATCGTTTTTATCCATGTGCTCATACATGCCGCGCACCTGATTAAGCATTTTTTGCTGCAAGGGGTCGTCATATTGCGGGCGGCACAGCGCCAAAACATCGGTTAACCCCTGTGAAAGCAGACCTTTTTGCATTAAATACAAAAGCAAACCTTTTTCGCGCTCTTTTTCCGGTATCGGAAAAAGCTTTTTAACTTCTTCGCGGTTAAGCATAAAAGTTGAAAGACAAATATCCGCTTCTTTGCCGAAGTTAAGCAGATTAACTTTAGGCTCAATATGGCAGCAGCCCACCGGCAGCAAATTGGCTTTGTCATCGGCAAAGGCGTAGCCGGTATGGCTCAAAATGGCGTTATAGCGAATCATAAACGCCACCTGCCGGCTGATTTTATCTTTAACCCAAAAATTTTCCGGCTCCAAAATGGCAATATAATCGCCTTCCGCCTTTGAAATGGCAAAGCTGTACGAGTCGGTATAGCCTTTGCGCTGTTTATTCAGGCAGAGTTTAACCTTAGGGTTGCGTTGGCGGTATTTTTGCAACAGGGCGGCGGTTTTATCGGTAGAAGCGTCATTAATAATTATCCACTCCGTATTTTCATAATCCTGATAAGCAAACGACTTAAACGCCGTGGTTAAAAAGCGCGCGCAATTATGGGCAACCGTAATTACCGATACTTTTTTATTATGAAACATTATGCCTCCGTGTTACTTATGCAGAATTACCCGCGCCCGGCGGATAAAACTTGACTTTTAAACAAACTAAACCTAAATTCCCAATAAATAATTAATAAACGAGGTTTTTACATGAAATACGCTTTTGTTTTTCCGGGGCAGGGCTCGCAGTTTGTGGGCATGGGCAAAGAACTTGCCGATAATTTTGCCTCTGCGCGCGAGGTTTTTGCCGAAGTTGATGAGGCTTTAAAGCAAAATTTGTTTAAGCTGATGACAAACGGTCCTGAAAGCGAATTAATGCTCACCGCCAACACTCAGCCGGCGCTGATGGCGCATTCAATGGCGGTGGTCAGAGTTCTGGAAAAAGAGTTCGGGATTAAGCTTAAAGATAAAGCCGCTTTTGTTGCCGGACACTCGCTCGGTGAATATTCCGCCGCTTGCGCCGCCGGTGTTTTTTCATTGGAAGATACCGCCAAATTGCTCCGTATCAGGGGAGACGCCATGCAAAAGGCCGTTCCGGTAGGGGTTGGCGGCATGGCCGCGGTTTTGGGCGTTTCATTTAAAGATATTGACGCGTTGGTTGAAGCATGCAATGATGAAAATAATTTGTGCGTTGCCGCCAATGATAATTCAGATGGTCAGGTGGTGCTTTCAGGGCATATTGCCGCTATTGACAAAGCGGTTGAAATTGCCTCTGAGTTTGGCGCCAAACGCTGCGTTAAACTGCCGGTGAGCGCGCCTTTTCACAGCCCGCTGATGCAGCCGGCGGCTGAAGCTATGGCGCGGGCGTTTATGGACGTTGAAAGTCATGACGCGCAAATTCCGCTGATTGCGAACATTTCAGCAACTCCGGTTACAAATCATAAACAAATAATCAAAAACCTGATTGATCAGGTTACCGGAACGGTTAAATGGCGAGAAACCGTGCTGTTTTTGAAAGAACAAGGAGTTACCGATGTGATTGAACTCGGCGCCGGAAAGGTTCTTTCGGGTATTGTCAAAAGAAGTGACAAAGAACTTAATGCCGCCTCGGTCGGTTCTGTGGCTGAAATTGAAGAACTGGCAACCAATTTATAACTTTTTAGCAAAGGATTAAAACATGTTTAGATTAGATGGAAAAGTTGCTTTAATTACCGGTGCTTCCGGCGGATTAGGAAATAAAATCGCCCGCACTTTGCACGCGCAAGGCGCAACTTTGGCTTTAACCGATATGCGCCCTGAGGGCATGGAACAGCTTAAAGCCGAATTAGGCAATAATGTTGAATGCTTTGTTGCCAACCTTTCCAAGGCGGAAGAAATCAGCGGACTGATTAAAGCGGTTGAAGAAAAATTCGGCAAAGTTGACATTTTGATTAACAACGCCGGTTTAACCCGCGATAACTTGTTTATGCGTATGAGCGATGAAGATTGGCAGTTGGTGCTTGACGTTAACTTGACCGCGGGCTTTAAGCTTGCCAAAGCCGCCATTCGCGGTATGATGAAAAGAAGATACGGTCGTATTGTCGGCATCGCTTCCGTGGTCGGCGTTATGGGCAACGCCGGACAGGCTAACTATTCCGCCTCAAAAGCCGGTATGATTGCCATGAACAAGTGCTTAGCGCAAGAAGTCGGCTCACGCGGAATTACCGTAAACTCAGTCGCCCCCGGCTTTATCCGCACGCCGATGACCGATGTTTTGCCTGATGATGTTAAAGCCGCTTTGCTTAACAAAATTCCGGAAGCCAAACTCGGCGAGGCTCAGGATATTGCCAACGCGGTGGCCTTTTTGGTTTCAGACGAGGCGCAATACATCACCGGTCAAACCTTGCATGTTAACGGCGGCATGGCTATGATTTAAGCCTTTTAACTTTTTGGCGAAAACTCCGGCGGACAGAGCAAAATTTTTGCGTAAGCTCAGCCGGAGTTTTGTTTATTTTAATGCCTGTTTTCAGCTATATAAATGTATAATGCTGTCTTAATGTTCCGGCATCAATTTATTGACAAAAAAATTATATCAGTTGCGTTTTCTCTCTTGTTTTTTGACTTTTTTTATGCTAAATTAATACTGAAAAATAAGGATTATGTGGGCTATTGGGTGTTATTATTGGAAAATTGAAAAGATTTTTCATATTCTTTAGTGTGCTTAATTTTTTGTTTTTCAAGAGTTTAAGTTTAGAAATCAATAAAAAATAAAAATATTATGGCAAAAGAAACTTTTAAAGCGGCTATCATCGCCGCTGTTATGGGAATTTTCGTTGTTAATTTTTCATCTTGCGCCAAGGAATCTCAGTTCCTGGGAATGGATGAAATAACATCCACCAAAGCACAGCCGGTGGATAAAAACGAGACCAGTTTTGAGCTTTCATCTTTCGCTTTCGCTGCGGATACTGCCGAGTGCAGCCTGCAGGGATATGCGGAGATGGAAGTTGAGAAGACTTTGCGTACGAACAATGAGATTACAGAAGGCGTTGTTCTTCGCAAATCTCTGAGTTCAAATGTCTACTTCAACGCTCAGCCTGTGAAGGTTGAAGTCGCTGAAGAGGCGCTTCTCAACAAAGTTGAGATTTCTGCCACAAGCAGAGTTGATGTTGCTCCTAAGGCAACCGCTGACTCTGCTGTCACCTACGGCGCGACTTTTTCATTCAGCTTCAATGCCGGTGAGAAAGTTATGGCGCTTGCGTCATGGCAGAATTTTAAGGTGGAAAATAACGAATTTTCCGCCGCGGTTGTGGACACTGTCACCTTCACCGGTGCGCAGATTGCCCGCATGTACGCTACCTCAGAGACCGTAAAGGTTGCTGAGATTAATCTCTACTTCAACGTGGAGATGACTGCGAACGGCAGACCATGCAGCTATGCTGTACGCGTGCCCGTGACCAGAGTGTACACCGCGGAGCCGACTACCCCGGCTGAGTATTCAGAGCGCATTGAGAACGTTAGCTACAATGGCGAGTTCTCAGTTGTTGCTCAAAGTCTGAAGACCGATTATCAGGCCGTGTCCTGTGATCGCGTCACCCTCCTCGGCAACGAGAAGGTCGCAGACGAGAAGACCCAGCTCCCTCTTAACCTGAGGGCCGCTTTTAATGTCAGCTCTTCTGAGCAGGCATTTGAGAGCGAGGAATCTCTTATGAATGTTTCGCTTGTCGGCACCGAGTACGGTGACGATAAGATAAACATATCTGAGAACGGAAAGTTTGCAACTACTTCCCGTTCCCGTGAGGAGTATTTCACTCTGAACGGTGGCGAAAAAGTTGCCGTCGCTTCTTTGTATGAGTACGCTTCCTATGACGGAGACGTTCTTCCATACAGCGGCATTCAAAGCATCTCATTCGTAAAGGGTGAGGTTGCGGAAGATGTTGCAAAATCTAGCGACGAGCGCAAGGTTGCAAAGGTAACGCTTCACTTTAATGTGGACGTTGTCCTGAACAGCCCTGCAGCTACTCGCAGCGGTTCTGAGGAAGTTACCACCTATGAAGTTGTTCTCTCCTACGAGAGATCAATGCAGGTGGCTAAGCCGGAAGAGCCAAAGGTGCCGATAACAGAGATTTTCCCTGAGAACAGAGGAAAGATTCTGGGTGCCGCCGCATCAGCTGTTCCTGCTGATCAGGTGAACGGTGAATACGCGCAACTGTGCGTTACCGTCCGCTTTGAAAAAGGCGCCACTGCAGTGGTCTGCCCGCTGGAGCAGATTGTTCCTACCAAGGAGCAGTTTGCCACAGCATACTTTGCCAGAAGTAAGCAGTTCAACGAGAAGTACAATTCAGGCTTCTTTACGAACTCTGCCAACCGTGGTACTTACCAGGTGGGCGTTTGGGCACCGGCCATCGCTGAAGACCTTTCTGACAGAATTTCGTACAAGAAGGACAACACCTCTGTACGTTTTGTCACCTACAAGGAACTCGGCAACGGCAAATGGAACTGGAGAAACGGTAATTTTTCAACCAAGGTTGAGGGATACGAATTTTCAGTTTCCGAGGACGGCATCCTTTCCATCGCTTACAATGGTGAAGTGGTTATGAGGGTAAAATAGCTTGCGGAAAAGTTTTTGATTTGCTGAGATATATTTGTTTTTGTTTAGTATTTCAGTGAATTTAAAATCGGAAAAAACAAAAAAATTAATAACTGGGTAGCGGGTAAAAAATTATCAAAAACAGCCCGTTGCCAAAAAATAGTGAATATGAGAAAGAAAATTGTTGCCGCGATTTTAGTGACCCTCGCGGCGTCATTTACAGCAGTTTACGGTCAGAATAAGACTCGCGCTATCAATGGCGATGAGTCCATTGCTCATTATGAGCAAGAACGTCTGGAGCAGTTGCCGACGTTCCAAGCTGTCAGAAGAACTTCTGATGGCTTCATTCTCCGCGCCGCGGACTGCGTCGGCTTCGGCATGGAAGTATTTGGTGGAGGAGATTATTCTCTGCGCGCTGACTACTACACCCCGAGAGGCGGTGTCAATGTCAGGTACGATGGCAAGAAAACGTCGTACCGCCTCGGTGCTTCGGTGATAAACCGCGAGTACAACGAGGAGGCCGATAGAGCTGGACAGCGGTACCTTGCGTACGCAGCGACCGCCGGCTTAAATATAAATCTCTTCACATCTCGTAACCGCGTGCATGTGTTCGCACTGTATGCGGAAGGAGGTTACCTTTTCGGGAAGCACTCATATAAAGTGGGTGAGGAAGAGATACCGGATGACGCCGAGATGGTGATCATCAAAGCCGTTAAACACAATGGCTCGGGCCTCGTCTATGGCGGTGGTCTTGAGTATAGGTGCCAATTCTTCGGAAGCGGCAATTCTCTGACAGTCAGAGTTGGGTATCAAGACGCGCTTACCACGTTTGTCAACAATACGAGGAAAAGCGGGCTTGTAGGAGCTCAGCTCGGATTCAACTTCGGTATCCACCGTTGTCGCGTCAGAGCGAAATAAAAAAAGGTTAAAAGGACGACCTAAAGTGTCCTAAAATTATTACACAAACGGTGCTCTCACGAGCACCGTTTTTTGTTGCAGTATTTACAAATCCGAGCTGTGCATAAGTTGTATTGAAATCGGTACTGTATAAATTCCCCTCTTTAAAGTATGTCGGCTTTTTAAAATTCCCCTCTATGGAGGGGTGCCGAAGGCGGGGTGGTTATTGCACTAT
>CABQIK010000023.1 GCA_902464275.1 uncultured Alphaproteobacteria bacterium | reverse complement strand
AGTTAAAAAAATAGCTCCGTGTTTGCACACAGAGCCGGTTAAAAAAATAATCGCGGGGTGCGTTGCTCACGCTCCTCTCGCGATTATGCCAATTTATATAGCACACTCCGCCGGAGATACTCTAACCGGCGGAGTTAAGCTTTCAGTTTATTTAAACAAAAAAGACCAATCAACTTGACTAAGATTGATTAGAAGCAGTATTAATGTTATAGTCAGTAAAAAATACATTATATATCGGGATACTTTTTCAAAGCATGTTATATATTTTATAATTGTTTTTTTCATCTGTTTCTTTCCATTAAAAATCTGCTTTTATGATACCCAACATAGCTATTAATCCAGGAATAACTAATACCATCAATATAATATTAAGCATCAAATACATGATTATCAGTATTATCTTGAATAGAGTTTCATTAACTTCAACCATACATATTCTCCTAATTGTGGTATAGAGTATTACAATATTTGATTGGCGTCAACACAAAAATACACCAGCTTATTTGGGGTATTCTTTAGATATATAAGGGGTTATTAAATCTTCGCATTTCGCATATGGATAATGACTTCCTAAATATCTCCCAATTAGATTTGCATACATATCTTGAGCACTTTCCTGTTCAGTATTACGAGATGTTTTCACATCGTAAACCTCTTTCATTTGTGATAAATTATTGATTAAGGCATCATTTAAATATCCTTGTTGTGCCGCAATACAATTTAAATACGCGTGTTTATATTTATCATGCAAAGCCATATCATATAAAGATGAATAATTTTTATATATCTCTGGCATATATGAAATTTGCTCAATAATGGGTGTATTCCATTTTTTGTTATACGCTTCAGATGAAAAATATGGATGGTCATTTTTTACTTGCCGATAAACTTTAGCATAATCAATATCATTATCAGTTTGCCCAGAATGAGTTTGTGTATTATCACCGCTTAAACTTTGAGTTTGTTTCAGCGGGTTAAGGGCAAGCATTTCTTTTTGTTTGTTCTCGTTAATTCCAAAGCCGGTGACCATGTCCGAATGCTTTAAATCCATGCCTTTGGTTAAATCCGGCAATTTGGTTTGACTAAACACGCCAGAGTTATTAAGTCCAAAGTTGTTGGTGTTATTAAGCCCGAAAGCACTCTTTTGCGGTTTGTACGGCTCAAAACCTGAGTCCGTATTCAGCGGCTTCGGCTGCACCGGCTGTAACGGATTATTCTGTACCGGCTGCTCCGGCTCTTCCGGTTTCGGATTTAAGTATTCTCCCCATTCCGGCTTTCTCTTGTTAATCACATTGCTTAAATGGTCTAACAATTCATCGCCCATTTTGGGGTTGTCATAAATTGAACGCACCAGCGAGCGAATTTCGCTCTCCGGTAATTTGTAAACCTCCGGGAACAAGCGCTTCAAAACTTGGTAGTTATATGAAAACTTTCGCGTCATTTTTTCGTCGTGCTCATTCTCAAAGGTTTCTCTTGTGAGGTAAGAACTATACATCTTACGTTCTCCTTGTAAAATTAAGTTAAAAAAATAGCTCCGTGTTTGCACACAGAGCCGGTTAAAAAAATAATCGCGATGGGCGTTTTTCACGCTCCTCTCGCGATTATGCCAATTTATATAGCATATTTTTGCAAAAATGTATCGCACGATTTTGTATCTTTTTGTATCGTCTTGTATTGTTTTGTATCGTTTTTTGCTCCATCTTTCTGTTTTAACACCATTTTATTTTGCGCACATTTTGCGATTTTTTTTGATTTTTTACTGCAAATTACGCTTAATAAGAGTACATTAGACTAGAATACATCATATTTTCACACCTGTTTTACCCTTGCCAAACCCTCAAAAACCACTGTTTTTTGCCCCTGTTTCCGAATCGATTCGGACACAAAAAAACAGGCGTCCGCCTTATTGCAAACACCCGTTTTATAAACAAATGCCATTAAATATTATTCTTCATCGCCCAAATCATCATCTGCGGTATCAATCAAAGAATCATCTTCTAACAGCAAAGTTTCATCTTCCGCTTCCCTCCGGCGGCGCCCGCGGCGCTTTTTAAGCGGCGATTTGCGATTAATAACATCAAGCACATAATTACCTGAAACCTTATATAAATCAACCAAGCGATTGTTATACATGTGATCAGCGCCTTCAATCATGGCAAAATCAACCGAGATATTGCGCTGCATATTAAGCCGCTTGGCAAGCGTTGCCACCTGATGCGGATTAACAATTTCATCAGCCTCACCCTGTACAATTAAGCCTGAAGCCGGACACGGCGCCAAAAAGGCAAAATCTTTTTCATTGGCCGGCGGAGACACGGCAATAAAGTTATTAATATCCGGACGCCGCATTAAAAGCTGCAAAGCAATCCACGCCCCGAACGAATAACCGGCAATCCAGCACTGCCGCGCGTCAGGGTTATTTTGCTGTAGCCAATCCAAGGCCGTTGTGGCATCGGCAAGTTCGCCGGGACCGTCTTCAAATTTTCCTTGCGAACGCCCGACACTTCTGAAGTTAAAGCGTAAAACCGAAAAGCCCAAATCTTTAAAACAACTGAACAAACTGTATACAACTTTGTTGTTCATGGTTCCGCCGTATTGCGGGTGCGGGTGCAAAATTAAAGCCACCGGCGCATCGGACTTTTCGCTTTTGTGATAACGACCTTCCAAGCGGCCGGCATGTCCGTTAAATAAAATTTCTACCATCTGTAATTCTCTTTATTGTAAATTTACTTTTTTAATATATTATCAGCTTAAAGATAACAAATTATTAACGTTACAAAGGAATATAGCATAAAATGAAACGAAAAAACAAGTCTTTAATTTTAGCTGATTTAGACGCGGTTATCGCCCGCGATCCGGCCACTTCTTCACGCTTTGCCGCCGCATTGCTTTCATCGGGGTTTCATGCCATTACGGCCTACCGTTTTAATCACTTGCTTTGGCAAAAAAACTTTAAATTAACCGCGCGTTTTTTATCGCAAGTTACGCGTTTTTTAACCGGAGTTGAAATTCACCCCGCCGCTAAAATCGGCACCGGATTTTTTATTGACCACGGCATGGGTGTTGTTATCGGTGAAACCGCCGAAATCGGCGATAATGTTACCATGTATCATGGCGTTACGCTTGGCGGCACCACGGTTTTTGATAAAAACGGCAAAGTTATGACCAAGCGCCACCCCACCATCGGAAACGGCGTTATTATCGGCTCCGGCGCTCAGGTTTTAGGCCCGATAAAAATCGGCAACAACGTTAAAATCGGCTCCAATGCCGTGGTATTAAAAGACGTTGCCGCGGGTGAAACCGTGGTCGGCGTTCCGGCGCATAAAACTGAAAAGCACAAAGCCGAAAATAAAACCTTTTGCGCCTATGCCGTTGATAAAGAAGCTTCTGACCCGTTGCTTGCCGATATTGAAAAGCTCAAAAAAGAACTGAGCTTATTGCAAAACCAAATTAACAAGTTGCAAAACAAAAAATAAAATGACACAATAATGTAACTGTATTTTTGTAAAAAACTATGTTAAAATAAATTCAGATTAAAAAGTTTGCTTTCAAGGAGAGCGCCATGTTCAAAATTTTACGCCTTTCTGCAATTTTAGGAATTATCTTTACCGCAAGCACTGCTTGGGCGCAGCTTCCGGCCAACCCGTGGACGGCTCAGCCGCCCAAGCCCAATGACGGCTATTTTGGCGATACCGCCGGCAACGGCACCAACGGCGCTGACGTGGTTAATGCTCCGGTATACGGCAACGGACCGACCGGCGGCAACATTCTTCCGGTTGACCCGTGGGCGCGCGCTCGTGATCGCAGCGGCGTTCGTACATGGCGCGGTAGCGGACAGCACGGCAAATTAAATTATGTCGGCGAAGGCACTACCTACACTACCGCCATGGGGCAAGAAATGATAGCGCCGGAAGTCAACCGCCACAATATGATTGTTATGCTCAATCATTTACGCAAAATGGGCTACAAAATTCCGGCATCATACGACAGCAAAGTTAAAAATATGGCATCAGACTATAAAGCCACTCTGCACCAAAGCTTGGACGATGTTACAAACAGCACGGCGCAAGACCCGCTCAGCTTAATGTTTATGAACGTTTATAACATTATGGAAAACTACACCGAGCTTGATTTTAACAATGTTTTGTTTAACTCTATGGATATTTTAGGAACCGACTAACAATATGACGATATTATCCGATTCGCAACCCGCGATTATTTTGGTATGCCCGCAGCTTGCCGAAAACATAGGCATGACCGCCCGCGCCATGATGAACTGCGGCTTAACTGAGTTGCGCTTGGTAACTCCGCGTGAAAATCATTTTTCCGACAAAGCCGTGGCCGCATCTTCCGGCGCCGATGAAATTTTGCAAAACGCCGTTGTGTACGCTTCCGTACAAGATGCGATTGCCGACTTAAACGCCGTATACGCCACCACTGCCCGCCGCCGCAACCAAATAAAAACCATTTATACGGCGGAAACGGTTATGAAACCGATACATAATCAGCTGAATTCCGGCAACAAATGCGGCATTATGTTCGGTCCTGAACGCACCGGACTTGAAAATGACGACGTGTCAATCGCCGATGCCATTATTGAAATTCCGCTTAACCCCAAACACTGCTCGCTCAATTTATCGCAAGCCGTGCTCTTGGTCGGGTATGAATGGTACAAAAGCCTTATTAACGTTCCGGAATCACAATTTATCACCAATGCCACCCACCTTGCGAGCAAAGAGCAACTGACTAACTTTTTTGCCTTTTTAGAGCACGAACTGCAAGATTTTAAAAATCTGCAAGATGAAGAAAAACGCCCTACTCTGCTCCGCAATCTGCACAACATTTTTACCCGTAGCAACTTAACCGAACAAGATATAAACACCTTGTACGGCATAATTCGTTACCTAAGCAAAAAGTAAAAATTATCGCGCGCTTTTAACCGCGTTAATATTGCGCCAATATGCCTCTGAACTTTCCATATCTTCCAAATCTATCGGCAAACGATGCCGCCAGTTTGGATAGGTTTCGCGGTCAGTCCCCGGCAGGTTTTGCAATTCCGTCACTTCAAAAATATCTTCAAGCTGCAGCATTACCACTTTGCATGGCGTTTTAGCCAAAAGCTTATGCACGGCCTCTTCAATGCCTTCCGGATAACCCTCGCCGTATAAGTAATCAGCTTTGCGGAGCTTATCCTGCGGCCAAGCCTGATTAAAATCAAGCGCTGCCAAAAGCTTGTACCTGTCACCCTCGCGCATTTTGTACGCGTTTATGCGCTCATTGTCATCAATCATATTAAGCTTGCGTTTAAGTTCAATATCATATCCGAACCACCACATTTTAAGCGGCTGCATATCATGCGTGCCGACTGAAACAAAAACATTAGCCGGATAATCAGACGCCATTTTAAAATCGCCGTATCCGCCGTTCCATCGTTCCGACCATAACACGCTGATTGAATAAATATTGTGAGCTTTCAACTTATCCAAAAATCCGTCCGGCACATTACCGATACTCTCGCCGACTACCGCGCATTTATGCAAATAACTCTCCAGAGCCAAAAGCCCCAACATATCGTCAAAATTATAATAAATATAAGTGCCGTTTTGTTTATCATCCGGTATCATAAACAAACGCATTAAGCCCATAACGTGGTCAATGCGCAGTGCTCCGGCATACGCCATATTTGCCCGCAAAATTTTAAGATACGGCTCATAGGCTCTGCTTTTAAGCTGAAAAGGATTAAACGCGCCCAAACACCATTTTTGCCCAAGCGTAAAAAATGCGTCCGGCGGCGCTCCTGCGCCCGATTTTTCCATAAACACATAGCGGTCTGCCCACAGTTCGGCGCTGTCTTTGCACACTCCGACCGGCAAATCACGATAAAGCCCGATTTTAAGACCTTGCTTTTTAACCTCATCATAAACCGCTTTTAACTGCCTGTCCGCCTCAAACTGTAAAAACTTAAAAAACTCTATCTGTTCCTGATGTGCTTCCTTAAACTTTGCCACCGAAAGCGACGCCGGATTTTGCAGCTCCGCGCTCCATGCGCGCCAACCGCCCCACACGGTTTTTGACTGCTCGCTGTATAAAGCCTGAAATGTGGCAAACAAGTCTAACTCCGTTGCTTTTTCTTGTTTAAAATCAGCAAACTGTTTGGCATAATTCGTATTCTGCTTTAAGCTTGCAAACAACTTTTTCAGCACTTTTATTTTAAGATTATATACCGCCGTATAGTCAATTAAATCAGTATTTTTTACTTTAACAACTTCTGCCCGCAAGGCGTCATTATCAATTTTCCTAAACTCCGGAACTGCCGTAACATCAATGTAAATCGGATTTAAAAACAATCTGCTTACTGATGAATACGGACTGGCGTTTTCAGGATAATCATGGAACAAAACATTAAGCGGATTAAGCCCGATAACATCGGCTCCGACTTTTGCGCACATGCCCACAAACGTCTTCAAATCGCCAAAATCACCAACGCCCCAGTTGCGCTTGCTTTTTAAGGCATAAAGTTGCAGGCTGTATCCCCACATTTTTCCGCTTTCAATCGCGTCTGTGGTATAACATTTATCCGGCGCCACCGCTAAAACCGTTTTTGCGCAACCGCCGCTATGGTGCAGTTGCAAATTATAGTATCCGTACGGCAAACAATCTTGCAACGTAATTTTAACTCTGCAGTATTCTTTACCGGCAAATTCTTTACATTCTCCGGTATCCTCCGCCGCAAAATTAAGCGTTTGCCCTTCTTGCGCGCTAAGCGTAATTTTTTGTTTTAACTGCGCTTTGGTAAGCACCGCATAAAATGACATATTTGCATAACGCGCCACAACAATCGGCGGCAACACCTGTTTCCACTCCGCATCCGCAAGTTTATTAAGCGACTTTTCGGCATTTTCATCGGTATCGGCTTTATAACCGTATTCTTTGCAAAAAAACTTTAATATATCATCGCTGACAACATAATCCCGTTTACGCATACCCGCGTCAGAAAAATATCTGGCTATACCGAGCTTATCTGCCAACAAATTTAAATTATCGCTCATAGTTCCTCCCAAGCGGTTTAAATGCTTACTTCTATTGCCGTTACCGACCATGCCGAGATACTCATAACCTCGCAGGCGCCGATATTTTCTTTGTCTTTAAGTTTACCTGAACTGTCTAAAATCACTTTCCATTTTTTGGTCTTTTTAAGCGGCGGCAACTTCCATTCAAGCGAGTTATCATTAGCGTTAAAAATAACAAACAGCAACTTGCCTTTAGCATACACCGCATACGCTAATGATTTACGTTCGGCCATATTCCAATCTGCGGCCGTAAACTCATTCCCTTGTTCGGTATACCATGCCAAATCTTTAAAATAGCTGCGTCCGATATTTTTTCCGCTGAAAAACTGATTGCGCTTAAAAATACTCAAACGCTTGCGCAGTTTTATTAAATTTTGCACATAACGCACCAACTTGCGGTCTTTCAAGCTGATAGCTTCCCACACCAACCAGTTAATAACATTATCCTGACAGTACGGATTGTTATTGCCAAATTGCGTGTTGGCAAATTCATCGCCGGCAAACAGCATCGGTATTCCGAATGAAAGCATCAGCGTGGCAAGTAAAGCCTTTGCCCGCATAATACGTTTTTCATTAACTTTAACATCTTCGGTGCTGCCTTCCAAACCCGAGTTCCAACTCCAATTGGCATCGCTGCCGTCACGATTGTTTTCGGCATTGGCTTCATTATGTTTTTGATTATAGCTGACTAAATCATGCAGATTAAAACCGTCATGCGCGGTCACAAAATTAACGCTGCTGCACAAATTGCGGTTATAATAGCCGAAAATATCGCTTGACCCGGCAACACGGCTGGCAAATTCACCCACTTGCCGTTCATCGCCGCGCCAAAAGCGCCGCGCCACATCGCGAAAGCGGTCGTTCCATTCCGCCCAACCGGCCGGAAACGCCCCGATTTGATAGCCGCCCATGCCGACATCCCACGGTTCGGCAATCAGTTTTACCTGACGCAAAGTTTCATCCTGCCGCGCCGCCAACAAAAAACCGCTGTTTTGCGTAAACTCCGTATTAACACGGCTGAGCGAAGTTGCTAAATCAAGTCTGAACCCGTCAACATGCATTTCATTTACCCAATAGCGCATTGAGTCCATAACCAGTGTCAACACATTCGGGTTTTGCAAATTAAACGAAGCGCCGCACCCTGTACTGTCATAATAAAAGCGCTTATTGTTTTTATCTAAGGTGTAATAGCTCTCATTATCAATACCGCGATAACACAGCGTCGGCCCGAACTGATTACCCTCGCCGGTGTGGTTATACACCACATCAAGCAAAACTTCTAACCCGTTGGCATGAAGTTTTTGCACCATAGACTTAAATTCATCAATTTCGCCGGCGGTTAAATATGATGGCTCCGGCGCAAAAAACAGCAACGATTCGTATCCCCAATAGTTACGAACATCACGCCCGATTTTATTACCGAAAAAAGCATGAACCGGCAAAATTTCCAACGAGGTTATACCAAGCCATTTCAGGTAGTTGATTATACTTTTGGAAGCAAGTCCCGAAAATTTTCCGCGACATTTATTTTCCACCCGCGGATGCAGCATGGTATAACCTTTAACATGCGCTTCATAAATAATGCTTTCATTAAAAGCAAAATCCGGTCGCTTATCATCTTGCCAATCAAAACTATTGGCAACCACCACCGACTTGGGCACATAAGGAGCGCTGTCTAAAGTTGAAAACGATAAATCGGCATCCGGACTGTCTAAATCATACCCGAAAATCGCCTTATGCCAAATCAGCTCGCCGATAACTTTGCGCGCATACGGATCTAACAGCAGTTTATGCGGATTAAAACGTTTTCCTTCCTCAGGTTTGTACGGCCCGTAAACCCGATACCCGTACACCTGCCCCGGTTCAATTCCCTGAAGATAAACATGCCAAATATTGTGCTCGTTTTCAACAATGGCAACGCGCGAAAGTTCATTGGTGCCGGTTTTATCAAACAAGCAAAGCTCAACCTTTTCGGCATTGGCGGAAAACAACGCAAAATTAACACCGTTGCCGTCATAAGTTGCCCCCAACGGATAAGCTTTTCCGGAGCTGATTTTAACCGCCGCCATTTAAACCTCCTAGCCTCTGATTGGTTTAATAACTATGGTTGAAAGCGGAGGCAAAGTAACCTCTATTGAAAACGGTTTCATGTTCCAGTTCTGAAACTCTGCCTGCATTAAACCCTCGTTTTTAACCCCGCTGCCCCAGTAGTTGGTATCATCGCTGTTAAAAATTTCTTGATAGCGGCAGCCTTCGTTAACTCCGATGCGGTAATTATGACGAACCACCGGCGTAAAGTTACAAATAACAATCAAATAATCATCAGAGTTATGCGCTTTACGGATAAATGAAATCACGCTGTCATCGCAATCAGAGTGGTTAATCCATTCAAAACCTTTATAGTCAAAATCTTCTTCAAACAGCGGAGCATTACCCTTATACATTAAGTTCAAATCGCGCACGCAATTTTGCAAACCTTTGTACATCGGATATTGCAACAAGTGCCAACGCAAACTTTCTTCCGCGTTCCACTCCCAATCTTGTCCAAACTCACAGCCCATAAACAAAAGCTTTTTACCGGGGTGAGTCCACATAAAGCCGTAATAAGCGCGCAGATTGGCAAATTTTTGCCATTCGTCTCCCGGCATTTTACCGAGCATAGACCCTTTGCCGTGCACCACTTCATCGTGTGAAATCGGCAAAATAAAGTTTTCATTAAACGCATACAGAAGCCCGAAAGTCAGCAACCCGTGATGATATTTACGATGTATCGGCTCATGGCTTATATAACGCAAAGTATCATTCATCCAACCCATATTCCACTTGTAACCGAAACCCAAACCGCCCATTGAAGTCGGACGTGAAACCATCGGCCACGCGGTTGATTCTTCGGCGCAGGTCATCACGCCTTTATTTTCGCCGTAAACAAGCTCGTTCATCTTGCGTAAAAAGGCAATAGCTTCCAAGTTTTCATTGCCGCCGTATTGATTCGGTATCCACTCGCCGGCTTTACGCGAATAATCCAAATAAAGCATTGAGGCCACCGCGTCAACGCGCAAACCGTCAATATGATATTCTTTCATCCAGTACAAAGCGCTTGCGCACAAAATATTGCAAACTTCAGTGCGCCCGTAATTATAAATTTTGGTGCCCCAGTCTTTGTGTTCGCCTTTGCGCGGGTCGGCATGCTCATACAAATGCGTGCCGTCAAATTCCACCAAGCCGTGAGCGTCTTTCGGGAAGTGCGCCGGAACCCAATCCATAATCACGCCGATATTGGCCTGATGAAATTTATCAATCATGTATCTGAAGTCATCAGGTGTTCCGAACCGTGAAGTCGGTGCAAACAAGCCGGTTACCTGATATCCCCAAGATGCGTCAAGCGGATGTTCGCACAGCGGCAAAAACTCAACATGAGTAAAGCCCATATTAACCACATACGGCACCAATCTGTCGGCAAACTCACGATAGGTCAAATATTCTTCGCCGTTATCGCCTTTGCGCCGCCATGAACCCAAATGCACTTCATAAATTGAAATCGGCTTATCAAAACTGTTATACGATTCTCTGTATTTCATCCATTCTGAATCGCCCCAGGTATAATGATTCAAATCATAAACAACTGACGCCGTCTTCGGACGTTTTTCAGCATAAAACCCGACCGGATCTGATTTGCATAAAATATAATTTTCCCATGTTTTGATTTCATATTTATAAACTTCGCCTTCGCCGATTCCCGGAATAAAAATATCCCAGATGCCGCAGTTCAAGTGCTTGCGCATAACATCAACGCGGCCGTCCCAGTTGTTAAAGTTTCCGATTACCGAAACGCGCTTGGCATTAGGCGCCCACACGGCAAAACCCACGCCTTTAACGCCGTCCATTTCCATAACGTGCGCGCCGAGTTTTTTATAAATATCGTGATGATTTCCTTCAGCAAATAAATATTCGTCAATATCGCCGATAGTCGGTAAAAAGCGATACGTATCTTCTTTTATATAAACATTGTTTTGGTCATTGGTAATTTTGAATCTGTACTTAAAATTTTCCACCGCGCCCAAATTAATTTGATAAAAACCGCGATTGTCCAATTTGCTCATCATGCCCAACGAATTGTTATTTTCATCAAGCAATTCCACTGAATTTGTTTTAGGCAAATATGCTCTGACAAACACGTTTTTTGAACCTTTATCGCGGTGAATGCCAAGCACTGCAAACACATTGCCGTGGTCTCCGTTAATAACGGCTTCCATTTCTTCTTTTGATAATAAGTTTTCCATTAAACCTCCAACATTGATATGACCAAAATAATACTTGTTTCACACTATAAAAGACTATTTTTTATCTGTAAAGGCATTAATTGCGTAATCACAAAAAATATCTGTAAATTTTCTTATTATTTATTATTGACTGATTAAAAAAACGATTATATATTGATTTTGTTGAAAACTTATTTATGGAGATATTATAATGTCAAATTGTAATGAAAACTGCATTCGTGAAGCCGCTTACTATCTGTGGCAGAATGCCGGTTGCCCGTCAGGACAAGATGAAAAATTCTGGTCTATGGCTGTGGAACAAATTTCAAAATGTAGCAAAAAAGCTTCTTGCAAAAAAACATGTGCTTCTTCAAGCACCTCTGCTAAAAAAGTTGCTGCTAAAAGCACTTCAAAAACCAGCAAGAAATAAGACATATAATATAAGTTTTACTTATATGAAGAACACTCCCGAATAAACATTCAGGAGTGTTTTTTTTCATAAGCGTTACAAAGTGTTATTGGCACACGCGTTCATCTGATGAAGTTTGTACGGTAAAGGTGAGTTTAGCTTCAGAATCTGCCGCCAAATCAATCACCCATTCATAGTTATTCACATCTTTTAAGCTGCCTTTAATGCTCTCAGCAATAACCTTGCTGTTTTGATTAATGCTCTGCTTAAAGATGATTCTCTCCGCCGTTTTACCGCCATTGTTAAAAGTAACTTCCGCATCATAGTTGCGCACTACTGTTGCTTTGCGGCAACCATTCACAATATCGGCAATTTTTTTCTCCGAAACTTTGTTTACTTTTAGTACTTTCCCGTCTGCAAAAATATTAAAGAAACTACCCAAATTAAGCTCAATTTTTTCGCCTTTGGCCACATGACCGATAGAGTTTTCACCGATGAACTGCATACTGCCGTTATCATCGTTTTCATAAAAACGAACCACGCCGGCAGGCAGCGGCAAGCCTAAATTATTTTCTTCAGTATTGTGCATAATGTAATACATATCAGGATGCGCTTTTTCAAATGAAGACTGATAATCGCCGCCGAAATATAAAGCCGAATACAATCGCCCTTCTTTAGCGTATTTAACCTTGTTTTGTTCAATCAAAATAACCTGCTTGGTTTGGTTATCTTTAATGTCGGTTTTATCGGGCAAAGTATACAGCTGATAACCGCTGATTTGCTGCGGCGCCGCTCCCGCCGATTCTACTGCGGCCGCATCATTAACCATAGCTTTGGCCATCATGCGGGTTGCATACATCGGACGCGCGATTCCGCCGTCATACACCTGATTAACATCGCCTGCAATCAACTGCACTTTAGCGTCTTTATAATCAATGCCCGAACGGTTATTAATGGCAACCCAACCGTTTAAGTCAAGCGTATTGTCATTATTAACGTTGGCAACATAATTGGTCTTCCATGAAATTCCGCCGGTTAAATACGCCAGCATCAACTCATGCACACCGGCTGAAACACTGGTAATGTTAGCCGCTAACGTTGGTTTATTATGCAAATTTTCCGGCAGATTTTCAAACACCAAACGCCCGCCAAACTGCGGCTCAATTCCGTATGAAAATTCCAACACCGGCATACCGCCGTTAGCGCTCACAATTTTAGCTTTATCAAAAATATTTTCGCCGGTTGTCGGATTCTGAATAACGGTTTTTACCGTTTTTCCGACCGATTTTTCAATAATGTTTTGATTGGTGAGCAAGTCATAATCATAGTTATATTCTTTAACGCCGATACCCTCGCCCGTAAACAAAACGCTCTCCGGTTTTATTTGCGCAGCAACTCCTTCAAAGGCCACATTGTTTGCGCCTTTTTGCAAATTAACATCGCGGGTATCTTTAACCAACGCCAGATTATTATTGTAAATACTTATTTCTAAATTTTTGCTCTCGCTCACGCTGGCGGCTTTACATAACGGAACAAAGCCTAAAGCGGCGGCAAGCACTGCATAAGACAAACGCATAAAAACATCTCCTTATAAATTAAAACCTCTTTTCAAGATAATTTATATTTTTACAGAAAACAAGCAATAAAAAATCCGGAATTTGCAATTCCGGATTTTTTATTTAAGTACGAGTCATACTCTTAGAAAGAATATCTAACACCCAATGAAACTTCATTTACGCAATCAAGAACATTCTTGTCTACCCATACATGACGGTACATAGCGCGAACTGCCCAGTTGTCGGTAACGTTGTACTGCAAACCTGCGCCCAAACGATAACCTAAACCGCTGTCCTGATCTTTGTTATATTTTGCGGTGTACTGACCCAAACCGGCAGAAGCCAAAACTTCATATTCGCCATAGCAGCCGAGCGGCAAGTAACCCAAAACATCAGCGCCATAAGCCTGAAGTTGTGAACGATTGTCAGCTTTGTGTTCTTTTTTAGAAAGCTGATAAAAAGCTTCAACACCGGCATAAGGAGTTACTTTGGTACCCAAAACAACTGAAGCTGAATGAGCTTGTCCGGCCATAATAGCATCCATAGAAGCATCATGATGAAGCATAGAATAGTTATAATCAACACCTGCATACGGGGTCAATTCAAGTGCGTTGGCATTAAGAGCAAATACGCTGGCAACACCTGCAAGCAATAAAGTTTTTTTCATATCCGAATATCCTTTATAAAGTTTTTTTACGTTGTATTTATTGTTTGTACAATACGGTATAGACTTTAGTATATGTTTGTCATTTATGCAAGCATAATTTTATATACTCACAAGCGAATATACCGATTTCCAGCTCTTTAATCGCTCCAAACATTTATTATATTAAACGCATACCAACCAACAAGGAGCACAAAATGAAATATGTAAAACTGAATACAGATGCAAAAATGCCGCTTATCGGTCTCGGAACATGGAAATCAGGCGCCGGCGAAGTTTACAGCGCGGTTCGGTGGGCGTTAAAACTCGGCTACACTCACTTTGACTGTGCCTCCGTATACAACAATCAGGCTGAAATCGGACAAGCTTTTCATGACGCATTTACTGAAGATAACCTAAAGCGTGAAGATTTGTTCATAACTTCCAAATTATGGAACGATTCGCACGCCCCTGAAGACGTGTTGCCCGCCTTAAAACAAACTTTGCGCGATTTACAGTGCGATTATTTAGACTTGTGGCTCATGCACTGGCCGGTGGCGCAACGCAAAAACACTGAAGTTCCGACCGCAGACACTGATATGATTCCCCTCTCCGACCTTCCGCTTGAAGTAACTTGGGCAGAGATGGAAAAAGCATATAATTCCGGTTTGGTTAAAGCTATTGGCGTTTCCAATTTTGGGGTAAAAAATCTGCAGCGTTTACTTGACAACGGCAGTATTGCACCGGCAGTCAATCAGGTGGAATGCCACCCCTATTTGCAGCAAACGGAGCTTTTTGATTTTTGCAACAAAAATCTGATTGCCATGACCGCATATTCATCGCTCGGCTCATCAGACCGCGCCGCCGCGCTTAAACATCAAAACGAGCCTAAACTTTTGGAAGATACAACCATTACCGAAATTGCCGCCCGCTTAAACGCAACTCCGGCACAAATAATTTTAGCATGGCTTATGCAGCGCGGCATTGTTGTCATTCCTAAATCGGTGCATGAAAATCACCTGCGCGAAAATTTAGCGGCGCTTAATTTAACTTTAGATGAAAACGATATGCAAAAAATCAATAAACTTGAGCGTAATTATCGCTATTTAAACGCTGAAAGTTTTCGCCTTGGCGGCTACACGCCGGAAAATATTTTTTCATAAAACGTATTAAATAGTTATTAAGTTATTGCAGTTATATTAGGTTCATCTTTAATAATTTATGGGAGCTTAAAATGAAGGCTATAATTTATTTAATCGGATTAATCGGCATTGCTGTTTTAATTATGTGGTTCGGCTATGGCATCACCCCTGAAAATCAGTGGAATTGGATTAAAGGCTACACCACTGACACCGGAACTGAAATTTCTAAACAAATTTCCGACACCGAAGGTAGCGCCGGTAAATTAAAATCTCGTTTGGGCGAACGCTTTGACGAAGCCTCTGATGTATATCATGGCAAAGAAAAAGCCGACCCTTACCAATATAACCCGCAAAATTAAAACATCTTAAAAAAAACTAAAAGCCGGATTTCTCCGGCTTTTTTTATGCCTCCAACCGGTCAATTTAAACCAACGTTTAAGCTTAAAAAACATTTATTATGGGGATAAACACCACGTTTTTATAATGCAAGTCAAAAAAATAACCGGCAATTTCTAAAGGCAGTTTTCCTCTTCTGAACACCTTTTTAATTTCATCATCTAAACGATAATTATAAAAATATTCATGATTGGTCAACTTATCAGGCGCGCAATTAAAAGCTTGTCTGGTTTTAAGTATACGGCTTGGCGTAGGTTTTAATCCTGCTTTCTCGCATAATTCGCTTAAGCTTATGGTTTGCCACGGATTGTTCATAATATAAGCAAAAACACGTTCAATATTGCTTGTGTTTCTAGCCTTAAATTTATAATGCCAAACTACTTTTTCATCAATCCACAACACTAATTTATGTTTTTTAGCATTATATAAAAGTTTTGCCTGCCCCGAAAGTTTATTTTGCTTATTATTTGCTACAAACATGATTATATTCCTTATTAAGGTTACCCGAAGTTCACCGTAAAAAGGAAGAATAGATAATCAAAAAAAATAGACCTGAATACCCTTCTTTCCTCAAAAGTTTACCTTTTGCGGTGAAGAGAAGGTTCGGTCATTGTTAAAGAGCTGAACAGCTTCACCCGAAACGCTTATAAACCAACTCACAATGAAATACGCCTCGGTTAAAACAATAACTGTATTGTGTCTTGATAGCATATTAAAGTCAAGCAAAAATTTTGCACCTTTTGATGTTTTGCAAAGGTGCAAAAATAAATATTGATTTATACTTATATTTTTTATATAGTAACTGCGTTATCAACAGTTGTTGATAATGAGGTCTTCAAACCTCCTGTCACTAACGGATACGAAATCCGACATTTTCGTGCCTTTCCGGTCTTCACGGCTGGAGGGCAACTTAATATACTGAATATGTTGCACTTCTGTTAGTGACGAAGTTTGAAGCCTCCAGCCGCCTTATGATAAGCGGCTTTATCTTTAACCGGAGGTAATTATGGCAACATATACAAAAAATCAGCTCAAACAAATTTATGACTTTGCCTATGCTTATTTACAAAAACGAGCACAGCAACAAGGCATTAGTCCGCATGAACTTGAAAAATATTTTAATCCCCTGAACAATATTTTTACCCCTAACGCTACATTAGATACGGTTTACGACCGCTTTTTAATGTCGCTGCAAAATCGTAGTTATATGCCCAATGTCATAAAATATGACAATAACAAAGATAAAATCCTTTCTGCATTAGGATTAAAAACACCATATAATTTTCAAGAAATCGCCAAAAATGATGTTGAAAGGCTATTAACCAAACTAAAAAATTCTAAAAACTTTTCAGACAACACAAAATTTAAAAAATCTTGGAAAATTTGGCTACAAGGTGCTATTGACAGTGCTAAATGGCTGTCAGAATTTAATAACATTGAAGAATTTAAATCCTCATTAGGCGGACAGCATAGCTTTAACCCCGATATTCCTCAAAAAATCAGCAAAAAGATTACCGGTTTTGGTTTTGCCCTTACTTGTGATTTTTTGAAAGAACTCGGCTTTATAAATTACAGCAAACCAGATGTTCACCTCATCAACATGTTAAAAGGACTTAAACTGACAGACAAGCATACCTCTGAACAAGAAGTTTTGCGCATTATAAAAGAAATGGCAGATAGCGTTAACGTGCCAGCCTATCAGGTTGATAAAATATTTTGGCTTATCGCCACCGAAAACTTCTATTTAGATTTATCCCAACCGCTAAACCTTCGTGACAAATTCATTAAATCCTATTTCAATTCTACAAAAGAGTAAAGCTATGAAAAAATATTTTATCATCTCCGGTATATTTTTTAGTTTAACTGCAAATGTTAATGCTGCAGCCCCCACCGCACAGCAAATTTATTGGTATGCCAAAAACAACAACTCAACCGCTCTATATTATGTCAACAATATAGACGTTACAGATAAAAATGGCAATACAGCATATTGCTTGGCTTTGAAAGACAAAGACCAACAATCAGCCGATTTACTAGCCTATTACGGTGCCAATAAAAACAGTAGCTGTGTTTCTAAAATTAGCGGAAAAAGTACATTTTTAGGTATGAAAGCAACAGGTTGGACAGTTGCCAGTTTAGCCGCAGTCGGCGGCGGTGTTGCACTTGCAGCCGGCGGTGGTGGAGGTTCTTCCAGTTCATCTTCTTCTGATAACAATAATGACGACACGACAACAAAATTAAATTGTGTACACGGCACGCAAAGCGGAAAAGTTTGTGTTTGCCAAACTGGCTATACCGGAACTTTATGCGATTTGCTGGCTGATGGTTATATAGAAATTGACGGAAACGTTTACCCTAAACTTGATTGTCAAAACGGCAGTACACAAACCAGTGCTGCTTGTTCTTGCCCAACCGGTTACACAGGAACATTATGCGATTCCTGTACACAATATTATGAAAAAAATGCGGTTGGTGAATGTGTGTTAAAATCTCCAGAGATTATTGGAACAGAAAATCCTATAAATAACTCCAATATTAATATAGATAGTAAAGATGCGCAAACCGTCTATGGAATGAATATTCTAAATGGAATTGAAGCAGAAGGCTTTCTTCATAAATATTATTACGGAGCTAATGCTTTTGAAGACAATGGCGAAATTTTCATCAACAACACAGGGAATAACGATATATATGGCATAATGGGTTCATCCTCAGAATCAGGAAAAGATTTAGGAATCAAAAATTCTTATTCTCATGCGACTGGAAATATCACTATTTCAAACAATGGCTCTGGCAATGTTTATGGAATGTATAATCTCACATCTCTAGGTAATTCAGCTAATTCACACTATTATAGTACAGGTACTATTTCAATTGAAAACTATGGAAACGGTAACATCTATGGAATATATGGTAAAAATAAAGGTATAAATGCTTATTTCAATAGTAACGGAATAATATCTATAGATAATCACGGCAATGGAAATATTTATGGTATCAAAGCTCAATCTGGTTGTAATGTAATGTATAGTGATGGTAGTGACGGAACCATTGGCGATTATACAAATGACCTCGGAATTATTAAAATCACAAATGACGGCAATGGCAACAGTTATGGAATTTACGCTGATGATAGAAGCTATAATGTTGGAGACCAATTTTATATTATTCAAACCAGATACGTTAGTACCAGCAAAAGTATAATTTCAATTGTAAATAAAGGAAATGGAAATATTTATGGTTTATACGGTAAAAATTCTTGGAATAATGTTTTTATAGATGATTATTCCAGCAGTAAAAATCTCATCGGAACAATTTCCTTAGCCAATATGGGAGACGGCTTATCCATTGGCATATATGGCGAAAATAGTTATAATTATAGCTATGATAAATTTAATCAGGGCAATAAAATTGTCGGAACGGTAAAGATACACAATCTTGGAGATGGTGTGGCTATTGGTATGTATGGCAACGGCGGAACTGTTGAAAATTCCGGAGATATTATCATCACACGAACCGATTTTACCGATGATAATTTAACCGATGATGATACTTCTGATGATACAACCTACTCCGCCAAAACCGAAAAAGGTGGAACGGCAATTGGTATCTATGGAGCTAGCGGCACTACTATTAAAAATAGCGGAACAATCACGATTGACGGTGCAGAGAAAGCATACGGAATTTGGGCAGAAGACAGTACGGTCAAAGTTTATAACCATGGTACAATTACCATTGACGGAACTTCTTGCACTGGTTCAAACTGTAAAAACAATGCTATTGTTTTAAATGGCGGTAAACTATTCCAAGACGGAGAGCTTATTTCAGACGTTATAGACCTTTCGTCTATTGGTGGAACGGTCTTGGCAACGCAAAACTCTAAATTTGTTGCTAAAGATTCCATTTCCGGCAACTTGTTAATGAGTTCAGAAATTGTTAATAACGGTTTTGACACCACCTACACCACCAAAGACACAATATCCTCTTCAGATGTATCAGGGTTGAATTTGCAGTCGCAATCGGCGTTGTTTGACGCTAAGTT
>CABQIK010000022.1 GCA_902464275.1 uncultured Alphaproteobacteria bacterium | reverse complement strand
AGCGAGAAGCGACAGCGCCACGAAGCGAAATTAGAAAACAAGCTGTAAGTCCCGCCGCTGACGCCATAAAAAAGACCACCTTTAGCGTGGTCTTTTTTATGGCATAAAGAATCGGGGACTTGAAACCGAGAGGGCGCGAACCGATAGAAAACCTCCGGTGGAGGTTTTCGTTGTGAGCGGCGCAGTTTTCTTATTTGAGCGAGAAGCGACAGCGCCACGAAGCGAAATTAGAAAACAAGCTGTAAGTCCCGCTGCTGACGCCATAAAAACAAGTCGCCTTTATGGCGGCTTTTTTTTAATTCCCATCCTGAGAAGGGGTGGCGGCGGAACGCCGACGGGGTGGTGAAAAATAATACTGAAAACTATATTTGATTTGCAGATTTTGTAACAGAAAAACAAACGTTTAATATGTTGTCAGATACTGATGAAACCACCCCGCCTTCGGCACCCCTCCATAGAGGGGAATTTTTAAAAGGTCTGCACCTTGCTTTAGAAGGGGAATTTCTTATAGTGCCAATTTACATACAACTTATACACACCCCGGACTCGTAAATATTGCAAAAAAAAACGCGAGCTAAAATCTTCTTAAATTTAACAATTTGAGGAGATTTTCTGATGTTTATCCTAAAAAATAATCCAAGCCTGCGGAGAATGAGGCTAATGCGACGGGGTTTTGGAACATGGTGTACAAATAGTTACACGAGTGAGAAAAACCCTAGCAGGTGCCCGCTAGACGCGAGCACCGGTCGTTCTATGGTGGAGATGTTGGGCGTGCTCGCGATTATCGGGGTGCTGTCTGTCGGTGCTATCAGCGGTTACAGCAAGGCGATGATGAAATATAAACTTAACAAACAGGCTGAGCAGTTAAACACCATCATCAACGCATCTCTTCGTTATTATAACGATTTGAAACTGAAAAACCCTGACGACAACCAATATGACCTTGCTCCTATACTTGATAAACTGGGAGAAATCCCTCAAGAAATGAAACATTATCGCGGCAATAATCTCTATCTTCGCGATGTTTTCGGACATTCAATATCAGTTTATTATCACAACACCAATTATCTTGGAGTTATTGAATACATTGATAAAAGCAGCCACAGCATTGAAGCCTGCCGCAACACTATTATTACCGCTAAAGAAAATCATGCCGATATTAATGCAATATTTTTCCGCAACGATTACAGCGATAAAGTTGAATGGAGTAATTACATATACGGTGACAAAGAATGCTTTAACGACAGAACCTGCCTTAAAGATATGACAATGCAAAAAATTGACGACGCTTGCAAATTCTGCGCGTCTGATCAATGCTTGCTTTATATCATCATCAGATAATTACTTTGCTTGTTTTTTGGGAACCCACTGATGATAAGCCCCATCTTCAGAAACTTGTTTTTCCATTTCTTCAGTAGGAGGCACCGGTCTGCCAATAGCAAAATGTGCTTTATACGGTTTCAACTGTTCAACAACTTTTACCGCCTCAGCCGAAAGTTGTGTGCGGTACTCCTGCATACAATTATCCATACTCGCCGTTTTATTGGCATTCTCATTTTTATAAGCCTTATCAAGACAAGCCATAGCGTCATCATAAACTTTTATGTTGTCAAAGCGCGATGCCGCGATTTTAATTGCCGAATTAATCATTGGAACCGGTAATCCTTGCTCAAATATACGCCAATCCACTTGCGGATTAAACATTATATAATCCACAACCGCTCCTTCCAAAGGAATACCGCGTTCTTTTTGCTTATCCATCGCCGCATCTAAATTATCAACATACGTTCCTAACACCCGATGTAACGCTTTTATATCTAACGGACGCTTTTTATTCAGCAAATTTATATTCTCTTGCTGCATTTGCGCAATAAGCTGCTTTTTAAGTTCAAGCTGATTCATAAGGCCGTGCATATAATAAACTCGGAGTTCGGCATCAAAAACTCTGTTTTCGTCTTCTCGGGCGATTGCCTCAATTTGCGCCCGCTGGTCAGGATTATTGTTTTCAACCCCCAAAGCTTGCAGAACCAAGGTGTTATGTTCATCATACATCAAAACCGATAATGAAAATTCATCTTCAATATTGTAGGTGTTGGTATCCAAATAGCTTTTAGGCTCATCTTTTTTCTGGCAGGCGCCAAGCAATAACACTGCGCATAACACTGATAAAATTTTTGTCTTCATTTATAGCTCCTTTAATTTAATGCTTCTATTTTCTGGTTAAAACGCTCATTAAGTTTTTACGCGCATGTTCGGTAAAGCCTTTAATACCTATCCCGAACACTTCAAGCACATCGCCTTGTAATTCAAAAGTCATTACCACATAACCGGATTCAAAAGGCGTAAATACTAAATCTATGCGGTCATCAGGGGTTATATCGGTTTTGTTGACGATTCCTCCCATACACATCACATCTTTCGGATCTTCCTGCGTCACAAATGAACAAGCTATACCGTGCTTTAAGTCATCGTAAAGCAACAACATTTTTCCAGCTCTGCCTTTAAGCGCCATAATCCGCACTTCTCCGCTGAAAATTTCGCCTTCTTCACCCCGCGGCTGCCAAGTTCCGTATAATGAGCTGTAATCATTAAGTTCTGTGGCTTCGGCAGAAAAAGCAAATAAACACAAAGCAAGTATTAACAAATATTTTTTCATCATAATCTCTCAGTAAAGTTGCAACCGATAATAAGTATATGCGTAAAATTTTGATTTTGGATAAATAAATACAACTTATACACACCCCGGACTCGTAAATATTGCAAAAAAAAAACGCAAGCTAAAATCTTTTCAAATGCAACAATTTGAGGAGATTTTTATTATGAAATCAGAAAACGGAAGAAGTATGGTGGAAATGCTCGGGGTTTTGGCGATAATAGGCGTTTTGAGCGTCGGGGCAATCGCCGGTTATTCCAAGGCCATGATGAAGTACAAATTAAATCAACACGCTCAGGCAGTTAATATGCTGATTAACAACGTGCTGTCCGTCAAAGATAAACTCCAACACACTTCCGACAGCGTAAGCAATTATAGCACTTTATTATATAAAATGAATATGCTTCCTGACGGCATTACTTTAATTGGCGCCAACACATTGCAAGAAAAATACTTTAAAAGAACTCTGTCCGTATACTACAACAATGTAAAATATTCCCGTCCCGATGGAACTCAGGCTCAAAATGATTTCGGAGGTATTGTTTTTAGGCTTCAACCAACGGCTCAAGATAAAGAAATATGCCGCAACATTTTATTTGCCGCCAAAGAAAATTCTGCCAACTTATGGCAGGTAAACACCATACAGCATACGGAAAGCGGCTCGCAAAACGTTGGGCAAGCCATCAAAGGCGATAATTATTGCACAAAAAACAGCAAATGCCTTCATAACATGACCTTAAATGATACTGACGTCGTATGCGATGTTTGCTCAGGCATTGCTTGTAATATCGCTGTATTGTATAAATAAACCCAAAGCCGCTGTTTATTAAGCGGCTTTCAAGTTAGTTTTCAGTTACAATTATTTTAAGTACGGTTTAATCAAAGCCTCAAACTTGGCGGTCTGACGCGGCGCCCACCCCATAACATAGTTATCACCGATAACAAACATCGGAGTTCCGATTTGGTTGCCGAGCTTAAACTTTTTAGCGGCTTTAACCATTAAGTCAAACCCCTCTTTAGTGGCAACATCAACTTTAACCATCTCTAAAGCGGGGTGGTGTTTATTGATATAAGCGCTTGCTGCGCGGCAATGCCCGCAATTTTCAGCGTAAAAGTAATAAATTTTGCCGGAATCAAACCCGTCATTTTGTCCGCAGCCCGTAAGCATAAAAAATGCCGTGCATAATGCAAATAAAAGCTTTTTCATAATTATTTCAACTCCGCTTATTCAATGCAACAATCAACGGCTTTGCGCACAAATGCCTTCATTTTGGCAAGCGTGCCTTGCGGTTTTTCTTCCGTAACAGCTTCAGAAACGGTAGCCGCCGGAATTTTAGCCATTTCTTCATCTACTTTTTTGCTGATTTTTTTAACATCGGCAAGACTGTCTTCAACCCATTTAAGGTTTTCAACCTGAAGCATATTCATATTTAAGCCCCAAAACAGACAATACATATCATAAGCCTTGTTAAACAAAGCATAAGCCTGTTCTTTGTTGCCCAAACTCTGTTGCTTGGTGCCAACTTCCATAAGACGCATACAGGTTGCAAGTAAGTGCTTTGATATACACCAAACCTCGCCTTCATACGCTGGAATAATTTTTTGCATTAACTCTTTGCGGGTTTGACGAACTTCTTCAATCAAATCATAAAATGCCGGTTTGCCGGTTTTAGCGCCTGAAAACACCAAGTGTTCTTCTATTGAAATTAAGTTCATAATAGCGATGGTCAAATCTTGATCCGAGGACAAATCTTTCGGATTAACTTTTTTGCGGTTGTCCATACGCTCAACAAATTCTTTCACGTTTTTGGCTTTTTCCATAATTGTTACCTTTCAATTAAACATTACAAATTTTATATGTATTGTATAAGCTATATATCCTCAATGTCAAGACAAATTTTATTTTGCCTGAAAAAATTTTGCAAACAAAAAAAATAAATATTTACAATTTAAAAATGATGGGTATATTTTGCTTCAAATTATCACGGAGAAAATAATGGTTCAAAATATGACTGCCGGCTCACCTGCAAAACTGATACTTATGTTTGCATTGCCGCTGTTAATCGGCAATCTGTTTCAGCAATTATATCAAATTTCCGATATTTTAATTGTCGGCCGTTTAATCGGAATTGAAGCATTGGCGGCAGTCGGCGCCACTGCCCCGATTTATTTTGTGTTTTTGTTAATTGCGTTCGGGTTTACCGGAGGCCTGACCGTGGTAACGGCGCAACGCTTCGGCGCCGGCGATTATAAAGGCGTGCGCAGCTCCATTACTCATTCGCTGATTGCCGCCGGAATTTTAAGCGGCTTAATCACCGTGTTTTTGGTATTGTTTTTGCGCCCGCTGTTAAAAATTATGAACGTTCCGGCTGAAATTATGGAAGACGCTTATAAATTTATGTCGGTTTTGACCGGCGGCTTAATTTTAATTGTGTTTTTCAATTTGCTTTCCGGTTTTATCCGCGCTTTGGGCGACAGCAAAACTCCGCTTTATTTTTTGGTATTTTCAACTTTGCTTAACATCGCCTTTAACTTTACGCTGATTTATCATTTTAAATTAGGCGTGGTCGGTTCGGCAATCGGCAGCGTTTGCGCCATTTTTATTTCCGTTATTTTGTGCCTTGTTTACATGTACAAAAAATTTCCGATTATGCGGCTTAAAGCTGAAGACTGGAAGTTCAGCCGCGCTTTTATGCGGGTGCATTTACATATTGCCGTACCGATGGCAATTCAGTTTTCGGTGCTCTCGTTAAGTATGATGATTATTCAAAGCGTGTGCAACTCCTTTGGCGCTGATGTTATCGCCGCCTTTACCGCCGCTTTGCGCATTGAGCAGGTTGCCACTCAGCCGCTGGTTGCCTTAGGTATCGCCATGGCCACGTATGCTGCTCAAAACTGGGGCGCCGGAAAAGTTACCCGTATTCGCAAAGGCGTGCGTATTGCCGGTTTAACCTCGCTTGCCATCAGCATATTTATGTCATTGTTGGTACGCTATGTCGGCAGCGATATGATTTCAGTATTTATTAAAGACGGCAACCAATTTATTATCAATACCGGTAAATTTTATTTAAGCATCAGCACGCTGTTTTACTTTTTCCTCGGTATGATTTTTATTTTCCGCAACACCCTGCAAGGTATGGGAAAATCTTTAATTCCGCTGATTGCCGGTTTTACCGAACTCGGTATGCGTTCATTTGCCGCCATTTATTTGGCGCATGTTATGGGCTACAAAGGCATATTTTACGCCAGCCCGATTGCATGGTTCGGCGCCTCAATGGTGGTAATGATCGGTTACGTGCTTACCATTTACAAACTTAAAGGCAAAAAATCTAAAAACTATTTTAAGGACAACTATCATAAAATCAAGTTAGCGGCCTGCATTAACTGTGTTAACCAAAACTCCGGCGAATAATGATTTTTCATAAATATTGCAACAAGATTATTGACAACGGCGAATGTTACGCATAATATTTTGCTGTTATGTAAATAGTATAGGTTATTATAAAAAAATGAGTCCGATATATGGTTATTTGTTAAAATTTATTTTCGTTTTAATTTTAATTTTCTTTAACGCGTTTTTTGTGGTATCAGAGTTTGCAATTGTTAAAATCAGGCGCACCAAGCTTGAGGAAATGATAAAGAACGGCAACAAAAGAGCCGCTATTGCCCTAAAAGTTACTGAGCATCTTGATTCGTATTTAAGCGCCATTCAGCTCGGCATTACCCTTGCCTCGCTCGGTTTAGGTTGGATTGGCGAACCGGCGGTTGCCCACTTATTTGAAGATTTATTCGGTGAAATATTTTCCCAAAACCCTATTTTGCTGCACTCTGTCAGCATTGCGGTTGCCTTTGGTTTAATCACCTTATTGCACGTTGTGTTGGGCGAGCTTATTCCTAAGTCTTTGGCTATTCAAAAAACCGAAACATTTGTGCTGATAATTGCTTATCCGCTTTATATGTTTAAGCGCATTTTTTACCCGTTCATTTGGGTTTTGGATACCATAACCATCAAAATTTTGCACTTAATAGGTGTTGAACCGGCATCAGAACATGACGCCGCCCATTCTGAAGAAGAAATTAAGCTGATTGTCAACGCTTCGCAACGCGGCGGCGTAATTGACGATACCGAACGCGATATTATCCAAAACGCGATTGATTTTTCTGAAATCTGCGCCCATGAAGTTATGGTGCCAAGGCAAGACATGCAGTGCTTATTTTTAAATGATACCTTTGATAAAGTTATGAGTCAGGTAAAGCGCAGCAAACACACCCGCTACCCGCTCTGCGATAAAGACCGCGACAATGTGGTCGGCATGATTCACATTCGCGATTTACTGGAACATTGTGAAGAAAAACTTGAAAAAGGTCGCCTAAACAAAATTGCTCGTCAGATTCTGTTTGTGCCTGAAAATCAATCAATTTCAGAGGTCTTGCACCTGATGATGCGCAAGCGCACTCATATCGCGATTGTAGTAGATGAATACGGTGGAACCGCGGGTTTGCTTTCAATGGAAGATATTTTAGAAGAATTGGTCGGCAATATTTTAGACGAACATGACATTGCCGGTATGGAAGAAATTCATAAAGTTGATGAAAAAGTTTGTGAATTTGACGGTAAAGTATTGATTGAAGACGCTTATGAATGTATGGGTTTGCCGCAACGTGAATGCGACGAAACCACCATCGGCGGATATGTATTCACACTTATCGGACGCGCTCCCAAAGTCGGCGATAAAGTTGAAGATGACCTTTGCGTTTATGAAGTTATCGCCGCCGGCCGCATGAGAGTTAAACGGGTTAAAGTGGTGGTAAAAGAGCCCGCCTGCCCCGATAATTCTGATAACGAATAACATTAAAGCCTCTGATTTTCAGAGGCTTAATTTTTATTCCCCTTTACCAGCGCAAAACCTTATTCTCTGCCGGTGTTATTGTTGGTTTTGGTAGTGTGATGAGATGGTTGTTGTGACTGGGTATCTTTATTAGAGTATCATTATCGGTTAAATCCGGATTCCTCATTAGCGATCCTCTTTACTGCCCTTAAACTTTTCTTTTATGTTTTCCAGTTTCTGTAACCGCTCTTCTTGCTCCCATTTTTTGCGCAACCTCTCACGCTCTCTTCGTAATTTTTCCGCAAAACGAGCTACACTTTCTGCCGAATTTCCATCCTCTAGTAATCCTCGTATGGTCTTTTCATTAGCTTCTTCACGTTCTTTAATCCTCTGCTCAACCGGCTTTCTTTTCTCTATTTCCTCTTCTTCTGTCCACTCCTTACGTAATTCTTCACGATTCTTTCGCATCTCTTCCTCTAATTGTTGCATCTTTTCTTCCGAATAATGATAATGGCTTTTGATAAGCTGTAAATTAATATTATCAGCCTCTTCAAGTTTTTTAATTCTCTCATCAATCGTCGGCTCTTTTTCTTCCGGCGGATTCTCGTCTAACATCACCGCAAACTGATTAAGCAACATTACACGATACTGCTTAATTTCGTGTTCGGTTAAGCCTTCAGCTTCCATCTTCTTTTGCCATTCAACCAAGTTTGGTTGCTCTATTTTGGCTCGGTCTAATATCATAAAACGCATTTCAAGACCACTCTTGTGCCTGCCTTCTCGTTTATCGGCATCATAATCCCAATCGTCTTTATAATTCTCGTAATCATCAACTCTTTCTTCAACCGAGTTATATACTTTAATCTCATCTCTTCTGCTCATTTTAACCTCTCTTTTTGGTTTAATTTGCTTCCCTTATACATCATATTTTCCCTTTTGTCAAAACCTTTATCCACAACTTATACATATTCCGCGCCCTTAAATTCCCCTCTATGGAGGGGTGGCGGTGAAAGCGCCGGGGTGGTCTTACAACTTATACACACCCCGGACTCGTAAATATTGCAAAAAAAAAACGCGAGCTAAAATCTTCTCAAAACAACTAATTTGAGGAGATTTTAGCTCATGTATACACAATTCGGAAGATCTATGGTTGAGATGTTAGGAGTTCTGGCGATAATCGGCGTTCTGTCGGTCGGGGCGATTGCCGGATACTCAAAGGCGATGAATAAATACAAAATAAACAAAACAATTGAAGCTGCCAACCAACTGCTTGCTACCGTTTTTACCAAATTTGCAACCGATAAATCATTGTTATATGCTGATGCCAACGGCAACGCTTACTTAACTCAAATTATAGTTAAAAGCGGTTGGGTACCGGACGGATTGAAACCTAAGGAAAATGTAGCTACAGAGCTACAAGATTCTTTCGGCAACGGCGTTTGGATTTTTACCGATGTTTACCTCAAAACAATCGGTATCGGCTGGAATTTTAAGAAATCACAACAAGAACTATGTTATAATTTTTTAAGTTTAGCCAAGGGCTGGAATGACAGCCTAAGTCGGGTTATTATTGATCAAACCAGCACTGATGAGACGCCTCACAAAGAATACGGCACATTTTACGGTAACAGTTCTTGCCAAACAGGGCGCAAATGCTTAACCGACATCACCGTAACTGAAATGGACGCGGTTTGTAATAATTGCGAACTTTCAGCTTGTCGCTTTTATTTTATCAGTAACCCGTTTTAGACCGACGCCACTATTAAAAAAACTCCCGTTCAGGGAGTTTTTTTAATTCCATACTACATAATCTAAGCCTGCGGAGAATGAGTCAGATACGACGGGGTTTTGGAGCGCGGTGTACAAACAGTTACATAAGAGTCATAAAAAAGCTTGCGGATAGTGAGGCAGATGCGACGGGGTTTTGGAGCGCGGTGTACAAACAGTTACATAAGCGAGAAAACCCCTAGCAGATGCCCGCTAGACGCAAGCTGACACAACCTATTTCATGGTTGATAATAAGGTCTTCAGCTCTTCATAACTCTTCACTTCCGGTATCCACTTCAAATCTTCCGGCAGGTCGGTAGTAAATTCACAGCGGAAGCGCACCGGATGAGCGCCGACATTAATAGCGGCATGCTGGTTATAAATACGGTCGTCAACCAAAACGGTTTCATCGGCTTTTAATCCGTATTTTTCAAAACATTCTTTGAGCATATCTTCTTTGGCGGTGTCGTGCATATATTTACCGTGTTGAACACACTCAATTTTGATAATATCGGCAACCGGCGCCAACAAAGCGTTCAAAAGCTTCTTTTTGGTTTCAACATCAAAAGTGGCCGACATTGTAAACTGCTTGTAACCAAGCTTGTCAAATTCTTTAATTGCCTCAATCGCGCCATCATAAAGCGGACGATTGGTAAAAAACTCCGGAGAATGGCAAAAATCATAATCCATTTCCACGCCCATAGTCGGGTGGGTTTTAAGCTCCAAGGCGCCGTATTTGGGCACAATCGGCAAAACCTTCGGCAAATCTTCCCATTTAATGTTGCCATAAAGCGGTTTATATTTCGGGTGATTGGTTAAAAAATTGTAATAAGCGTAATTTAAATTAGCCAATACGCCGTCAACATCCCAAAAAATGTTTTTGATTGCCATGGAGAACTCCTTTGTCAAAGCGAAAATAAAAAAAATGGCGCGCTCTGGGCGATTCGAACGCCCGACCCACAGCTTAGAAGGCTGTTGCTCTATCCTGCTGAGCTAAGAGCGCCTGAGCTTTGATAGAACAAAGCTTTTACACATTTTACACCGTTTGTCAATAAATTTTTGCTGATTATTTGCGCTTATCACCTTTTGTGGCAACCGACTGCTGCATTTTGCGGCGCTTTTTAACGGTTTTGGCCTTTTCAACTGAAAACCCGAACTTACCGAGCTGCCGTCCGAGCGTATAATAAAATCCGTGCGCATAAGCAAGCAATCCGGCCTTTTCCAAATTAAGTCCGCCCTGTTTGTTGATATAAGCGTCATCAACATTAACCGCCACAATATCGGCCAAAAACATATCATGCGTGCCGTAATGCGTAACCGAGCGCACCTTGCATTCAAGCGAAATCGGCGCTTCTTTAACCTGCGGCGCTTTAATTTTTGACGATGAAGCCGCCGTTATGCCGCAAGCCTTAAATTTATCGGTATTACGACCTGATTTAACTCCGCAAAAATCCACAGCCTTTGCCAGCGGCAGATTTGGAACATTAATCACAAACTCACCGCTTTTGCTGATAATTTCATGCGAATAGCGGCTCGGGCGCAATGAAACATAAGTCATTGCCGGATCACTGCAAACAATGCCTGTCCATGCGGCAGTCATTACATTAGGGTTTTCAAGCGTTCCTGAAGATATAAGCGCCGGCGGCACCGGAGCAAGCAATGTTCCTGCCGGCCAACTGATTTTTGTCATAAAAGCACCTCATAAAAAATATTTATCCGCCGATTTGCGGCAATATCTTCAGCTTATAAATCACAAATCAAAAATTTTCAACATTTTCTTAACCTGCTCATTGCTAAGGCTGTAATATATGGTCTGCGCTTTGCGTCTGGTTTTCACAATGCCTGCCCGACGCAACACCGCCAAATGTTGCGAAAGCGCTGACTGACTTAAATCAATCAACTTTTCAAGCGCGCCGACGCTATGCTCTTTTTTGCTGATGCAATGTAAAATTTCAAGCCGCTTGGCATTCGCCGCCGCCTTTAATATTTGCGACTTTTTCTCAATTTCATTTTCCATATTATTCTCCTTTAGCAAACCATGATGTAAATATAACTCGTCTTTTTTAATATTAAAGCCCCGCGGCAAAACTGAACGCGTTAAAAATTTACACAGAGGGCAAAACAAACGATTGCTATTATAAAAATGATATAATAAGATACCTCAATCAGGAGAACAAAATGAAACACGAAGAACTTGAAAATTTAAGCTTTGAAGAAGCTTTGCAAAAACTTGAAACCATTGTGCGCGATTTGGAAGGCGGGCGCATTAAACTTGACGACGCCGTCGCCGCCTATGAGCAAGCTGTTGCCTTAAAAAAATTCTGTGAGGAAAAATTAAAATCCGCTCAGCTCAAAATTGAAAAGATTGAACTTTCACCCGAAGGTGAACCCTCTCTCCGCCCCTTAGACAATGTTGATGCCAATGACTGATATTAAAACCGTTATTACCGATTATTCAACCCGCTTTAACCAAAAAGCCGCGCAAGCTTTTCCTAAACCGATTGGTCCTGAAAAGCGTGTGTGCGAAGCTATGGAATATTCGCTTTTAAACGGCGGAAAACGCTTGCGTCCGTATTTGGTTTATGAAACCGCCCGCTTGTTCGGCAAAGATTTTACCGATTCCATTAACGCCGCTTTAGCACTTGAAATGCTGCACACTTATTCTTTAATTCATGACGATTTGCCCGCCATGGATAATGACGATTTGCGGCGCGGCAAACCTACCTGTCACAAGCAATTTGATGAAGCCACCGCCATTTTGGCCGGCGACGGATTATTGACTTATGCTTTTGAGCAACTTGCAAAAGCCCCGTACAGCGATAAAATAAAAATCAAACTCATCAACCTGCTTGCCCGCGGAGCCGGCGCTTATGACGGTATGATTGCCGGACAAATGCTTGACTTATACGCTGAAACCGTTACCCGAACTCCTGACCCGATTGCCCTTATCCGCCATATTGAGGAAATGAAAACCGGACGCCTGCTTTCGTATGCTTGTCAGGCCGGAGCGGTTATCGGCGGCGCCACAGATGAGCAATACGAAATTTTAACCGAATATTCACGCTGCATTGGCATTGCATTCCAAATTGCCGATGACATTTTAGATGTTGAAGGCGATGAAAAATTAGTCGGCAAAACGCTTAAAAAAGACGCCGCGCAAAACAAATTTACCTTTGTTTCATGCTACGGCTTAAATGAGGCTAAAAAAATTGCGAATGATTTAATTGTCAAGGCTCAAGGCTCCATTGCCGCCTTTGGTGAAAAAAGCGTTGATTTACAAAATCTGGCTCAATTTATCATTGACCGCAAATACTAAATTTACATTCTTTTTTGTTACATTTTTGTTACGGTTTGTATTGCATTACCCCGTATAATGTGATATATTAAGCTTATAAATATAATTATGCCGAAAGGAGATATCTGATGAATAATGCAAATAAAACCTTCGGACAGCGTTTTTTAGAAACTCTGAATGCCGCAAAAACTGAAAAAGCTAACATTTTTAAGCTTTTAAATTCCACGCTTGAAACCATTAACCTCTATCCGGCTGATGAAGTTAAAAAAGCAACCGACATAGAAAGCGTTGCCGCGCTTAAAGCGGCCAAAGCCGGTTACAATGCTCATCATGGTGCTTGCATGTTCGGTGACGATTATATTTATTTATCCGCCAAAGCCTACAAAGACGCCGGATATGGTGACATTACCGATTTTAAACAAGATTTTAACAAGTTTGTCAACAAACAAGAACACGCCAATATGGCTGTTAAACAAACTGCTCGTGAAGCATATTAAATTATATCACCTTCCAAAATCTCCGGTTTAAGCCGGAGATTTTTTTTGTGCCCCATATTTCTGATAACCGATATTTTTTATTGACACTGAGGATATGTAGATATATTTATATGTATTATTTTTGTAATGTGTGTGAAACTACAATAAAGGTATTGATTTTTTTTAACATTACTTCAATAATACATCAGAATTTAACCTATAAAGGATTTTAAAATGTTACTCTCACTTGTTTTATTAGCCGTTTTATTTTCAGCCAAATCAGCGCTTGCCAATCCGGCCTGCGCCGTTTGTACGGTCGCCATCGGCGCCTCGCTTGAAATTGCCCGCAGCCTTGGCGTTGATGACAGCGTAGTCGGCGTTTGGGCGGGCGCGTTTTTAGTTTTGCTCGGCTACTGGACCATCAAATGGTTTGATAAAAAAAATTGGAATTTCAAATGGCGCAACCCGATAATTTTGCTTTTATCGGTTGCCATGATTGGTTTTATGTACATCGGCAAAATGCAATATCATGCTGAAGTTATCGGTATTTTATATTTAGACCCGTTTTTATTCAGCGTATTGGTCGGCGCCGCTCTTTTAATTTTCTCATCTGATTTTTATCAGTGGATGAAAGCCAAAAACAACGGACACGCACACTTCCCGTTTGAAAAAGTTTTTGTACCGGTGTTTGCTCTGCTGCTTGCAAGCTTGTATTTTAACTATTTTCCGATTTGCGCGCATAACGGAGCCGCTGATTTATATCCGTTTTAAATTATCATAACCGACATCAGCCTCTGTGATAATATACAGAGGCTTTTTTTGTAATATTCAGCATAAAAAAGTTGTTCTTTGCAAAATTGTACTCTATATTATAGTTGATGTAATTTTAAGCAAAGGAAACTTCTGATGAAAAAATTTTTAACGGCATGTTTTTTATTATACTCTTTTACTGCCAACGCGCAAACCGCTTCTGACATCAGCAAAATTGAAAATTATCTTAACGGCATAAAAAGCCTAAACGCCCGCTTTGTACAAACCGCCAGCAACGGCACCACTTCAGAAGGTATGCTTTACATTGAAAAGCCAAGCAAAATACGCATGGAATACGCCGCGCCCACCTCGGTTTTGATTGTCGGCAACGGCGATTATGTGGTGTTTAACGATAAAGAGTTAGACCAAATTACCAACATTGATTATGATGACATTCCCGCCACCATGATTTTGAGCAACACCATTAAAATTGACAATAAAAATCTTAAAGTAACTGATTTTTACAAAGATTCGGGCATGACCTCAATTACGTTAGAATATGCCAAATCTAACGATGTCGGCCCCATCACGTTGGTTTTCGGCAATCAGCCGTTTGAGCTTAAACAATGGAAAATTATTGACCCGCAAAGCGTGGAAGTAACTCTTTCATTGTATGATGTGGTAAAAGACGCGCCGGTTGATGAAAATCTGTTCAAATTCAAAAAAGAAAACCGCCGCAACCGCAAATAACAACTTAAAAATTATATTTTAACTTGAGCAAACTTTCATTAAAGTTTTTGCCGTAATTTTGCGTATGGGTAAATTTGGCTTCAATAGCCGCATTGCGAGTAACATAATAATCCAAAACCGCGCTGTATGTTAAAGTGCTGCCGATTTTGTCGGTGGCAAAAACTTTTTTAATCTCGGCACTGCCGCCAAACAACTCCGAATTAAACAAAACCCCGCCGATTAAATCAGTGCCGACCCACTGATTATGCGGCAAACCTCCGCCGTACGCCGCGTCTAATCCGCTTAAAGCGTAAAGCCAAATATTATCGGTTAAAGCATAAGTTCCGCCGCCGTTTACATTAGCGTTAAGCGCATAATAGTCATCTTCCGTTTTCGGATTCGTTTGGCGGGTAACATTAACCCCCACTTTGTATGAAACTGCTTTAAACACTTCGTCAATCGGCGAAAGCGATGCCAGCTCCAACACATTTATTTGTTGTAACACATAACGGTCACGCTTATCATAATGACGAACGGCAATATCTAAAAAATTTATTTCCGCGCCGCGCAAAAAGCCGAAACCGTTGTCAATTAAAGAATGATACGCCGGACGATAGCGGATTTCCTGATAAATATTGCCGTTTTTCGCTCCGATTCCGAACGATGCCTGCATAGAATCATGCGCATAAGCCGGATTATTGCCGGTTTTCAGCTCATCAAATTTTTGACCTGCTTTAACTTTATTACGCGCTTTTAAAAGCTCAAAACTTTTTTTACGATAATCTTGCAGCGTAATTTCATTGGCAACATATTGATACTGAATATACTGATACGCCGTTTCCAACACATCTGCCTGCTCTTCTTCGGGTAAAGATTCGGTCGGTGCCAAATTAAGCTTTGTCGCCTTTAAAAAAGCCTTAAACTGCGGCTTGTTCATTTGCTTCATACGGTATCTGATTTTGCGCTGCCGCGACGGACGATAATATACTCCGCTGACCAGTCCTTCGCGTTTAACCACCGCTTTAATCGTATCAAGCGGAATCGTCTGTACCGGAAAAGACTGCGCCAGTTTAAGCTCCGGACGCACCGCGTCAAAAACTTCCATCAGCATATATGAGCAATTCTGCGTAAAAAAGTAATAAGGCGTTGTAGTTTGCCCCACTTCCCAAATATGCGCCACAAACAAGTCAAGTTCTTCCGCGCTGAAATTTAAGTTATATTCCCAAATATCGCGATTTTCCAAATTGTTATAAGTGTTAATAACGTCATAATACGGCTTAACCGTATACCCTCCGGGGTAAAACCCCGCCAAACCGTACACCGCGTACAAAAAACTGTTTTCATAACCGCGCGTCCATGCTCCGTAATTAATGCCGTGCGCCAAAAGCTGCGTGCCTTTGCGCGCCGTGTCAACTCTGACCAGAGTGTGCCCGAATAACGATGAAGAATTGTTCATATATGCGTCCGTAAACAAAAGCGTTGCCCCGGACGGACGCAAATCTTTTTTAAATTGTTCATACTCGGCGCAAACCGGAAAATCCGCCGCAATCAGGCCGTTTTGTTTAAGCCGCAAATAACGCGCCGGAAACATGCATTTGGTTTTATCATCATCGGAATTAAAAAGAGCAACAGTTGCGTTTAATTCTTTTTGAGGATCGGTTCTGCCCTCATGGCTAAGATAAAAATTAGCAGAGCCGATAGAGCCCTTATAACCGGTAATTTCTTTTTGATAATGAACTAAAGCCAACCATTGCGGCGAATAAGCAAAATCAGCGGTAGCATCTGCCGAAGCCGAACCGCAATACAAAAGCGTTATCAAAAAAGAAAAAAGTTTTTTCATCGGCACTTACTTTATAAAGCAAACACGGCCTTTTATTGACCGTGTTTGCCTTTAACTCAAGCTAAAAAATTAAGCTTTCATAATTTCATAAAATTTCAATGTAACGTCAACGGCATCAACATTTTCATTCGGGAACAAAACTGCAAAGTTCTGATAAGTTTTAGCAGCAACATCAGCTTCATTCATATCCATAATACCTGCCAAAGTGGTTAAGGTTTCGCCTTCACCGGCAGCAGCGTCCATAGCAAACTGCTCCAAGTTGTTTTCCAAAAAGGCCAATACCATTTTTTGAGTACCGCCGGTAATACGACCGTTCGGATCGCAACCTGATGTACCGAAAGTAATACCAAAAGTCTGGTTGCCGAAAGTACCGTTGGTGGTAGCGGCAGCAACTTGCGGCAAAATACCGCTCTGTCCGCGCCATGCCATAGAGCCCAAACCGCAACCGGTGCTGTCAATAGCCTGAGCCGGTGCTGAAAGCATAACGGCAGCGCCCAACATCAAAGAGGCAACTAAAATTTTATTCATTTATTTTCTCCAAGTTAGATAAAAAGTTTTACCCTTAAAAAATACCAAAATACCCGCATTTGTATAATACAAATTCAAAGTTTTACACAAGAAACCTTCATTTATGATAAACTCGCTTAAAAACCGAAATGCCAAACAATTTATAAGCTATCTTGTCTGTCGTCTTTTTAAAACCGAACAGAGGAATAATCTTAAACAGTTTATAAGAAACCGTTTGCGGCATATCTTTTTTATTTATTTTCTTTGCTTTATCATAATCAAAAAGCCCCGTTTTAAGCGCATACTTCCACCAAATGTCGGCAAACGGCAAAAAAGCATACTTCCATGGCTTTAAGTCTGAAGTGTAATGAATAATCGCCGGATTATTTACCGCTTGTTCATATTCTTGTGTATCATTTTTATTTAAGCTTGCCTGATATAAAAGCAAATGCCATGTGCAATTCCATTTGGCATCAAGCAGTAAGGTAGTGTTTTTGCAAACCATATTCAAAACATCTTGATCAGGATAATCAAGCTCTTTCTCACTGTTAAGCGTGGTTAAGCATTTATTTTTAAGCCCGAGTTCATTACATGCTTTAACATTAAACAGCAATACGCCTGAATTAAAATATTTTTCTGGTTCAACCCCTAATCCGACTATTCTGTTTAGGTCTTTCGGCTTAACCCCTACAAAATTCCTTACCGATGCAATACAATTATTGCCTAAATCAGTTTGAAATAAATCAGCAATATTTTGCTGCACAATTAAATCGCAATCAAGGTATAAAACCTTATCATAATTATGCAGTATTTCCGGAATCAGCAACCGAAACCACATTTCAGCCGAAAATCGTTCTTGCGCGTAAAAATCGGCGGTTTCAATATAGCGGCTCACATCAATAAAGTTTATGTCATAATCAGCAGATTGCGGATACGCCGGATTCTTTTTAATTAAATCTTGCGTAGCTTGCGCCAACCCGCTGTGAAAAATATAAAATTCATAAGTAAACTCTGATGACGAATTTGCTAAAATTGAATAAATTGTAACTGGAACAAACTTTGCGTAATTGTCATCAGTTGCAAAAACAATCGGAATAATCGTACTCATTTTTCACCTATAAAAACCTGCGAACTTTTTGCAAGACCGGCACATTAAGCACATAATATGTTGTAACCAAACCTTTTGATAAATATTGCGCCTTAAAAACCGGCAAATGTAAAAACCGCCATATTCTGCAACTGCCGACATATTCACAATTAAATATCGGAAACATACTAAATAGTTTAACTTCCTTTTGTCTGTTTTGCATAACAATCCTTTATAACCGTAATTGATTTTTAAGATATTCCATTAAATCAATCGGGTCAAGTTTTAATCATTTAGGCTATATCAAAACAAAATGCTTGATTTATTTTTTTATCGCACTATAATGAGTCTATATTAAACGTAATACGGCTGTGATAAATTTTATCGCAGTCTAATTTTTTACTTTTTAAAAACAGTAATTACCTTTCTGTAACAAGAGAGGATAATTTTTTTATGGGAGAAACAAAATGGATAAATTTCCTTTAACTAAAAAAGGTTACTTGCAGCTTGAACAAGAGTTAAAAAATTTAAAAGGCGTTGACCGCCCTAACATTATTGCCGCTATTGCCGAAGCGCGTTCACATGGCGATTTATCTGAAAATGCCGAATATTCTGCCGCCAAAGAAAAACAAAGCTTCATTGAAGGGCGCATTCAGGAGCTTGAAGCCGTTGTCAGCCGCGCGCAGGTTATTGACCCGCAAGCCGTTAAAGGCGATGTGATTCGTTTTGGCGCCACCGTATTGGTTGTTGATGAAGATACCGATGCCGAAACCAAATATCAAATTGTCGGTGATTATGAAGCCGATATTGAAAAGAACTTGATTTCCGTTTCTTCTCCGCTTGCCAAAGCCTTAATCGGCAAAGAAGTCGGCGATGTTGCCGAATATATGGCTCCTGGCGGTAAAAAATCATTTGAAATTTTGGAAGTTCAATATTTATAATTTCCAAAGCTTAAAATTAAAAAAGCCGGTTTAAATACCGGCTTTTATTTTATATCCAATCATTAAACATATCGCACATTTTTTGGCATGACCTTATAAAACTTTCCCAAGCCATGGCCTCATCGGCTTTAACCAAAACCGGCAACATGGTGCGGTTATTTTCAACTTCAAATGCCGACAAATAAAACTCCTGCGCCGATGAGTTCAACATTTTTTTATCAGTCGGCGGCAAACATGAAACCAACACAATATTCTCAGGCATTTCATCAGGCTGTTCATCAGCAACAATATGCCGATAACAGTTTTTAACATACTGCTCAAAAAAACGTGGAAAGCGGCGATTCGCTTCATTCCACAAAACCACGGCCGTTCCGTTGTCACGTTGCAGATTATATGCCGCGCACAGCGGTTTTTGCCCGTCAGCACGCTGCTGATTTAACACCGATGTAAAAATATGTACCATTACCGGATAAAAAAGCAGATTATGGCTTTTAACTTTTTCCACCAAATGGCTGACGTCTATTGTAAAACGATAATCCATACAAAAAGTCCTCCTTAAATTTCAGAATAAACAACCTGCCCGCGCTAACTCGGTCAAATAGATTGTTTATAAGTTTGAAGACATTTTTAATATAACACACAAAAATACATTTCTCAAGTAAAAAGCCGCCTGCAAGCAGACGGCTTATAATCAGTTATTGCCCAATTTACGAATTAGCGCAATTTGCAGCGCAAACATCAGCAAAACAAACAACGCAATTCCGAGCGAAAACCCGATAAGTTCCATAATTCTGGCCAAAATATAAACTGCCGTAAACAATATGGCGCTCAAACGCATTTTAACATCAAAAGCAAGTGTTGTTTTATTAATCCATGCGGCCACACCCGCCAAATAAGCATAAAACAAATTCAAAAGAATAAATACCAAAAAGGCAGCAATCGTACCGCAAGCCGCCATGGTCAAAGCCGTCCAACTGATTATGGTACGGAATATTTCCGTATAATCTTGTTTCGGTAAATTAAAGTTAGCGTTATTTTGCAACTTCATTGTCCGAACCTCGTCGGCTTTAACAACATACGCAGTTGTGCGGCTTAAATAAAAACCTTGAGCCAAATCAGAGGTATCAAGCGTATCTTGCGTGGTATCAATCACCAATACCGGAATTTTAGCATTCTGGTCGCCGTTATCTTCATTAAGATCAATCACCTTTACCGTATTATCCGGAGTAACCACAACCCCGTTTTTAACTTCAATCGGCAATATTTCATCGGCGATTCCCTGCGCAAGCGGCATTAATTCAATCAAAGTGCTTCGCATACTAAGCGATAAATATACTGAGGCAACAAACGCCAGAGCAAACAGCAACAAAGCGCCGATGCCCTTACCATTTAAAATATAAGCTTTAATTTTGTTCATAACAGACTCCGTTTCAATAAATAATTAAAGACATATCAGATTCGGTGAAAATATAACAGATTCTTCCAAAAAATAAACATTAAACTCTTATTTGTTCGTAATTTTCAAAAAAAATTGTGGAAAAACACGGAAAAAACAGCATTTTTTGCAAAAAAATCATTTTTTTGTTTGACTTAACCCAAAAAGATGTTTCAAATTATATTGTGAACAGCAGAAATGCTCACATTGGTTAAACTTTTTTTAGAGGGAGTCCTCACCGTGAATAAAAATGAACTCATTTCTAGCGTTGCTAGTTCAACCGGCTTAACAAAAACTGACGCAGCTAAGGCTGTTGACGCTTTTGTAGCTTCTGTTACAACCGCTTTGAAAAAAGGCGACGAAGTTCGCTTGGTTGGTTTCGGCACTTTTGCAGTTGCTAAACGCGCTGCTACTACCGGCCGCAATCCTCGCACCGGCGCAGCTATCAAAATTGCTGCTCGCAAACAAGCTAAATTCAAAGCTGGTAAAGCTCTTCAGGAAGCTGTAAATCACAAATAATTTACAGTTTTTGTATTTTTAAATAAGGCAGAATTTTTCTGCCTTATTGTTTTTTAAACTGTTAAATTTTAATTTCGGTTCAAAACGCTGATAACTACTTGCTTTATCGTTTCCATCTCTTCCGGTTTGCTTTCGGCAATCAAAATGGTGAGCATAGCAAGCGTTGCATTGCTGATAACCGGCCCATCGGGCAGAGCTTACGAGCCAGAAGAACTCCCGAGGGAGGGCGAACCTAAGCACTATATATACAAAAAAGACCGCCTTGAAAGGCGGTCTTTTTATTGGTGGGCGCTGAGAGGCTGGAGGCAAATAATTGCTCCTAACGGAGCAATTATTAACGACAGACGCAGGTTTGTTAATGAGTAAACAAGCGGCAGCGCCGTGAAACGAATGTTACAAACCAAGTGACCGCAGCGAGTTAGCAACTGCCCATCGGGCAGAGCTTACGAGCCAGAAGAACTCCCGAGGGAGGGCGAACCTAAGCACTATATATACAAAAAAGACCGCCTTGAAAGGCGGTCTTTTTATTGGTGGGCGCTGAGAGGCTGGAGGCAAATAATTGCTCCTAACGGAGCAATTATTAACGACAGACGCAGGTTTGTTAATGAGTAAACAAGCGGCAGCGCCGTGAAACGAATGTTACAAACCAAGTGACCGCAGCGAGTTAGCAACTGCCCATCGGGCAGAGCTTACGAGCCAGAAGAACTCCCGAGGGAGGGCGAACCTAAGGGTCCATAACCAATAAGAAAAGCCACCTTTTAAGGTGGCTTTTCTTATTGGTGGGCGCTGAGAGGTTCGAACTCCCGACCCTCTCGGTGTAAACGAGATGCTCTTCCAGCTGAGCTAAGCGCCCGTCCCGTTTATGTGATGTCTTATAACCAATTAATTTTATAAAATCAAGCAAAATTTTCAATTT
>CABQIK010000021.1 GCA_902464275.1 uncultured Alphaproteobacteria bacterium | reverse complement strand
CAATTTTTTTAATTTTTTTAGTATCGCTTTGTTTAGATGTTATTTTTTACACGCTTTACAATCAAAAAAGATATATTATTTTCCGGCGACTTGTGTTATACTGCCCCATATAAGTAAAAAGGACATAAAAAATGCAAAAAAAAGCCAAACATTCTGCCCGATTAAAACGCCTGTTTTTAGGCGCAATTACCGGACTTGTTTTAACCTCTGCTTTCAGCGCCGACAAAAAATCTGCCGAGCCTGCCGCCGTGCAAAATGACAATTTAATTAAGGCCTTTAAAGAAGGCAGAGCCAAAACTTATAGCGAATACATTGAAATGTCTGATTATTTTACATCCGACACTCTATACATTGATAAGCACAACGCCCGCAAACGTATATGTTTAGGCCAATACATGCCGAAAAAAAACAAAGTTGAAATCAAATATTTTATTACTGACTACACCGGCGCGAATAAATCCGATTCGTCGTGGATTAAACGTTTTGATGATTTTAATATGGAAAAATACGTAAACGGGGTTAAAGCGCATGAGTTAACGCATCAAACTTTTCATGCTCAAGACATAAAATCAACTCCGTTCAGCCGCAAAATCAACGATTCGGCTCCTAAAATTCCGGAACAAAACCAATATGGCAACAAAGCAGTAATCAAGGTTGGAACTTTAAGCCTGCCTGATTTAGCCGCTCTCGGACAATATAATGAAATCGGCGCCGAACTCGGACGTTGCATTTACGAGCGCGAACGTTACTTAAAAAGCCGCGACATTAATGAATTTCATGTTAAAGACGGCTACGTTAAAGCCATTAAAGAAGGTAAAGTTAATCCTGCCGATTCATCAGCAAACGCCCGCCAAAATGAATATAATGTAATGATAAACGCCTTATTTGACCGTTGGATGAAAATGGAAAAAAACAACTACGCCTACACTAGCTTAACTGAGGTAAAAAATTACATTAAAAAAGCCGAAAAAGACCATATTATCATACCGGAAGTTTCCGATTCGTCTGAAATTAACCGCCGCATAAAAGTATGCTTAACGCTGCCGATTGACGGCAAACTGCATGACTTTTCAACAGCCATCGCCAACCGCCAAATAACCCCGCAACCCATGGTGCAAAAAGCAATAGATGAATACAACGCCTCTCATACTTTATACAAGGCGCCCAAACAAACAACGCAACCGTATACTTTACAGCTAATGCAAAACAACCGCAGCCGTTAAATACATCCATGCCCGCGGATGAATACCGAAAGATGGGCGGTTTAAATACCGCTCATGTTCCCGGATTCATAAATATTACTCGTAAATATCTTCTATGCGTTCAACCTCGCCGTCTGCTGAATAAAAATAGCGGCGTTTTACAAACTTGCCGGCTAAAATCAGCGGCAAAAAGTCGCGGTCGGCGGTACGCATTTTATCATACGGAACATTATCGGCATCTTGCCAAAATAAATCAACTTCATCGGCTTTGGCTTTAAGTTCGCCGGAAAATTCCGTGCTTTTAAACACATGCACATGATAGTCGGCACCCGGAAACTCAATATACCCTACTTCAACCGGATTTTTTACGGTTAAGCCGGTTTCTTCCAATGATTCTCTGATAACGCAAGCCCGCATATCTTCACCGACTTCTTTTTTGCCACCCGGAAAATTAACATATCCTTTGTTAATGCCGCGCTGATGATGTATCATCAAAAATTTATGCGCTTTGGTATCTTCAATAATTGATAATGATGCTTCTTTCACTTCAGTTCTCCTTTTCCATGAGCATACGCAAATATAATGACAAAGTCAATCGGCATAAAAACAACTTGACTTTGCCGTAAATTGTCATATATTTTTTAGACAAAATAAATTATATATAAATTATGAAAAAGACAAACAAACCTTTAATCAAAGTCGCCATTTGTTATGACTTTGACGGCACGTTAGCCCCCGGCAACATGCAAGAATACGGATTTATGCAAGCGCTTAAAACCACTCCGGCATCGTTCTGGAAAAAATCTGATGAACTTGCATCCAAGCACCTGGCTGATAAAAATTTATGTTACATGCAGACTATGCTTTCCGAAGCAGCCGCCCGTAACATTGCCTACCGCAAAGAAGATTTAATGCGATACGGTCAAAATATTAAGCTCTTTAAGGGTGTTGACGACTGGTTCAAGCGCATTAACGCTTATGCTGCCAAATATGGCATAGAGCTTCAACATTTTCTGCTCTCTTCAGGGTTAAAAGAAATTGTTGAAGGCATGCCTATCAGCAAGGAGTTTACCAAAATTTACGCCTGCTCATTTATGTATGATGGCAACGGCGTTGCTTTTTGGCCGGCGCAAGTGGTAAATTACACCACCAAAACGCAGTACTTGTTCCGCATTAACAAAGGCTGCTTGGACGAAACCGATATTGCGGTAAATGAAAAACAGCTGGTTCGCGATATTCCGTTTACGCAGATGATGTACATCGGCGACGGTATCACAGACGTTCCGTGCATGTCTATGCTGCGCAGCCTCGGCGGTTATGCTTTGGCGGTTTATCGCCCGCATACCAAAACCGGCAACACACACGCTCAAAAGCTTTTAAAAGACGACCGTGTGGATAACATTGCTCCGGCGGATTATTCCGAAGGCGGAAAAATGGACCTGCTGATAAAAGCATGGCTTCAAAAAATTAAAGCAGAGCATGAGTTAAAAGCTCTGTAAAAACTGATAGCAGAAAGAGTCGCCTGATCGCGACTCTTTTTGTTTTTAAAATATCTTGCTTATTTGCCAAAAATATGTCAAAATACGTTTAATATTAAAAAATCAGGAAGGAATAACACCATGGCTGAAAAATTTACTGATAAAGACGGCAATGAAGTAAAACTTATTACCAAAGAAAATGTTGAAGAATATAAAAATTGGTTAACCACCGCCCGCGACCCCGACTATTTATCGGCCGAGGTTGCTCCCGACCTTAAAATCTCCGAACTTATTCCGACCAACGCTTATTTAAATGAAAAGCAACGTCAAATAGCGGCCGGTGTTGTTCTTAATGCCATGAAAGCAAGTGCCGCTCCTGAAAAATGCGCTGAATTTATCAGCCTCGCCTCCACTACGGACGCCAACCGCGAAATTATCGGCAAGGCTTGGAGCTACATGGGGCACAGCACCCAAGGCATCTACCATTATCCGGAAGTTGCTCGTACTATAGAAAAAACGCCGGCTTCAAAATTAATCGGATTTAACTTAGCCTGCGTTGAAAATAATTGCTATACTGAAGTCGGCCAAACCGATGATGGTAAAAAACTAACCTCCCGTGAAAAAGAACTGTTATCATTACTCGCTGAAAAACCAAACGGTATATCCGCTATTAACGACATGGTCCGAAACGGCTCATTAATTAACGCCAAAACCGGTTCTGACAACTCTCGCAAAGTTATTGATAAAGCTATCATGAACAATATTAATAATGTTTTTGCCAACCTTGACTATAAGTTTATGAGCAAAGAAATGTTGCGGCAACAGCTTCGTGTAACCTATCGCGTCACCCCCAAAAATACTTCCGCTGCCAAAACGCAGGCCGAAAAAAATGCCAACATTCTGCCCAAATCACATACTCACCTGCAAGGAGCGTTTATGTATTTTACTGAAAAACAGAACAAATACGATTCATCTGATTACGGCCGTGAAAAAGGTTTATATACTCGTTTTACCGAGTTATGCAAAGATATGGGCATCAGCAGTGAACTTGCAAACAACGAAATTTTGCAAAACATCGGTCTGCAAATTGCCACACGCGATGTTAAAGAAGGCAACGCGGCCAAACTTAATCGCGAAATGTTGGAAAAAGTTATCGCAAACGATAAAAGCGGCGAAATTGCAAGTAATTTGCCTGATGATTTTGTTGAAAAAAATAAAGGCTCTTTACTTAAAATCAGCCCGTACCTGCGTCTTAGAGATTCGGCAATTAACAACATGGATGCCACATGGACGCTTCCGGCGGTAATTGAAAGCAAAGAAATTTCATTAGCCTTAAAAGAAAAAATTTTAGCCGAGGCTCAAAAAGTCAATGCGGCAAAAGCCCCTGAAAAAGAAGTTCTCAAACAAAATATTGACGGTTATCTTAAAGAAATGACCGGTGCCACAAGCAGAAATACCGCAAACACCCAAAATATAAATGATGTAAATGATGCCATTGATAAAATAAACAACGCTTTCAATAACATCCGGCGCTATATCAAAAAAGATAAAGATGGCAACCCCATTCCGGCGGAAGAGTATTTATCGGCCGGCAATCTCGGCCGCATAATCACCGGCAAAAACCCCAAAATTGTTTTGCCAACGGAAGGAAACTTGCCTTTGTTCGGACGCGGTGCTGAAAAAGAACGTCGTGAAAATTTAGAAAAAGCCATCAACGCTTTTAACAAAACCGTACAAACCTGTATGCCCGCACTTAACAAAAAACTATATGACAAAAAATCAAGCTCATATTATACGCCGGCCAAAGAATTTTTGGGCGATAAAATTTTAACCGATAAAGCTTCGTTTTGGCTTCGTCGCTCTGAAACGGATTGCCGCACCGATTTTGATAAAACCCGCGACAGTCTTGAACAAAAATACGGCCGCTATGAAGTCAAGCAGAGAGCGCTTGAAATTATGGAAAGAACCGACCGGATACTTGCCGATACTCTTAACAATTTAAACAGCCTTAAATCCGCCATGAAAGAAAGCGCTCATGAATTATCCGGCGTTAAAGCTGCGGAAGGACAAAGCAAATTGCAGGCAGTTGACCACAAATTAGAACGTGAAGACAAAGCCGCCGCCCGCCAAGCCAACAAAGCCATTGTTGACCCGCTTGCCCAAAAGCAAGATGCCAAAACGGTGTTAAAAGTTGCCAAGCAAAAACATCTTGGCGGTCGTTAATAACTCTGCTCACAAAGCCCTTTGCCAAACCGCAAAGGGCTTTTTTATCGCGCATAAATTTGATTGCAAAGTACAATCTGATATGCTACACTCCCGCCGTCAAAGAAAGTAAAAACTTTGAACTTTTATATTTCTTGGCTTTAACGTTATAACATCTATTTTAACGACGAGGAAATAATGAAAATATTAGTCGGCATGAGCGGAGGCGTTGATTCTTCCGTTACCGCCTGTATCTTAAAAGAAGCCGGACACGAGGTTATCGGCGCCACCATGTCTATTTGGGACAAAGGGCAGTCATACAATATTTTAGCCCACAAAGACGCATGTTTTTCACCGCATGAGGAGCAAGACATTAACGAGGCTCGCGCCATATGCCGAAAGCTTGATATTCCGTACCATGTAATTGACTGCACGCAAGAATACAAAAAGCTCGTGCTCTCTAATTTTAAGCATGAATATTTATCCGGCCGCACTCCCAATCCGTGCGTTTGGTGCAACTCCATGATAAAATTTGAAGCCCTGCCCCGTAGCGCCAAAGCTTCCGGCATTGAGTTTGATAAATTTGCCACCGGACATTATGCCCGCTTATCTTATAATGATGAAACCAAACGTTATCGCTTACAAAAAGCTACCGATGAAAGAAAAGACCAGTCATATTTTATATATCGCTTAAAGCAAGAGCAACTGGCTAAAATTTTGCTCCCGCTCGGCGGTATCACCAAAAACGATGTTCGTGAAATTGCCCGTAAATACGACTTAAAAGTCAGCGACAAACCCGACAGCCAAGATTTTTACTCCGGTGACATTAATGACATTTTACAACAAGAGCCAAAAATCGGAAATTTTGTTGATAAAAACGGTAAAGTTTTAGGACATCACCGCGGCATTTGGAACTTTACCATCGGACAGCGCCGCGGATTAGGCATCAGCGCCGACCGTCCGCTTTACGTAATTGCCCTTAACAAAGACACCAATGAGGTTGTTTTAGGTTATGATGAAGATTGTTACAAACAATCACTGATTGCCGACAATTGGTCATGGCTTTCGGTTGAACCGCTAACCGAACCGGCGTTGGTCAACGTTAAACTGCGCTCATCGCAAAAACCGATTGCGGCTGAATATGAGCCGCTCGCAAACGGCAAAGCAAAACTTATATTCCGTGAAAAACAAAAAGCCGTTGCCTGCGGGCAATCTTCCGTTTTGTATGATGATGACGGCTATGTTTTAGGCGGCGGAATTATTGAAAGCACCCAATTATGAGTTTAAGCAAACCTGAAATCTGCGAGCTTTTAGCCGACGAGCAAAATGAAGAAAAATTATTCAAACAAGCTGACGCGGTGCGCAAGCAAAATGTCGGCGACGAAGTGCACCTGCGCGGCCTTATAGAATTTTCCAACATTTGCCGCAACAACTGCTTATATTGCGGCATTCGCAAAGGCAACGCCAAAGTATGCCGTTACCGTATGAGTTCTGAAGAACTGATTGAAACCGCCCGTAAAGCCGCCGACATGGGTTTTAAAACCATCGTCATGCAATCGGGCGAAGACACCTATTTTAATACTGAACGCATGTGCGGCATAATTGAGCAAATTAAAAAATTTGACGTGGCGGTAACTTTAAGCATCGGCGAACGCAGTTATGCCGAATACAAAGCTTTCCGCGAGGCCGGCGCCGACCGCTATTTAATGCGGATTGAAACCACCGATAAAAAGCTTTACCGCAAACTTGACCCTAACATGAGTTGGCAGCGCCGTTACGAGTGTTTGCTGATTTTGCGCGACCTCGGATATGAGCTTGGCTCCGGCATTATGGTTGGTCTGCCGGAACAAAGCATTTCTTCCATTGCCGATGACTTAATTTTCTTAAAAGATTTGCGGGTTGATATGGCCGGCATCGGTCCGTTTATTCCGCACCCTGACACCCCTCTTGCCAAGTATAGCGGCAACAATTTGCATTTATCATTGCGAACCATGGCAATTATGCGCTTAATGATGCCCGATATTAACATTCCGGCAACCACCGCCATGGAAAGTTTGCACCCGCAAGGACGCTTAATGGCGTTGCAAAGCGGCGCCAATGTGGTTATGCCGAATGTAACTGAGGGCGAATATCGCAAATTATACGAGCTGTACCCCGGCAAAATTTGCGTTAATGACACTCCGGTTCACTGCCGCAGCTGTATCGGACTTAAAATTATGAGCATCGGGCGCACTATCGGCACCGGTTACGGCAGCCACATCAAAAAATAAGTGAACTTTTATTCTCTGCCGGTATTGTTGTTGGTTTTGGCGGTAGTGTGATGAGTTAGCTCGGTCTAATATCACAAACCTCATTTCAAGCCCGCTCTTGTGTACGCCTTCTTGCTTGTCAGCGTCATAATCCCAGTCATCTTTGAAGTTCTCGTAATCATCAACTCTTTCTTTTAGCGCTCAATAATTCCGCTCCATAGAGGCATGCCGAAAGCGGGGTGGTTTATACAACTTATACACACCCCGACTCGTAAAGATTGCAAAAAAAAACGGCAAGCTAAACTCCTCTCAGAAACATCATTCTGAGAGGAGTTTAGCTTATGCCATCTGAAATCACGCCCAAGATTTCAATTATAATGCCGGTTTATAACGTTGAACAATATTTACAACGCTGTTTAGACAGTGTTTCCGCGCAAACTTTTACTGAGTGGGAAGCCATTTGCGTTAATGACGGCAGCACCGATAATTGCGCCGAAATCTTAAAAAAGCACGCCCAAAAAGACAGTCGTTTTAAAATTGTTAACCAAACTAACCAAAGTTTAAGTTGCGCCCGCAACAATGGTTTTAAACTTGCCCGCGGCGAATATGTTTATTTTTTGGATTCTGACGACTGTATGCACCCTCAATGCCTTGAAATTGCCTATAACAGCGCCGTAAAACATAATGCCGAGCTTGTTTCTTTCGGATTTTTAAAAAACAAAACCGGTACCATAGTGCCGCAAATTTATGACCTTAACAAAATTAAAAGCAAGATTACCGATAACCCGCTGTTTTTCCAAACCAGAGGCGGTAAATTCAGAATTTCTTTTAATGTGTGGAGCAAACTTTATAAACGCGACTTGATAAAAGACTTAAAATTTATTCCTAAAATTCATTTTCAAGATTATCCGCACACTTACGCCGCTTTATTACGCCGCCCCAGAACCGTAATTTTAGACGCGGCTTTATATTTTTACACCATCAATCCGCAATCTATATCCGCGCAAAAAACTTCCGTGCAAACTATTAAAGATTATGCGTCCGGCCTGCTGTTTGTATGTGATGCTTTTCAAAAATCAGCCACATCGCAAGAGCTGAAATTTATGAAAACCCATCTTGTGCCGTTAATTTTAGAAAAACAGCTCAAACGCTGCTCCGCCTTAACTCAAGACCATTCCGCCGAAATTTGGCAGACTTTTGCGCAAGAATTACATGAATTGCAACAACGAGGTTTTCTGCATTGGCGAGGACATAAACTCGGCAATTATTTTGCGTATAAAAAATTGCTGAAAGAAGCAAGCAAGAAGACCGCTTAAATACAACTTATGCACACCCCGGACTCGTAAATATTGAAAACTAGCCGCTGAATATCAATGCAAAATGCTCAAAGCGCAAAAATCAGTAAATTAGTAATTTTTGAGCATTTTTTGTTAAAAAAACGCCATTTTTTGCAAAAAATCGCCTGATTTTGACGATTTTTATTGTTTTTTGTTTCATTTCGTACTATGAATTAAAGCTGATTTATAAACTTTATGAGAGAAAATAACAATGTCTAATCCGATTGATACCAAAGTTATCAGCAAACTGGCTGAAATATTGGATAAAACAAACTTAACCCAACTTAAATATGAAGATGAATCCTGCAAAATCACCTTATCACGACAGGTAAACGGCGTTGCCGCAGCTTCATATATTCCGGCAGCTCCGGTTCAACCTGCTCCTCTTGTTCCGACTGCCTCGCCGGCAAGCGCTGAAGAAACTGCCGCAGCTGAAGAAGTTGCTTCTTCGGTTGAAGATTACACCAACAGTCCTGACGCTGTTAAATCTCCGATGGTTGGCGTTGTTTACCTTTCATCTGACCCTAACGCCGCCAACTATGTTAATGTCGGCGATGTTGTTGCCGCCGGCGACACTGTTTGCTTAATTGAAGCCATGAAAACCTTTAATCCGGTAAAAGCCCACAAAGGCGGCAGAGTCACCAAAATTTTGGTTGAAAGCGGCGATCCGGTTGAATATGGCGCTCCTTTGGTCGTAATTGAATAAAAGGATTTTTATATGTTTGGAAAAGTTTTAATCGCAAACCGCGGCGAAGTTGCTTTACGTATACATCGCGCCTGCCGTGAAATGGGTATCCGCACGGTTGCCGTTCACTCTGAGGCCGACGCCAACGCCATGCATGTTCGCTTAGCCGATGAAGCGGTCTGCATCGGTCCTGCCAAATCGGCTGATTCATACCTTAACAAACCGGCGATTATTTCCGCCGCTTTAATCACCGGAGCAGACGCCATTCACCCCGGATTCGGCTTTTTATCCGAAAATGCCGATTTTGCCGAAATGGTTGAAAAACACGGCATTACGTTTATCGGCCCCACCTCGGCGCAAATGCGGTTAATGGGCGATAAAATTATGGCGCGACAAGCCGCTGTGGAAGCCGGTTTGCCGATTACCCCCGGGTCTCCGGCGCTCCAATCGGTTGAAGACGCCATTGCTTGGGCAAACAAAATCGGTTATCCGGTAATTGTTAAGGCCAAAGACGGCGGCGGCGGTAAAGGTATGAAAATTGCCTTTAACGATGCCGAAATGGCGGAAGCCTACACCATGGCTCGCGCGGAAGCTAAAGCCGCTTTTACCAGCGATGTTGTGTATATGGAAAAATATTTGCAAAAACCGCGCCACATTGAAATTCAGGTTTTAGCCGATAAATACGGGCATGTTGTGCACCTTGGCGAACGCGACTGCTCTATTCAGCGCAACAATCAAAAAGTTATTGAAGAAACTCCGTCACCTGCCTTAAATGACACAGAACGCCATGAAATCGGCGAAATTGTTCGCAAAGCGATTGAAAAAATCGGTTATCAAAACGCCGGCACACTTGAATTTTTGTATGAGGACGGCAAATTTTACTTTATGGAAATGAATACCCGCCTACAAGTTGAACACCCGATTACCGAAGCCGTTACCGGTATTGACATTGTTCGCGAGCAAATCAGAATCGCAAGCGGCGCCGCGTTGGGTTACACGCAAGATGACATCACTTTCAGCGGGCATGCCATTGAGTGCCGTATTAACGCCGAAGATCCTGAAACTTTTGTTCCCTGCCCCGGAAAAATTTCTGAGTGGCACGCTCCGGGCGGTCTCGGGGTCAGAGTAGATTCTGAAATTTACTCCGGTTACACCATTCCTCCATATTATGACAGCATGATTGCCAAGCTGATTATTCACGGCAAAACCCGCAACGCCGCTTTAATGCGCCTGCGCCGCGCCTTGGAAGAATTTGTTATTATCGGGGTTAAAACAACCATTCCGCTGCATCAGGAAATTATATCTCAGGCTGACTTTATTGACGGCCAATATAATATTCACTGGCTTGAACAATTTATGGAAAAACAACACAACAAATAAGGACTGCCATGAAGAAAGAATTGTCTGTACGCCGCTTGTTTATTGATTCCTTAGGATTTATCGGAAACAATATTCCGCTCTTGTTCGTATTGACAATTTTTTCTTTTGTCGGCTCTTATTCAGCCGGTCGCTTCGGCGCTTATAAAAATCTTTCCGTATTTTTATTATACAGCGTGTTTATTTACTTCTTTTACTTTTTTTTCACCAGCCTTTATTTCGGGCAAAAGCCGTTAATAAGTAAAGAAAAATTTGTTGATTCGCTGATTAAGTTCATAACCGTGGTTGCTTTTTCATTTTTTGTAATAGTATGCGGCAAACTTGGGCTTAATTTGTTGCGTTATTTAAGCAAAAATTTAATCGGCTTCCCTGATTTGTATGAATTTTTGCGCCAAACCTACATCTTTTTGGTATTAAACCCGTACGCCAAGGTTTTGTTGCTGTTCGGCGCCATTTTCTTGCTTTCGTTTTCATTTTTAATTCCGCTGTTCGGGTGGGTTTCTGTTATTAATAACAAAGACAGCTCCATCATCAGCGCCTTTTACAAAGTCCGTGGAAATTATTTAAAAACCATTTTAGTCTTTTTACTGATTTTTGCGCTGTTGCCGTTAATCATCAGCGTTATCGGATTAAACTCTTCACGCACGATTTTATACATTTTGCACTCTGTATTAACCGTTTTTCAAATTGTGGTATACCTGCATTTGTACGAAACTTTCTATAAAGAATAGCTTAAATTTTATTTTCACATAAGTGGCAAACGCCGACGAGGTGGTTAAATACAACTTATGCACAGTGCAGACTCGTAAATATTGCAAAAAAAAAACGCGAGCTAGAATATTCTTTAAATCTAATCATTTTGATATGCTAAATAATAACAAAAACCCCGCTGAGCAACCTCAACGGGGTGTGTACAAACATCACTGATAACTAAAACGGAATATCATCGTCCAAAGCGGTTGAAGACTGAGATGAAGCTGAGCTATCCCAACCTGCCGATGATGAGCCGCTAAACACTTCATTACCGCCGGCCGGAGCGCCATCGCCGCCACGGGCATCAAGCATTACCAACACGCCGTTGAAGTTTTGCAAAACAACTTCGGTAGTGTAACGTTCCTGACCGTTCTGGTCTTCATATTTGCGGGTCTGCAACTGACCTTCAATATAAACTTTTGAACCTTTACGCAAATATTTTTCAGCCGTATCGGCAAGCTGCGGATTAAAAATAACCACGCGGTGCCATTCGGTGCGCTCTTTAAATTCGCCGGAAAGCTTATCTTTCCAACGATCAGAGGTTGCAATGCTCAAGTTAACAATTTTGGTGCCGCTTTGGGTGTTGGTAACACGCGGATCCGCGCCCAAATTGCCGACTAAAATTACTTTATTTATACTTCCTGCCATTTTTATTTCCTAATTTATAGTTTATGTCTGCCTTGCAGTATAAATGCTTTTTTACAAATATCCAACTTAAAACCTGCTTTTTGCACACCATATTCACATTGACAAACTGACAAAATTTGCTATTATATACTCCTCTTATTTATTATTGTATAACCAAAATTTTTATATTATGACACAGAATTTTCGTAGGTTTCTGGCGGTTTTAATGGTCATCGGCTTTACTTCATCTTGCCGACCTGAAGACCCGATGCCGCGCCGCGATGAACCTGAACCTCCGCGTCAAAATCGCGAAGAACTCAATTTTGAGGGGCGGAATTTAAGTGACTTTTTGTTCACCTATTACGCCGACCACTACACCGACACTTATACCGTATCAGACGGGCAAGTGCAAATTGTGGCAGAGTATGAATTTTTCAGCTCGTGGGGTTGCATAACTTATTACCTCGCCGTTGAAAAAGCCATACGACTGAACGTGGCCGACCTGACCACTGAACAACTTGTTGCCGACAAAGCGCAAGCCGCCAAACAAACCGAAAAGTGGTTTACGGAGCGCTATGCAAAGTTGGCCATCAAAATCCGTAACCTCAAATTCACAAAGGTTACGCCCGTAAATGCAAACAGCTCTGAATAATCAGAGCTGTTTTGCTTTAATCGGCCATAACGTATTCGCCGTTTTTATATTGATAAAATTCATAATGAAGCCGTTCCTGCGCGGAGCTGTTATTTGCCAAATCTTCGCCCCATGGGGTTTTAAGCCCGCCTTTTTTAACTTTGGCCGCCAACTTGGCATAATCAAAACTTTTGGTTTGTTTAACAAGTTCCGCCCATGTCTTTATTGCCGTATAGGCATATCCGCCAAGTCCGGTCAGCTCAACCCCGCGCAAACGAAGCTTAACCAACATCTCGGCAAAATCCGGATTATCCTGAAAACTCGGCTTTGCCATAAAATAAACGTCATCAAGCCAATCAGCGGCATATTCAAACAACGAATCACCCACTGCGTATTTACCGGTTACAATCACCATATCCTGATTTTTTTGCTTTAGATTACGTATCATTTTTGCAATTTTTTTCGGCTCGCCGGAAATAAACACCACTTCTTCACCGGCCAAAACCATAGTTTTAGCCAAATTATCCAAATCAGCGTCGGCAAAAGCATAAGAAGTTAACAGCGATGATTTTCCGTATTTACGAAATTCATCATACAAAGAATTAAAAGCCTTAACCTGATAGTCAGGATTTGACAAAAAAGCCACTTTTTTACCGGCATAACGCTCATTATAAAATTTAAAAAAATCTTTCCCGATTTGTGAATTAAACTCAACTTCCGCACCTGCGCCAAACTTGTTATTTGCCGGTATAATCTGAAAAATCTGCGCCTTAGAATACGTTTTTGCCACATTATAAGTGTTATTAGAGCAATACGGCCCCACCACCAACGCCGGTTTATTTTCAACGCCGACCGCCAGCATTTGCGCGGTTGAAACAGCCAAATTGTCGCTGCAGGCATCGTCAATGCTCATCAGCTCAAGCTTTTCGCCTTTAATGCCGCCGTTGTTATTAATTTCATCTATTGCCGTTTTAGCGCCGAAATTAAGCTCATCGCCCCACATTTTATATTCGCCGGTTTTAGGCGCAATCAGCGCCACTTTAACGGTTGCATGCAAAACCGCCGGCATAAAACAACATAAAAAAGCACCAATGTTTACAATTTGTTTAAGCATTTTAAAATAAACTGTTATTGACAACTTAAAGAAATTTATATCACCGATATAAAAAAATCAACCATTAAAAAAATTATTGCAAAATTTAGACAAATATGTTATATATTGGCTATAAACGCAATCAAGGAGTAAAAGCTATGAAGTATGTGCAAAACAAAGACGGAACTTTAAGTACCGAAACTGATTATAAAAATAACCTTAACTGGGAAGGCAATGACCATAAAGACGTTGAACAACAAAGAGCCCCGTATAAGGAATTAGGCGTTTCGGAAAAAGCCCGCGTCAGCCGCTTTATGAAAAAGCACCCTGAGTTAGCAACCACGCCGGAAAGAGCAGAATATTTCAAAAACCTTGCCGCCCGCGAACTGATTGAAGTCCGCAATGAAAATAACGAGCGCGTTGCCGCCGGCAAAGCTCCGTTGGTTTCCGCCGATTATGAGCTTTCTCTTCCGAAAGAAGGCGTTGTTATCAGCGCATGGCGCGCCAAACGTGAGCAAAACAATGCCCGAGAAGCCGCCAAGAGCAGCAACTCTATGTATAATGACGCTTTAGGCCACGGTTCCCGCGAGTTTTAACCGGTAACCAAAAACATTAAAAGCCTGCAATTTTGCGGGCTTTTTTTATTGCCTTTTGTTACTATTTTGATTATATTACGGCTGTTTTACGGAGATTGTTAAAATGGCAGATAAATACATTGAAATCAGAGGCGCTCGCGAGCATAACCTTAAAAATATTGATATAAATATTCCTAAAGACAAACTCACGGTTATCACCGGTTTGTCAGGTTCCGGCAAATCATCGCTTGCCTTTGACACTGTTTACGCCGAAGGTCAACGCCGCTATGTTGAAAGCTTATCCTCTTATGCCCGCCAATTTTTGGACTTAATGAAAAAACCTGACGTTGATTCCATTGAGGGCTTATCCCCTGCCATTTCCATTGAGCAAAAAACCACCTCGCATAATCCGCGTTCCACCGTCGGCACCGTTACCGAAATTTATGACTACATGCGCTTGCTGTGGGCGCGCGCCGGCACGCCGTATTCTCCGGCAACCGGCTTGCCGATTGAATCGCAAACCGTATCGCAAATGACCGACAAAATAACCGCCTACCCTGAAGGCACCAAAATCATTTTATCCGCCCCGATTGCCCGCGGCAAAAAAGGCGAGTTCAAAAAAGAATTTGAAAGCTTGCAAAAACAAGGCTATCAACGCGTAAACATTGACGGAACAATGTATAATATTGAAGAAGTTCCTTCCTTAAACAAAAACCAAAAGCACGATATTGAAGTGGTGGTTGACCGCTTGGTGGTAAAACCCGGCATGGCGGAACGTTTAAGCCAATCTATTGAAACGGCGCTCAAATTAAGTGACGGTTTGTTATTTGTAAACTTTACCGACGGCAGCGAGCGCAAAATATTTTCATCTAAATTTGCCTGCCCCGTATCCGGTTTTACCATTGAAGAAATTGAACCGCGCTTATTTTCATTTAACAATCCGTACGGAGCCTGCCCGCATTGCGACGGCATCGGCGCCAAACTTTATATGGATCCCCGCTTAATTGTCCCCAATGAAAATTTAAGCATTGAAAAAGGCGCCATCGCCCCGTGGTACGGCTTCAGAACTTCTTTTTACAGCCAAACCATAAACTCGTTATGTGACTTTTTACGCATTTCGCCCAAAACTCCGTGGAAAGATTTACCCGAAAAAGCCAAGCAGATAATTTTATACGGCTCCGGCAATGTCAGTGTTCCGATGTATTATTCGCGCTTTGTAACCGAAAAACCGTTTGAAGGCGTTATTCCCAATATGGAACGCCGTTTTCTTGAAACCGATTCCATGGCATCGCGCGAAGAACTTTCGCATTATCAGTCGGCCGCCCCGTGCGAGGCTTGCGGCGGCAAGCGCCTAAAGCCTGAAGCTTTGGCGGTCAAAATCTGCGGCTATGACATTATGCAGGCTTCCGACATGTCTATCAAAAATGCCTTGCAGTGGTTCGGTCAAGTTGAGGAACAGCTTTCGCCGCAAAAACGTGAAATCGCGCACAAAATTTTAAAAGAAATTATCACCCGCCTGCAATTTTTGAATAATGTCGGACTTGAGTATTTAACTTTATCACGCCAATCCGGCAGTTTATCGGGCGGTGAATCGCAGCGTATCCGCCTTGCCTCGCAAATCGGTTCCGGCTTAACCGGAGTTATGTATGTGTTAGACGAACCCTCAATCGGGCTGCACCAACGCGATAATGACCGCTTGCTTGAAACCTTAACCCGTCTGCGCGACATCGGCAACACCGTTATTGTGGTGGAGCATGATGAAGACGCCATTCGTTCGGCTGATTTTTTGGTTGATATGGGGCCGCGCGCCGGTGATGAAGGCGGCAAAGTTACCGCTTCCGGCACGGTTGCTGAAGTTCTTAAAAATAAAAACAGCCTCACCGCGCAATATTTAAACGGCGAAAAATTTATTGCCGTGCCTGCCAAACGCCGCAAAGGTAACGGAAAGTTTTTGGAAATAACCGGCGTGCGCACCAACAACTTAAAAAATGTTGACTTAAAACTTCCGCTCGGAACTTTAACCTGCGTAACCGGCGTATCAGGTAGCGGCAAGTCATCGCTGATTCTTGAAACCTTATACAAAGCCCTAAACAAAGAAATTAACGGCTCGCGCGAACCGGCCGGATTTTATAACCAACTCAAAGGCGCTGAAAACATTGATAAAATTATTGATATTGACCAGTCGCCCATCGGACGCACTCCGCGCTCTAATCCGGCAACTTATACCGGCCTGTTTACTTATATCCGCGATTGGTTTGCCGGTCTGCCGGAAGCCAAAGCCCGCGGCTATTCCGCCGGCAGATTTTCGTTTAACGTGGCCGGCGGCCGCTGCGAAGCCTGTAAAGGTGACGGCGTAACCAAAATTGAAATGCACTTTTTGCCTGATGTTTATGTTGAGTGCGAAGTATGCAAAGGCAAGCGCTTTAACCGCGAAACCTTGGAAGTTAAATATAAAGACAAATCTATTGCCGATGTTTTAGATATGACTATTGACGAGGCTTACAAGTTTTTTGACGCCATTCCGACCATTAAAAACCGGCTTGACCTGCTGCGGCAGGTCGGCTTGGGCTATGTAAAACTCGGCCAGCCCGCCACCACGCTTTCCGGCGGTGAAGCGCAGCGTATTAAACTATCCAAAGAGCTTTCCAAAAAAGCAACCGGCAAAACGCTTTATATTTTAGACGAGCCGACTACCGGATTGCATTTTGATGATATTAACAAACTTTTGAAAGTGCTGCATCAGTTGGTTGAAAACGGCAACAGCATGATTGTGATTGAACATAATTTAGACGTGATTAAAACCGCCGATTATATTGCCGACATCGGCCCCGAAGGCGGTGACGGCGGCGGGCAGATTATCGCCCAAGGCACACCGGAACAAGTTGCCAAAGCGGGTGTCGGCTATACCGCTAAATACTTGAAAGATAAGCTATGATTAAGCACTTGTACATATTCAGGCACGGCGAAACCGACTATAACGCCGCCGGCAAATTTCAGGGGCAAACCTTAAACATCGGTTTAAACGCCAACGGACGCCGGCAAGCGGAAACATTGGCGACTGATTTACAAGATAAAGGCTTGGAATATATCATTTCAAGTCCGTTAAAGCGCGCCGCCGAAACCGCGCAAATTGTGGCGGATAAACTGCAACTTCCGGTTAAAGAAGATAATCATTTTATTGAGGGAAATTTCGGCGAAGTTGAAGGCAAAACCAAAACTGAACTTTCCATAGAACAATGGCAAACTTTTGATGACTGGATAAAACTGGATAAACAATTTTTAGACGTGCATTTTAAAGGCGGCGAAAGCAAACGCCAAATTATGAACCGCGCCGTTGCCGGACTGCAAGCCGCGGTAAAATTACCGTATAATCACATCGGCATTTCAACCCATAGCGCGGTTTTACGTATGGTATTGCTCTATTTAGGCAAAAAGCAAAATCATATTGATAACGCAAAAGCTTTTCATATTATTTATAAAGACGGCAAATTTAAGTTAGCCGACCATGAAAAAATTTTGCTGCTCTCATGTTGCGCGCCATGTTCTTGCGCCGTAATTAAAACCATGGCGGAACAAGGAGCCGATTTTGCGGTTGCCTTTTACAACCCTAACATTCGCCCCTACTCTGAATATGAAAAACGCCGCGATGAAAACCTGCGGGTTTGCCAAATTTACAACGTGCCGTTTATTGAGCTTGAATACGATAATGACCGCTGGTGCCAAGAGATTAAAGGACTTGAAAACGAGCCGGAACGCGGCAAGCGCTGCAGTTTGTGCTTTAAAATGCGTATTGCCCGCACTATGGAATACGCGCGCCAAAACGGATTTACCGCCGTGGCATCTGTATTGGGCGTTTCACGTTATAAAAACCTCAATCAGGTAAATGCGGCGGCTGATTTAGCGGTGCGTGAAGCCCACTGCCCTTATGTTGAAATTGAAGGACGAAAAAACGGCATGCAGGAATTGCGCGCCGAATTAATAAAAGAGCTGAATTTGTATAATCAAGATTATTGCGGTTGCACCCCGCGGAAATAGTAGTTTTATACAACTTATACACAGCATGGACTCGTAAATATTGCAAAAAAAAAACGGGAGATAATATCTTATTGAAAAGCACTTTTTTTAGAGGATTTTAGCTCATGAATATACAATCGGGAAGAAGTATGGTAGAAATGCTTGGCGTTCTGGCTATTATCGGGGTCTTATCCGTCGGGGCGATTGCAGGGTATTCTAAAGCAATGTTTAAATACAAGCTTAACAAACATGCGGAACAAATGAACACTGTTATCAATGCCGTGGCGCGCAATGTGCACAATTTTGATAATATTAAACAAGGTGGAACTTCTTTAACCTCATATTTTATTAAAATGGGGGAAATCCCGACAGAAATGATCAAGCAAAACCAAACTAATTTAATTTATGATATTTTCGGACAAGGTTGGAATATCTTTATTACCGGTGACGGAAGTCAAATTTTATTATCAACCTATTCAACCAACGGCTCCTCATCTTTAACCGCTAAATCGGCGAACAATTTGGATATCTGCAAAAATATTATTACCGCTGCTAAAGAAAATTCTGACAGCATTAATTATATGTTAAGCGTAAACAATCACAGCTCTGCAAATCAAATTTCATCATCTTTAAATGGCGGAACTTGCAGCTCAGGGAATAACTGTCTGAAAAATCTAAAACTTGATGATATTTATGATTTTTGCACCAAACATTATGGTGTAAATTCTCCGACCGGTACTGAAATGATGATAAGTTGGAAACGATAAAATCCGTATACGTTAAAATAATCCTGCGGATAGCGCGGCTATTACGCCGCAAGTTTTTTCTGCGGTGTACAAAACCGCTACATAAAGAAAAAACTTGCAAGCAGGAGCCCGCTAGACGCAGGATTTCACAACAGGTTTAAAAAATTCAACCATATAGCTTGCCGCGTCAAATATGTGCCCGAGATAAAGCTTGTGGTCATCGTCGGCAATTTGCGCGGGGGTCGGGGCGTCAATCAGGCTGGTGCCGTCCTTAAACTTCAGGTTCTTCATATTGTAAATAAGCCACTTGCACTGCGGGTGCACCAAGACATTGCGCGAGCCGTCATCGGTCAAAACCTGCTTGTTAAACGCGTTCACCCGCGCCAAAATCGGCGGATTAAACGAGCGTAAATTAAGCCGGTAATGATAGCCCGCTTTGGCAAGCGTGTTGACAATAATCGCATAGTCGGAATATCGGCTCTGCGTTTTGCGATACTTGCCGGAAGCGTCGCCGCAAATCTGCACCACGCCCTTAAAGGTTTCGGGCGGATAACGCCGGATAAACTCGTCAACCACGTCTTGCGTAATCACGTTGTTTAACACGAGCTCGTCAAAAATAAAAAACTTGGTGCCGTCATAGTGCGCAAGCGTAGACATCGCCGGATTAACGTTAAAATCCAAGCTCCAGTATATGTCCAAATCGGGGCAGTAGCGAATACGCTCGTCAATGTTGGCAGGCGACCAGTATTTTACCACGCGGGCAACGTTGGCGCCTTTTGGCTTGTTTAAGTAGTCGCGCTCATATTCGTCGGGCTTGTTCTTTTTAACAAGTTCGGCATAGTTTAAGAACTTGTCTGAGAGCACACCCAAATGCTGCACTTCCGGATAATTAACTTCCACAAAATAAGTTTTTTCCGGCGCGGTCATATTGTCATAATCCAAAAACAGCGCGCCCTCTAACGGCAAATCATCGGATATGCGGTTGTAAACGGCAATCAGCACCGCGCCCTCTTTACGAATCGTCTTCAACAAAACGTCCCAAACCGGAGCCGTCACCGCCTGCGCCTCGTCCACCAGCCAAATATCCACCTGCGCCAAGCCTTTAATTGCCTCGCGGGCGTTGGCATTACTGTCGCGCAAGCCTAAAAAGGTGATGGAAGAGCCGGTGCGCTCGTATTTTATCATTTCAGAATTATACTTAAAGCCGCGATTCTTAAACTCGCCGTCAATTAATGCCTGAAACTCGCTGATAAGACTGTCTTTCTGGCTCGTCTTGGTCTCCCTAAAGCACACCACGCGCTTTTGGCTCTTCATCATCGCCACCAACACCGCGCGGCAGGCATGGCCGGTTTTAAGACTCCCGCGCCCGCCGGTCAAAACAAACGTGTCATACCGCCCCGAATCAAGTTTTAATAACGGCTCATATTTTTTATAAAACTGCATTTTGTCACCCGCGCTACATTAAAGTCCGTGAGGCGTTTGTTTGCCTAACATGCAGCAAAATTTTAGACAATGCCTTTTTATATCGCGAATACAAACTGTTACGAGTTAATCCAAAACTATGCGACAATGTTTTCCAACGCCAACCCGAGTTTTTATAAAAAACCAAATTGCGCGTATTGTAGTCTAACACCTTAAACCAATTTTCAAAAACCATATCCATATCGTCAATTTCTTCCTGATACGGAGTCATTCGTTTAGAATCGGGAAGCAGAATTTCAGCATTCAAATCAGGTTTAAATTCCGGCCACGCGGAAGAAACCTTTTTAGGCCCTTCTTTCGGCAGACTTTTTAAAACCAAAACCGCTTTACGAATTTCAGCTTCAACATCTTGTATTGTTTTTACTTCTTCCATATTCAATCCTGTATTGTTGTTAATTATAAATGTAGTATAATAAATATTAATATTAAAAGTCAATATTAAAAATAATATTTGCGCAAATATTGTTTTTAATATAGTATAAGCACACAATAAACATAAGGAGACAAATTATGGCAGATATTGAAGAAATCAGGAAAAAGGTTGACCGTTTAATCACATCAAAAGGTTTTAACTACCGCGATCTTTCATTAAAAATCGGTCGCAAAGACTCGTATATTCAACAATATGTTAAATACGGATACCCGCGCCGCTTAAAAGAAATTGACCGTTCGCGCCTTGCCAAGCTCTTAAACGTTGATGATACGGAGCTTATGGACGATGAAATCATCGCCTCAAAAGCGCCCGGACTTTCTGACGGCAAGCTTGACATTATTTCAGACATTATCAAAAGCTCAAATTCTGATGAAAACAGCCTGGAAGTCATTGACATTTTATCACCGCAGCTTGCAGGAACCGACTTTTTACACAATACCATCGGCAAGCAGTATCTCAGCCGCAACATTTTAGAAGACATAACCTCCGCCGATTCGCAAAACATTAAAATTGTAAAAGTAACCGGCGATTCTATGAAGCCTTCAATCAACCCCGGCGATTATGTTTGGCTTGACACATCATACACCACGCCCGAAACCGACGGACTGTATTTGTTTTCGTCCGGGCGCGATATCAGCATCAAAAGAGTACAAATTTCACCGCTTGACTGTTCGGCTGAAATCAGCGGCGACAACCCGCAATACAAAATATACAAAGCCCAAAATTATAAAGAACTGAAAGTATTGGGCAAAGTTATTGCTCTGGTACAAAAGCTCTAATTATAATAAAAACTTTTTTTCAAACCGCCATATTTGGCGGCTTTTTATCATATCTTAAATATTATTCTTGATATATTAAAATAGATATGTTATATCATATTTCATGAAAGGAAAACAAAAACATGAAAACATTAGATAACATTAACAATGACATTGCCGCTTTAAAAGATGAAATTTTTTGCCAAGAGATGGGAAACGATTTTTATTACTCGTCCCCGTTATACCACAAGCATCTGATTCGCCTGCATGCGCTTGAGCACGAACGCAATATATTGCTTGGCAAAGAGCCGCCCGTAAAAATCAATTTTGATGGTTATACGGATGATAAAAAGATTCTGTTAAAAAAAGTTGCCGCAACAGAAGGCGAATATTTTGCCCATGAATGCCGCGACTTAAAAGCTGAGGACATCAGCGTCCTAAACAAAAACGACACACAAACAACCGTAAATTAAATCAAAGCACCGCAAGTTGTGCACTTTAAGCAAAAAAATACACAAAAATTAAAAAATAGACTGGACAATTAAAAAAATATCTATTATAAGACAATTCGTCAATGACGCTCGGGTAGCTCAGTTGGTAGAGCAG
>CABQIK010000020.1 GCA_902464275.1 uncultured Alphaproteobacteria bacterium | reverse complement strand
ACACTCTGTTTCTTTTCTTTAATAAATCTGCAATCAGTATTATGTAAACAATCTGATCCTTTGCCGGCACCCTACTCAAAATTGAGTGTCTCACAAAGACAGTGCCATCTTCCAACAAAACGCTCCTTTTTATGTCATCTCTGTGCCCGTTAGAGGCTTCGTGAATACGCCACACTAACGAACTTTTGACCGGAGCCTCAACTTTGTTAACACTCTGCGAAGCATGTTTGTCGGAAACTTGTTCTACAATTACATAAGCTGCCGAGCAGCAAACAAGACAGATAAAGCATACCAGCCCTATTACTGTCCATTTCTTTATTCTATCCATATCAATAATTTTTTATTACCTGCAATATAAACCAATTTAACCAAAAATGCAAGTATTTTTGTCTAACTATTGATTACAACTTATGCACAGCATAGACTCGTAAATGTTGCAAAAAAAACGGGAGATAATATCTTATTGAAAAGAACTTTTTTAGAGGATTTTATTATGAAATCAAATTTTAGCCGCTTTTTACACCACAAGCCGTCACACTCTGACGTAAACCCACAATCCGCCACTATCTCGTCACCATCGGGCTTGACCCGATGGTCCAGGTCAAACCAAGTAGCAAATTTGTTCCACCTGGATATTCGGGTCAAGCCCGAATATGACAACTTTTGTGCAGGGCGCTCTATGGTAGAAATGCTTGGAGTTCTGGCAATAATCGGAGTGCTGAGCGTCGGGGCAATTGCCGGTTATAGCAAAGCAATGTTCAAATACAAACTCAATAAGCACGCTGAGCAAATGAACACTCTGATTAATGCCGTTGCACGTAACATACACAGTTTTGATAACATTAAAGAAAACAGCGCATTTTTAACCCCATATTTTATTAAAATGGGGGAAATCCCGACAGAAATGATTAAGCAAAACCAAACTAATTTAATTTATGATATTTTCGGACAAGCGTGGGAAGTTTTTATCGGTGGTAACCAAGGAAACGAAATATACTTATCTTCATATTCTGACAAAGGGGCATCATCACTCACCTCCAAATCAGCCGATAACTTAGAAATTTGCAAAAACATTCTGATTGCCGCCAAAGAAAACAGCAGTAATATTTATTCAGTATATACCGTCAGTAATCACCACACTGATGATAAAGAGCAACCACTGTTAGTCGGTGATAGCCTTTGCACATCACGCCGAAAATGTTTAAAGAATTTAACTCTTAATGACATTTATGAAATTTGCACCAAACATTATGGCGTCAATTCCGTAACCGGCACAGAGTTTGCCATCACATGGAACCGATAATCCGTACAGACGAACGCCGACGGGGTGGTTTTATACAACTTATACACAGCGAGGACTCGTAAATATTGCAAAAAAAAAACGCGAGCTAAAATCTTCTTAAATTTAACAATTTGAGGAGATTTTAGCTCATGAATACACAATCCGGACGTTCAATGGTGGAAATGTTAGGGGTGCTCGCGATAATAGGCGTTTTAAGTGTAGGTGCTATTTCTGGATATTCTAAGGCGATGATGAAGTACAAACTAAATCAGCACGCCGCAGCGGTTAATATGCTGATTAACAATATACTTGCGATTAAAGATAAATTGCAACATAACGAAAGCGGCATAACTGATTACGCTACCTTGCTAAACAAACTAAATTTACTGCCCGACGGTATAATTCAAGTCAATGACCATTATCTCCGAGACAAGTATTTTAATAACCAAATCAGAGTATATTATGAGCTCACTCCTGATTACGAACTTAACAGCACTTCTTTTAAAATAGGGAAATCAGAATCTGACTATACCCTTGAAATTTGTTATAATATTCTAAAAGTAGTCAAAGAAAATGCCGCTAATCTTTATTTCGTGCGTACCTATAAAATTTACACCGACGATAGCGGACACCCCTCAGATAATTTGTATACTTTTTATGGTGACGGCTATTGCACCGGTAACCGCGACTGTTTACGAAACTTAAATATTAACAAGCTTGAACAAGCCTGCCAAACTTGTAAAGAAGGTATTTGCGTTATACGCATATTCTATAAATAAACGTGCAACACAAAAAGCGCCGCAAACAACGGCGCTTTTGTGCATAACTTTTGCAAGCTGATTATTCTGCTTTGTCAGATGCAACTTTTGAAGCAGCAGACAAATCGTCGGCAATACGAGCCGAACGACCGCGCAATGCACGCAAGAAGTACAATTTAGCGCGGCGAATTTTACCGATACGAGAAACCTCAATCTTGGCAACATTCGGAGAATAAAGCGGGAATACACGCTCAACGCCTTCGCCGAACGAAATTTTACGAACGGTGAAAGATGAGTTCAAGCCATCGTTTTTACGAGCAATGCAAACGCCTTCATAAATTTGGATACGTTCACGATCGCCTTCTTTTACCTTGGTATGAACTTTTAAGGTATCGCCGGCTTTAAAGTCAGGAAGGTTTTTACCTTCGGTGAGCTTATCCATCTGCTCTTTTTCAATATTTTCAATAATGTTCATCAGTTTTACCCTTATTTTATACAAAATTTGTTACCTTATATACCTAAACCTTTTTAGAATCAAGATATTTTTTAAAAAGGTCAGGCCGCTTACTTTCGGTTATTTTTAAAGACTGTTCTTTGCGCCAATTTTCAATGTTTTTATGATGACCGCTCAGTAAAACTTCCGGAACATCGCGCCCTTGCCAGCTTACAGGCCTTGTATATTGCGGATATTCCAACAATTGGTTTTCAAAGCTTTCATCTTCGGTTGACTGCTCATTGCCAAGCACATTCGGCAACAAACGCACAATGCCGTCAAGCATAATCATTGCTGCTTGGTCGCCGCCGGTCAAAATATAGTCGCCGATACTGATTTCTTCAACATTATACGCTTCCAAAACCCGCTCGTCCACACCTTCAAACCTGCCGCAAATTATGGTAAGTTCCGGCTCTGCCGCCAACTCATGCAACATTGCCTGAGTTAAAGGCTTACCGCGCGGGCTCATATAAATCAGCCGTCCGCCGTGATACTCATGGGCAAGAGCCTCACCCAACACGTCAGGACGCATAATCATACCCGCACCGCCGCCGCAGGGCGTGTCATCTACCGAGCCGTGTTTGTCAAACGCGTAATCGCGAATATTAACCGCGGTCAATGACCATTTGCCGTCATCTAATGCTTTTCCGGTTAACGAATAACCCAAAAAGCCGGGGAAAATTTCAGGAAATATGGTTAAAACTTTAACCTTCATTACCGCTTTCCTCATCACCCGTAAAATTAATTAAAGCGCTTGAAACCACCACGCAGCCATCTGCAATTTTAACTTCCGGAACATATTGTTTGGTAAACGGAATCATCTCGGTTTTACCGGTGCTTTTCAGTTTAATTTCCAAAATATCACCGGCGCCGAAATTATATATTCCCGCCACTTTGCCGATGTTTTGCCCTGAAGATTGCTCAATTACATCAAGCCCGATTAAATCGGTCTGGTAATATTCTTCCTCTTCAAGCTGCGGTAAAACATCGCGATTAACATAAAGTTCCGTTCCGATTAAAGCCTCAGCGGCATTACGGTCGTCAACCCCTTTAATTTTGCAGCGCAACAATTCTTTACTATGACCGGTAACTTTGAGTACAAATGATTTTGTGCCGTCTTTGTTTTGCAAAGCGCCATACGCACCGATGTCACGGTCGGTTTCGGTCCAGCTTTTAACTTTAACCTCACCCCTGATGCCGTGAGCTCCGACAACAGCGCCCAAACAAACTCGTTTTTCATTCATTGTAGTCATTACCGGCTGCCTTTAAAATAACCTTAAATAATTATTCAGCAGAAGATTCGGCTGCGGCTGCTTCGGCAGCTGCTTTGGCTTTAGCTTCTTTTTCTTTCATTCTTTCAACCGTTTTAGCGCGCGGAGCTGACTTTTTCGGCTGATCATGAATAACCGGAGCAGAGCACAAACCCAAACCGGCAAACAACTTCTGAAGTCTTTCAGTCGGCTGAGCGCCTTTTTTGAGCCATTCTGCAACTTTTTCCTGATCAACAACCATGCGTTCGGCATGATCTTTGGGCAACAACGGATTGTAGGTGCCTAATTTTTCAATAAATCTGCCATCTCGCGGTGCGCGTTGATCGGCAACAACGATACGATAAAACGGGCGTTTTTTGGAACCGCCTCTTGAAAGTCTGATACGAACTGCCATTTTATTTTGTCCTTTCTAAAATTAATTAACTTAAAAGTTTTAAGCCTTATGGCTAAAGCCTAAAACCGTTTTCCGAACCCGCCGAACATACCGCCCGCCGGGTTTCTTTTTATCATTTGAGAAAACCCTGCCATTCCGCCGAATTTTCCCATTTTCTTCATCATGGTTGACATCTGCTCGTATGATTTAAGCAGCTTGTTCACCTCATGAACTTCCACACCTGAACCTTCCGCAATTCTTTTTTTGCGGGAAGCCTTGATGATATCGGGATTTTTTCTTTCCTGTTTAGTCATGGAAAGAATAATCGCCTCTTGCTTTTTAATCAGATTATCCCCGATACCGGCTTGTTCAATCTGATTCTTAAATTTGGAAAGCCCCGGAATCATTGCCATAATGCTCCCCATGCTCCCCAATTTTTTTATCTGCCGCAACTGATTAAGCATATCGTTTAAGTCAAAATGACCCTGCATCATTTTTGCCGTCATTTTTTCCGTTTCCGCTTTATCAAATTTTTCCATGGCCTTTTCAACCAATGAAACCACGTCGCCCTGCCCTAAAATACGGCCGGCGATTCGGTCGGCATGAAATTCTTCAATCTCGTCAAGCTTTTCGCCCACGCCCAAAAACTTAATCGGCACGCCGGCAACCATTTTCATGGACAACGCCGCGCCGGCGCGGGACGAGCCGTCAATACGGGTTAATACAATACCGGTTATGCCGACTTTTTCATTAAATTCTTTGGCAACATTACAAGCATCCTGCCCGATTAAGGCGTCAGCCACCAACAACGTTTCCGTCGGTTCCGCAAGTTTTTTAACTGCCGCAACCTCGTCCATTAACACATTATCTATGTGCAAACGACCCGCGGTATCCAAAATCAACACATCATAAACCCCGTTGCGAGCATCTTTTAACGCGCGTTTGGTAATTTCAAGCGGTTTTTCACCTTTAACTATCGGTAAAACATCAACATTAATTTGTTTACCGAGTTGCGCCAATTGTTCTTGCGCTGCCGGACGATATACGTCAAGCGAGGCGAGCAAAACTTTTTTATTTTTCTTTAAGCGCGCCGCAATTTTGGCTGAAGTTGTGGTTTTACCCGAACCTTGCAGACCAACCATTAAAAACACCACCGGAGCCGGCGCGTTAAAGTTAAGTTCTGATGATTCATCGCCGAGCAACTTAACCAACTCGTCATGCACAATTTTAACCACCATCTGCCCCGGCTGAACCGATTTGATAACCTTTTCGCCCAAAGCCTGTTCTTTAACTTGCGCAATAAATTGTTTGACCACCGGCAACGAAACATCGGCTTCCAAAAGGGCGATTCTGATTTCGCGCATGGCATCATCAACGTCTTTTTCGCTCAAAACCCCACGCGAGGTAATTTTGGCAAAAGCTGAAGTTAATTTATCGGTCAAAGCCTCAAACATAAAATATCTTTCCTTAACGGTCGCCGCCGGTTAAATTTACTATTGTTAAAAACCTTGTATTCCGCCGCTCCAAACAAGTGAGCTTATATAAAATATTGCACGCCGGTGTGCGAACCCTCGCTGACCGGCGGCACTCCTCGGAGTGGATATGTATACAAAATTTTATAAATTTTCCTTGCTTATACAAGCTTTTCCCCCGCAAGTCAAGACTTTTTTAACGAATATAATTTTTGACAAAATTTTATGTTTATTATTGCTTTTTTAACCCGTTTCGCATATACTGTACTTAATATGAGCTATTTTTGAGGAGAAATATCATGGCTGATTACAAAAACTTAACCGCCGAACAAGTGCGCACCACCCTTGAAAACGTTGATTACGGAACCTTAACCGTTGAAAATATCTGGGACATGCGCCAAGCCCTCGGAACTGAAAACAACAACTTTGCCGAAAACCGAAAAAATCAGGCGGCGTATGATACTCTTGAAACTTTAGCCAAAGAAAAACTTGAAGCCTTATCCCCTGAAGATTTGGAAAAAATGTCGCCTTATGAGCTTGACAGCGTTAAAGGCTTAATTGCGGCTTATTCAAACAGCAACATGGGCAAATTTGACGGCAAAAACGGCGAATTGATGGATAAAATCAGCAAACTGCAGTCCGCCGCCAATACCGCCGCCCCTGAACCGACGCCGACCACTGAAAACACTTCCGCCCCTGAACCGACGCCGGCTCCGACGCCGACTGCTGAAAACACTTCCGCGTCTCAGCCTGTTAACACCGCCGAATCCAAACCTGCCGAAAGCAATACCGCTCCTCAAAAACAAAACGCCGAACTTGCTGACATTAATGACCGTAAAGCTCCGATTAATAAATATAACGCTCTTGATGTTATGAAAAAGGTAAATGACCTTCAGCCTTCTGAATTGGCCACCTTGCGCCGCGCGCTTAACGCCACTCCCAATGAGCAGACCAACGCCGCCGCGGCCAAACTTGACGAGCATATCCTGGCTCAGGCTGAAAAATACGCCACCGGCAAAGAAACCCTCGCCGGCATTGAAGAAACTTACGCCTTCAGCGAATTGCTTGATTTGGTAAAACAATACCCCAACAGCGACAAGGTTAAACAAGATGACAAAATCATGGACACCGCCATCTCTCAGGTTAAGCAGGAACTCGCCCTTTTTGAAGAATCTTTCGGTTTAGACCAAGAGCACCTGCAATCACCTGAAACTGTTGAAAAGAATCTTGCCTCGCTTGACGCTATGCCTTCTGACGGACAAATTTTTGCCCTTGAATTGCGGGAAGAAAAATTACAAGCTCCGACTGATTTGCAAGATGTGGTCGGCATTATTCAAAGTGCCGAAGCTTCCAAAACCGTGCCGGAACTTTCAGTTTTGGCCGGCGCCTTGCAGTGCAAAGAATTAGATGAAGATCGCCGCAAAAAACTTTTGGAAATGGCCGCTTCACGCGTCAAAAGCACCACATCGCTTGAACACAAAGATTTCAAAAACTTTGAATATGTGTTAAACGCCGTTAAAGATTCGCCGCAAAAACCCAAAGCCTCAGTCATTGAGGGCAAAACCGCGCTGCTTGCCGACGCCCGCAACGCATACAAACTGCAAGCTCCGCTTAAAGACAAAGAATTTCAAGACATTTACAACGTTTTAAACAGCCTGCAAATTGAGGGCAAATTATCAGCGCTCGGACGCAAAAAAATTGACCAGAACACTAAAGACAGCGATATTGAATTGTTCTGCGAACAAGTCCGCCGCGAAACCGAAATGTATTTAGCCAACACTTCGCCCAACGGAATTAGTCCGGAAGACTTCAAAAAAGAATACGCCGACCGTTTAAGAAACAACTTAGTGCAGCTTGTTTACGCCGATAAAGTTTCCAAAGGTCAAATTTCCGAAAAAGACTTTGGCAAAATGTTTGATGAAATGGCCGCTGCCGCCAAAGACAAAAAGCCGATAAAAGTTAATCAAGAAAGTATTGCCGGTTGGCAAGCCGCTAAAACCACCCGTATGGAAAGCGCGGTTAAAGTTGAGGGCAAAAAAGCCGGATATGAAGCTCCCGCCCAAGGTCTTAAAGCTCGGGTTGAAAAACTTGACGGCAAGTTAAACAAAAAATACGGCGCTTTGTATTCTGTTTTGAAAAGCGCTGCCAAATCTGCCGGATGGGGTACAGCATACTCGGTAGCCGGCGCCACCATGGGTCCGGCCGGCGTGGCATTAGTGGCAACCGCATCTTTTGCCAACACCTCATACAAATATTTTAAGGACTACAAAAAATCTCGCAACGATGCTCTGATTAAAGGTGAAAAACCTGACAATTTGTGGCAATACATGAAAAAGAACAAACTTAAAACCGCTGGCGCGCTTATGGGCGCCGCCACCGTTGCCATCGGTATCGGCGGATTAGGCGCTAACGCCGCCGTTCATGCCGCCCGCGCCGGCAGCGGTATGGCTCTAGCCGCAGCCGGAGCCATTAACCAAGGCGCAAATGCTTACAAAAACACCAAAGGCTCTAAAGGCAAAAAAGTTTGGGCAGCCGCCAAAACCATTGCTATTTCTGGCGCCGCCTTTGCCGCCGCCGTTTGGGCAGGCAAAGAGCTTAACGGTATAGCCACTGAGGCTTTTGCCGAAACTCCGAACCCCACGCCTCCAACCCCGGTTGCCGATTCTTTACAAACCGATAACGTTAATGTTGCCGATTCGCTCAATGCCGAGGCAGTTGCCCAACCGCAAATAGCCCCTGAACAAGCGCAAATCACTGAGCCAACGACAGCAGAGTTTGTTCCTGAACATGTTTTAGCGCCTGAAGCCGAACAAGCTCAGCCGCAAGTAACCGATTGGGGCAAAACCATATCAGAGGGGCTATCCGGCGGCATTGAACAACCTCAAGCCCCGAACGGACCGGAAATTCCGTTGCGTGATGAAGGCAACACTGAAACCGTAGCACCTGCTCAGTCTGAAAACACCGGCGCGGACAATACAGCTCCAGCGCCAACATCTTCTGAAAATACCGGCGCCGCCAATACCGGTTCTGACAACTCCGCTCCGGCTCCGACACCGGTTGACGTTAACAACTTGACCGATGAACAAGCGCATGACTTAAAAATGTTGTTCCTGCGTGACCCGCGTGAAGCCAACGCCATTTTGGATCAAAAAGGCAATGATTGGATGAACTCGCGCCAGTTGCAAGAGGCTTGGGATAAAGGCGACATTACCCCTGAGCAAAAAGCCGAATTGGTAAAATTTGCCGGCGAACGTTTTGACGAGCGCGGCAACTTTGTCGGACAAGACGCTGAAAAAATGGAAGCCGCTGCCAAAGCATACAGCGCCGCCCGCGCTGCTCAAGCCGCTCCGGTAGCCGAAGCCCCTGCTCCCGCTGCTCAAAACGCAGTCTCCGGCGCTGAAATTGCCGCCGACAACATTCAGGCTGCCAAAACCGAAACTGCCGAGCAAGGAAGTATGGCAAGCGCTGAAGCCGCGGCTCAAAATGCTGCCGCAGAAAATGCCGAACCTGCGCAAAAGCCGGATTTTGAAATCAAAAAAATCAAAATCAACAGTGACGGCACCGCCAAAATTGTCGGCACCGAAAACGGCCAAAGAACAGTTGTTACCACAGATGCTTCTAACCTTGACGAATCATTGCAAAGGTATGATAAAGTTAAATTCCATAAAAACGGCGATGTTTCCATCAGCGAAACTCACGGCAATAACAAAGTTTCATACACTGTAACCGATGATAACAAAGTAATAAACGCCAGTGTTAACGGCAATCCGGTTGAAACTTCAGCACCGGACGGACGCCACGAGCAGTTGGTCAGCGGCAAAGAAGCCACTGAAAGCACGGTTGACAAGCTCAAAAATTTAAGCGGACGCAATACAGCGGCACAACAACATGCCCCTGCCGATAAACCCGCTCCGGTTAAAATAACAACTAACACCAACACTGTTATCAATGCCAACAACACCGGCCGCAGTTAAAGGTAATGGTAATGATAACCGTAAATCTCAGGTGGTTTGATGAATTTAACGGATACGGCATACCCAAATCAGTTATTAATCAACTGACTGCCGCCGGAAAAATTGCAGACATCAAACTACCTGAAGATTTACGCGCGCAACCTCAACAAGCCCAAGCTGACCAACCGACTATCGGCTTTTTGCTCGGCGAAGATAAAGCCGCTGACGGCACAGAATGTTACAGTATCGGCACCAGTTATGTCCAAAGCCTGATTGCCGCCAAAGCCGATATAAAATTTTTAGATTATGATAATACCGCTCAGCAAATAAAATTTTGTGACGGGCTGGTTCTCCCCGGCGGACGTTTTACTAATCCCGAAAGTTTTTATATTGACGGAAAAAACTTAGGCGAGCATGAGGGGAAACGCTTTTTTGCTTATCAATCAGTCATACGAAAAGCCTATCTTGCTAAAAAGCCGATGCTCGGAATTTGCGCCGGAGCTCAAATGATTGGCGCAATGCTTGGCAATATGAAGATGTATCGCAATTTAGAGCAAGATGCTCCTCTATCCATCACTCACCGCCCTAAAACCGAAAACACCGGAGTTTTTCATCAGCTTAAATTAATTGCAAACACTCCCATATTTAATATTTTAGGACTTCCGCGCAATGAAGATACAATTTTAATAAACTCGCGTCACTCGCAATCTATGGTGCACCCTAATTTGCAAAAATATGTAAAAGGCAAACCTAAAGTAAAAATGGATATATACGCCATTGCCGCTGATGACGGTGTTCCTGAAATTTGGGGTAATGAACAAGCCGGTATTTTATGTGTTCAAGGACACCCTGAAGATTTAGCGGCTACCGGCAATAATAACATGCTCAATATTTACAAACACATTGTCACCTTAGCCGCAAGGTATAAACAAACTCGGCAGGGTGACTAAGCACAACTTATACACAGCACGGACTCGTAAATATTGCAAAAAAAAAACGCGAGCTAAAATCTTCTCAAAACTAACTTTTTGAGGAGATTTTTATTATGAAATCAGAAAATGGTCGTTCAATGGTGGAGATGTTGGGCGTATTAGCAATTATCGGGGTGCTGAGCGTCGGGGCTATTAGCGGTTATTCCAAGGCAATGATGAAGTACAAGCTAAATCAGCACGCTCAGGCGGTTAACATGTTGATAAATAACGTGCTCTCAATTAAAGACAAATTGCAACACACAGAGGAACTTACCTATTATGGCACTATTTTATACAAAATGAACTTATTACCTGATGGCATAGAATATATCCGCAATAATCTATTACAAGACAAATGGTTTAAAGGTGATAGTTGGGTATATTACTATAATTTTCAAGCGCCACAAGAGCCTTTCGGCGGCATAGGATTCCGTGTCCCTCCCTCGGCACAAGGTGCGGAAATATGCCGCAACATTGCGATTGCCGCTAAAGAAAACGCCGCTAATATATATTATGTTGGCATGCAAAAAGAATTTAATGACGCCAATAAAGATGTTGAATATCAAGGATTATTATACGGAGATGCTTATTGTACTTCTCAACAAAATTGCCTGAGGTATCTTGATTTGAATAAAATTGACAATATGTGCAATCACTGCAATGAAAAAGGCTGTGTGCAATATGTAATTTGGCTATAAACTTAAAAAAGTTTAACAAAAAACTCTTGCATTTAAGCATAAAGCGTGTATGTTGTTGCTTATTGAAGTAATGCTTGACATTGTTTCTTTGACCGAAGCGCAGTTAGCAAGCTTTTTTTGAAAAAAGCGAGCTTTACGGAGCAAGAAAGATGTCGTAGACATCTTGCGACCACCTAAATTATTATAAAAGATAAAATATTTTAACGGGACTTAGCTCAGCCTGGTAGAGCGCTTGCTTTGGGAGCAAGATGTCGTAGGTTCAAATCCTATAGTCCCGACCAATTACATAACATAGAAAGTGTATACCTTCTATGTTATTTTTTTACCCAAAATAATTTAATTATATTTTTCAATTAGTTAATGATGATTTTTCAGATGATACGAAGCGGTCAGAGTTTCCGTATATGAAAAATTGTAAACTCCTAAAAGTATACCTTGGCAAAAAAGCATACCTTTTAGCAAATTGAAATTTTAAGCGATCGTTGCGTATAACATATTAAAACAGATATATTTTCACATTGCCGTCACCAGTTCAAATCCAACAAGGTGGGGTTGACCTATGGTTGTGAAACGCAAAAACAACACATTGATTCTGAATGAAAAATTTTTTAGTTGACTTTTTGACATTCCAAGCGCTATCACAATCTGTATCATAAGAATACGGAGACCCTAATGTCTGAACAAACAGAAAAACTGGTTCATATAATTATGCCGGATTTATTAAACTATTTAGAAATGAGGGAAATCATTGAACAACGCATAAGACGGCAACAACCCACATATCAAAAGGAAAAGATGGAAATAGACGATAATAATAATTTAGACGACAGGAATGCCACTAAATAGCATATCTCTTCCAGAATAGTTCCAATAGCGTATATCTTGTTCAATAAATAGCCATTTCAAAGTTTTTACAATCAATTCTGCTGTAAATAAACCAGAAGTAAAGTTTAAAGCCAATAATTCTGCATTAGAAACCTCTTGGCATTGGTATATTTTTTCAATGTAAGCATATAACGTTGAATACAATGTCGATTCAGCATTTTTCTTTATTTTTATGTCAGTTAAAATATCTTCATGTGAGGGGGCGTTCCTTTTTCTTTTAGACGTTGAAAAATTTACATTTTCAACACAAACACAAAAATCGAAACCATTATGCAAAAAGGCAGGCCTTCTTAAATAAATTCTATCACCATTATTGAGAGTTTCAACATAATAGGTGTATCTACTTGCCAAATCGTTTTTTCCAGAGCCTTTTTCTTCTTCAGAAAACTTATTAACGACCCTCATCCTGACTGCATTTGGAGTTCCTAAATTACTAAAATTGCATTCTACATTATGTTCTGCCATATAATACCTCATTATTTTTAACGTGCAGATTATATTATGTAGCAAATATCTTTACAATAAAAATTATTTTACTTGCTATAATTTTTAAATCAGCCTATACTCTCTTCTGACCTAGGATACAAAATGAATCACGCATTAATTTTAAATGAAGACGATTTAGAATTTCAAGCAAAGCCCGTTTTAAAGTGGGCCGGTGGCAAAGGTATGCTTTTGCCACAAATCACAGAGCATTTACCTACAAAGTTAAAATTCGGTACAATGAAGCGTTATATTGAGCCATTTGTAGGTAGTGGCGCTGTTTTCTTTGAACTGGCAAATAACTATAATTTTGAGGATGCTTATCTGTTTGATGTTAATCCAGAGTTGGTTATGCTTTACAACGTGATTAAAAATAACGTTGAAGACTTGATTGCTGAGTTATCAGTTTTACAACAAGCCTATAACAATGCTCAGGATAAAACAGTATTCTACTACGCTAATCGCGATGAGTATAATCAATTTGATAAAAGCGTGGATACTAATAAGTACACAACTGATTTTATCAGGCGTGCGGCTTTAACCGTCTGCTTAAATCGGACTTGCTTCAATGGTTTGTTTAGGGTTAATTCAAAGGGGCTGTTTAACGTTCCAGTCGGGAAATATAAGAATCCGCGAATTTTGGATGAGAGTAATCTAAGGGAAGTATCAAAAGCTTTGCAATGTGCAACGATTTTGCAAACGGATTTTACTTCTGCATTAGACTATGTAACTTCGGATACTTTCATTTATTATGACCCACCGTATCGGCCGGTTAACGCCAGTTCATTCAATTCTTACGCTGTTGGCGATTTTGATGACAATGAACAAAGACGTTTGAAAGATGTTTTTGCTAAGACCAACGAATTAGGGGCATTACAAATGCTCAGCAATTCCGACCCAACCAACTACAATCCTAAAGACATGTTCTTTGATAGTTTATATCGTGATTATAAGATTCATAGAATTTGGGCAAAGAGAATGATTAATGCCGACCCTAATGGTCGCTATGGTGTAAGAGAACTTTTAATTACGAACTATTGAAAATGAAAGAGATTTATAATTTATATTGTGCCGATTGTATTAAGAAATTAAAAGATTTTCCTGAAAATACTTTTGATATGATTTTTGCTGACCCTCCTTATATGCTTTCTAATGGTGGTATCAGTTGTCAAAACGGACATGTTGTTTCTGTTAATAAAGGTGATTGGGATGAAAGCAAAGGTTTCAAAGAAGATTTTAAATTTCACAAGAAATGGCTATCAGCCTGTAAGCGTGTTTTGAAACCGAATGGTACATTATGGGTATCCGGAACCTATCACAGCATTTTTCAATGCGGTTTTGCTATGCAGTTGCTAGGTTATCATATTTTAAATGATATTTCTTGGTTTAAGCCTAATGCCAGCCCGAATATGTCTTGCCGTTATTTTACTGCTAGTCATGAAACATTGATTTGGGCTAGAAAAGATAAAAAGGCACGGCATTATTTTAATTATAATGCAATGAAAGACGGAGATTTCCCGAAGGACTTTATTAAAAAGCCGCATGCACAAATGAGGAGTGTTTGGTCTATCGGTACAACAACACCAAAGGAAAAAGTTTTTGGGAAACACCCGACTCAAAAGCCTTTGGAGTTGTTGGAGCGTATCATTCTTGCTTCAACGAAGGAAAATGATCTGATTTTGGATCCGTTTATGGGAAGTGGTACAACCGGAGTGGCCGCTATGAAATTAGGACGGCAATTTATCGGAATTGAAAAAAATCCGGAATTTATCGTGCTGGCAGATAAAAGAATTTTTGATGCATATCAACATAAGGAGAATAAGGAATGAAAAATAATCCAGTTTTCAAAAACATTTTGAATTGCAACAACGATGATGAAGTTTTTTCATATTTGATTGCCACATTAAAAGAAACAATCAAGTCATGGGATTATTTTGTTAACTGGAAAAAGGTAATCCATAATTATCGCGAAGTTGAACGCTCATTAAATTTATTAAATACTTTGGTTGGTAAAGAGAATATTGAGGAAGAAGCGTTGGCATTGTTAATAGATTATCCACAAATTATTGGCATTGTTCCTGCATTATTGGCAGAAAGAGAAAAGAAAATCAGCTTGCTGGTTACTCCAAACAACTTTAACGCTAGAAGATTTGATTTTTCAAAATCAATGCCAGCCAAGGATGGTGTTTTGTTCTTGAAAGAAAGTGGATTTTTGAAGCTCATTTCCGATCGTAGCATCAAATCAATTCCAGATTACTTCATCGGTGTTGAGGTTGGTCTTGATTCCAATGGTCGCAAAAATCGTAGCGGTACATCAATGGAGAATTTAGTTGAATTCTTTGTAAAAGATATTTGCGAACGAAACGGATATGAATACATTGCTCAAGCAACAGCTGATAAAATCAAAGCAAAATGGGGCAAAAATATCACAGTAACAAAATCTTCAAAGAGAATAGATTTTGCTATCAATACTCCTAAGAAGCTGTATTTGATTGAAACGAACTTTTATGGTGGCGGTGGTTCCAAGTTAAAATCGACAGCTGGAGAATACGCTGATATCTATCATCAGTGGACAAGAGACGGACATCAATTTATTTGGGTCACCGACGGCTACGGTTGGAAAACAACCCAACGCCCGTTACGCGACACATTCAATACAACAGATTATATCATTAACCTTGATATGATTCAAAAAGGTATTTTAGAGAAATTGTTGAAATAAAGGGAGCTAAAATATGTTAGATAAAATTTTGAATAATATAAATTGGACCGAAGTTATTATTGCTCTGTTCTCTATTGTTGTTCCTGTATCTTTAATCGCCATAAAAATTCAGAGCAAACAAATACAAAAGTCTGGAAAAAATTCAACTAATTATCAAGCTAATGGTAATATACATATCACAGGACAAGCGAATGATAAAAGATGATATTCAAAAACAATACTCTGGAGATAATTCAACTAATTATCAAGCACAGGGTAGCATTAATATTATAAATAATTATGATAATTTTAATAAAGAAGAATTACACACGGAATTGTCATTAATTTTTAAGGAAAATATGCCTATTCTCAGACAAATTGCACAAGATGAGGCCATTAGTCGAGCAGAAGAACTAAATAATAATCTTATAAATAAAATTTCACAATTAGAAGAAAACTTACTACATAAGGTAAAAGAAAGACTTTCTGAACCTGATATGCAGATAGCAATTTATGATGCACAGAAAAATTATGCCAAATATAAAAGCGAAGATAAGTTGGAGCAATTCACACATTTACTGTTAAACAAAGGATTAGAAAAAGCCTCTTCTGTTAGAAATTATTTATTAGATAAAGCAATTGAAACGATTTCAAAAATGAATCAAGTTCAAATAGACTTTTTATCATATTTAGTTCGTAAGTTTACAAAAGTTATAGATGTTAAAAACATATCAGATCTGCATGAAAAATATATAAAGAAAATATTGGTACATAGTTATGTTCTTGATGTTGCAACATATTCAGATGTTGATTATTTGGACCAAATTGGTTGTATAAAAAGACGTCCGTACAAAATTGTAGATCAGACCTTGGTAGATATATTAAAAAAACAGTATCAAAATATTAATAATGCTCAATCTAGTCTTACTCAACTAGATCCTAATCTAAAATCATTATTTACAAAAGATGCCAATTTACCAAGTATCGATTTAACACCTTTAGGAATACTTATTGGGTTAAAAAATATAGAAATTAAAACGGGAGATGTGCTAAATTGGAATTTTTAAGATGCTGTTACGTGCATCATATTGATTCTAAACAAAAATTTTAAGTAGTTCGCAACCAAAGGTCAACCACACCTGTGTGGATTAGAACTGTTGCCCTCTGTGTTTTAAAAATCCCTTGAAAAGCCTTATAAAATAAGACAAAAATCACTGTGATTTTTATAGGTGTTTTAGGTGGTATCCGTTTTCTAATTTAGAGGAAGATAAGCCGACCAAAAAAAAGAGGTATAATGCCTCTTTTTTTATTGTGCGCCGAACCAATGTTTAAGCAAAAAAATTACACGCTTTAGCATGATTTCAGGGCTTGTTTCATCAAGCGCAGCTGATACTTCAGCACCCTCTTTTTATTCTTAAAATATTCTTTTTGGTCGCCCCAAGTCAGCAACGCCGATATTTTATAAAAACGATAAAGCAAACGCGCCGCCAAATATTGCCTCAAGCTGACCTTATCCGCAATTTTAATTTCGGAAAGTTCCGCCTCATAACAATATTGCTTAAACATTTTTTGATAAAAAGGCGATTTACGCGCATATTGCCACCACACATCGGCAAAAAGTCCGCCAATCATTTTCCACGGTTTGCCTGCTCCGGTAAAATGAATTATTTTAACTTGAGCAAAAGACAAATCATATTTATGTTGAACAGATTTGTTATTATTATGGACTTGATAATTCCACCCCTTGTCAATCAATTTAACATTATGATACAGCACGCTGTTTAAAATATCCTGATCATGAAAAAACAACGCATTTTTGCGCGCAACTTCAAACATACGGCTTAATTTTGACTGCAAATTAAAATGTTTAACATCAAACAAGGCCATACCGGCATTAAAATAATCGCGCCAACTATCAATTTGCAAAAGCTTTTTTGCCGCATCAAGATTATTATCATAAAAGTTGCTATCCGGTGACCAATCATCTGCTAAAAACAAATCACGTACCGCAACGCACAAATTACCGTCAAAAGATTGGTTAAACATTTCCGCCACGTCAACCGTGGTGACCATATCAGAATCCAAATACAAAACCTTAGAAAACTTTTTGAAAATCGCAAAAATAAAAACCCTGAAATAAGTGCTCATTTCAAGGTTACGGATTGACCATTTAGTCATTTTGTATTTTTTGATATAACTTTTCATATTATAAAAGCGCAAAGAAAAATTTTGCAATTTGGCAAACTGCGACTGCAAAATCTGTTGATTTTTACGCGCTATATCCTGATGCAGCACCACAATGTCATAATTATTTACAGCGCTTGCATTCGCAATTATTGAGGAAAACATAACAGACATATACGGAACAAAAGCGTTATTACAATTAAAAACCAATGCCACATTGTTTCGTTCAAACGCCGGATACAATTCTGATGCCATAACTTTATCCTTTTCAGAGCAATTTAGTATAAATGGTATCAATACAAAAAATCTCCCTTGCGGGAGTTTTTTGGTGCTCTGAAAAGGACTTGAACCTTCACGGGAAAAACTCCCATAAGTACCTGAAACTTACGCGTCTACCAATTCCGCCATCAGAGCATGCTTCTTTAATAAAAAGTTTTTGACCATAAGTCAACAGTTTCTTTTAAAAAAGATTGTATGAATATAAAATCAAAGCACTTCCCAAAATAACCCGATAAACCACAAACGGCATATAAGTTGATTTTTTAAGCCACTTCAGCATTACAAAAATAACCGCGAACGAGGCAAAAAATGAGAACAGCGCCGCATCGGAAGCCAATAATATCTCCGCCGTACTGCCTTGCTTAAACAAGCGATACCCTTCCAGCGCGCCCGCCGCCAAAATAGTCGGCACCGAAAGCAGCATTGAAAACTTAGCGGCGTCACTACGATTAATGCCTAAAAAACGCGCCATAGTAATGGTTATGCCTGAGCGGCTTGTCCCCGGAACTAACGCCAAACACTGCGCAAGACCGATAAAAATTACGTCTTTAATTTGCAAATCATTAATTTCACGATTGGTCTTACCTTTTTTATCGGCATACCATAACAATAATCCGTATAATAAAACCGTCCACCCGATAAGCGCCGGCGTGCGCGCCCAATTCATACCGTAATTACGCAACAAAAACCCTACCAGCAATGCCGGAAGCGAGGCAATTACAATCAAATACGCCAATTTATTGCCGCCATCACTGAAATCAGGCAGCAACCCGCGCTTAAACACTCCGCAAATCATTTGCCCGAATGTTTTATAAAAATACAAAACCACCGCCGCTAACGAGCCGATATGCAATGCAATATCTACCCCGATACCCTGATCCGGAAAATCGGTAAAGGCTGAAAACAAAATTAAATGCCCCGATGAACTCACCGGTAAAAACTCCGTTAACCCTTGCACAATTGCGAGCCAAACAAGTTGTAGCGTAGTCATAATTTTTAATCCTTATTTTGATGATAAACTGCGCACTGCGCCGATATTAACTCCGTCAGCGCATGCGGACGAAAACGCACATTATTTAATGAGGCGCCCCAATGCAGATGCGGACCGGTAGCACGGCCGGTTTTGCCGACATATCCGACCACCTGCCCTTTTTTAACATATTCGCCTTCTTTTACGGCTGACTTTTTAAGATGCATATAAATAGTTTGCAATCCCTCGCCATGATCTAAAATCACCATATTGCCGCCGTAAAAGTAATTGCTGCCGTTTAAGAGCACATAACCGTCGCCGGCGGCTTTAACCGGCGTGCCTTCCGGTGCGGCAATATCCGTGCCGCTGTGCGGACTTTTCGGCACTCCGTTAAAAATTCGCTGATTGCCGAAATTACCGCTGATTGTGCCTTTAAGCGGAATCTCAAACCCGTTTTGCCAACTTTTATTTTGCATATTAAGCGTGGTTAAGGCGCGCCGCACATCGGTTTGCTCGCGCGCAATTTCCGCATTATCTTCTTTAGCCGGAGTAACTTTGCGCTGCTCCACCCCTTTTATGCTCTGAATATCCCATTTATTTTTGGCAACCGGTAAAATATAGTCCGCAACCTCGCCGTTTTTATCGGTAACGGAAAGCGTAACTGTTGAAGCCTCATCTCGCCCCAACACCAGCAAAAACTCTCCGCCTTCCGCCAACGGCAACGGCTTGCCGTTTAGCGCTACCGCCTTTGCTTCAGCTCCGGCATCGGCTCGCAAAATTTCGCCTTGCCGCAAAACTCCGCAAAGCTTAATGCCCTCAGCTTTAACCGGCGCCGTTAAGACCAAACTACTTAATATCAAATAAATCAAACTGTTGCGCATCACGATTTTCCACCACTTTTGTTTTAACAATTCCGTCAATAAACCTAACATTAAGCTCGCCGCTGCGTTTGGCATGCGTTGTGTCATACATGGTTTTATAATGCCGGTCGGTAACCCATGCAAACCCGCGTTTAAGCACCGATTCAACAGAAACGCTTTCCATGCGCGCCGCCAAATTTTTTAACGCCACACGGTTTTTATCAAGCAAATTGTTGATGTAATACGGTTTTAAGCCTAGCAAATCAAGCTGTTGTTTTTTAGCGCTCAAACAGTTTTTAACCGCCACCGATAAACGTTCGCACCTATCGTCCAGTTTTTGCTGATTTTCCAGCACAATCTGCTGCAAATTAGGAATCCCGCGCCCCAAACCTTCAACCGTTTGCTTATATTCATTAAGCAACCGGCTGATTGCGCTAAGCCGCCGATTGTTGAGCGATGAAAGCTGCAACATCAGCTCGCTTTTTACCGGCACGGCAAACTCCGCGGCTCCGGTCGGAGTCGGCGCCCGCAAATCAGAAACATAATCAATCAGCATTGTGTCGGTTTCATGCCCGACGGCGGAAATCAGCGGAATTTCAGAATCATACACCGCCCTGATAACCGCTTCTTCATTAAACGGCCACAAGTCTTCCAAACTGCCGCCGCCGCGCGCCACAATCAAAACATCAGGCTTAGGAATTGCGCCGTTTGCAGGCAGATTGTTAAAGCCCTTAATCGCCGCCGCAATTTTATCTGCCGCTCCTTCGCCTTGCACCGGAGTCGGCCAAACAATAATGCGGGTCGGAAATCTATCGCTTACCCGATGAATAATATCGCGAATCACCGCGCCGGTCGGACTGGTCACCACCCCGATAACCCGCGGCAAATACGGAATTTGTTTTTTATGCGTGGCATCAAATAAGCCCTCGCGCAAAAACTGTTGTTTGCGCTCTTCCAAAAGCTTCAGCAATGCGCCGGTACCGGCAACTTCTAGCCGCTCAATTACCAGCTGATAAGATGACTTTCCGGCAAATGTGGTAATTTTTCCGGTAGCGACAACTTCAAGCCCGTCTTCAATTTTAACCGGAAGCGCAGCCGCCACCCCGCGCCAACAAACCGCCGCCAACACAGCGTTTTCGTCTTTTAATGACAAATACCAGTGCCCCGAGTCCGCGCGTTTGGCGCCAAACACCTCGCCTTTTACCCTAACTGCCGAAAAAGTTGTTTCAACGCAGCGCTTAACGGCAAACGAAATTTCACTTACTGTATATTCAACAATATCCATTTTTAACCTCTGAGCCCATTGTAGCCTCAAACTTAACAGATGCAATATTTTATATGCCTTACCAACAAAAAAGATATTGCAATTACGGCTCTTTGCTTTTAATATACTTATCAGATCTGAAAGGAGAATCAAAAAATGACAAAAGCACCCATGGTAAAACCTTTAAGCAAAGCGGCCGTTGGCGGCAGATTGAGCTTTATTTTCAGCATATTCAAATTTTTAAGTTTTGATTTAGCAGCCTTTTTTGTATCAAAAGCCGATGAAGCCAAAGAAGGTCTGTTTAATTCTAAAGGCAATTCCCGCGAATAGGAGATTAATATGGAAGACATTGCGCCTTTACCGGCAAGTTTTTTCTTTGATAAAATCGGGGTTATTATTAAAATTGAAATGAACGCCGACCACGTTTTCAGGGGCGAAGTTGTTTATGACGGACGCAACCAAATAATTTTAAACCGTAACGACAAACAGTTTTATTTGTTAAGCAAAATTGCGCCGGTTATTCGTAAAAAAATCTTAAAAAGCCAATATGTAACCATTGCCGAAGAATTTAACGATGAAATTACGCAGGCTTATGACATCATAGTCCGAATTGTTGATGAAATTCCGGGAGCCGATACTTATGAGGCCGAAATGCAAAAATACGTTGAAAACCTTAAAAAGACTTTAGGTGAAGACAAATTAAAAGAAATGCAGCGAGAGGCTATTCACTCGTTTGCAAAATTAGTCGCCTGATTTTAATGTTAAATCGCAACTTTACATCCGCCGCCGACACGGCGGATTTTTTTGCCTGCAACTTATGCCCTTCCACACAAGCAAAAGCACCGGAATCTATTGGTTCCGGTGCTTGCTAAATATAAAATATTAGTCTTTTGTATTGCCTTTCATCTCTTTAATTTTAGCCTGAATTTCAGCGGATAATTTATTGCCTTTTGCAGGCGTTACCGGCTCTTTAACTTCGCCGCTCCGACGTTTTCCGGCAATCTCATCTGCCACAACCGCCCCGCTGACCGCTTCTTCTCTACGAGTTTTCACTGCCTTAATACGTTGCTCAATTTTTTCCTTATTGCTTGCCACTTTCTTTTTATATTTTTCGGAATACTCTGCTCCACGATAATTAAAATCAGAAAGAGGCTCTTTTCCCTTTTCTTTCATTTGTTTCCACTTTCTATAATCTTTTAAATCACTCATTTCCAACTCCGCAACACGAATTTTCTTTTCTTGTTCATGTTGTGGAATATCAGGTGTAAAAAAGCTTATTTCATTATTGAATTTGCCGTTAATCTTTTTACAGACAAGCGCCTTATTTAAGTCATCCTTGTTATAACCTTGTGGTAAAGCATCATCCATAAATTCATTATACATTTGTCTGCGCTTTTCTTTATCAGGTTCTTTTGATGCTGGTGATTTATGCCATTCATTTAAAGCCTCTGAAAGACTTTTTTTATCCTTGTTTTTAATTTTGCGCAATTTAGAATATGTGTTCATATACACAAAATCAGTATAATTCTCTCCGGTATCTTGATTATAAAATTGCCCTTTTAAGGTATGTTTTACGTATGTCATTTCAGGAAGCAAATCCGCTTGCAACAAATATGATGCCGGAGCATCACAAATCACATCAGCTCCTCCTTTTGCATTATTGGTAATTGTATATACAGGAGTTATAACATCATTAATAACGGTTGTAATAACCATTTTGTCATGATCTGTTTCTACTATAGAATAATCCTCTCGGTCTGAATTTTCTTCACTGTTATAATTATATAATCTTATTTCATTTTTATTGGGTTCTCCCGGATGTATCTGCCACGTATTCATATTACCATCTTTTTCTTTAATTTGCTTAACTAAATCATCTACACTTTCTTCTATTGAAAATGAAAAACGAGAAAACGCATCTTCCGGTACTTTTAGATCAGTATTAGAAGCTGTTTGCGAAAATCCAACATCGTCACTCATCCGTTGAAAATCTTCTTTTAACCCCGGATATTTTTCTACTATTTTGCACAATATTGGATAAGCTGTATCCAATGCCGTGCTATTAGACACGTCTATATACTCGTAAGCACCCTTATAATCATTATACTCCTCGTTCCACTTTTCGTTCTTTCCTGAACATACACCAATTTTCATTATTTCATATATATCTTTTCCATACTCTGGGGCAACCTTAAACATACTATCCAAATAATTATAACTCGCCTCCAAAAAATACCCTGAAGCAGAAAGCCCACCCATACTCAACTCCTCTATTCTCTGCAAAGCTTCCGGTAACTCTGTTTTCATTGTATTCAAAATCTCTTTACGATACTCTGGAACCGTTTTAAACATTTCACTCATTTCCTCAAAAAGATTAGCATGAAAATTACATCCATACCTTGATTCTGATTCATTTTTTATCGCCTTCAAAACATCTTCACGACACTCTGGAGCAATTTTAAACATCTTATCCATTGTTTTAAGAAAAGAATCATGAGAGAAACAACTCTTAGACGATTGCAACGCTCTGTTTGCCATATTAAAAATATCTTCACGACATTCAGGAGCCGCCTCAAACATATTTTCCATAGCCGTACAAATATTACCACACTCCGAAAGATTACCAATACAAGGATCGCCAATACTACGTAAAGTAAGTTTCATCATCCTCAATATATCTCTACGGTATGCAGGTTTGTCCTTAAAAAGTTCTGTCATATTCTTACAAGCATCTTTCAAATGATCGCGATCAATATCATCATCGCGATCAATAACATAGTATTTAATTTCTCCGAGAATTTGCATAAGTTCTTTATCCATCGTTTTACTCCTTTATAAAAAATGCACAAAAAATCCCAAAGGGAAAGTTTCCCTTCGGGATTTTTGATAAATTGCGTTGTTAGTTAAATTTTTCTCAGCAGAGTTTAAAAGTGTGTGTGTGTGTG
>CABQIK010000019.1 GCA_902464275.1 uncultured Alphaproteobacteria bacterium | reverse complement strand
GCGGGACTTACAGCTTGTTTTCTAATTTCGCTTCGTGGCGCTGTCGCTTCTCGCTCAAATAAGAAAACTGCGCCGCTCACAACGAAAACCTCCACCGGAGGTTTTCTATCGGTTCGCGCCCTCTCGGTTTCAAGTCCCCGATTCTTTATGCCATAAAAAAGACCACGCTAAAGGTGGTCTTTTTTATGGCGTCAGCGGCGGGACTTGAACCCACTACCCACAGTTTAGGAAACTGTTGCTCTATCCGGATGAGCTACGCTGACCTGATGTTTTTATAAATTTATTTTGCGTGATATGCAAGAAAAATATCAAATTTTGCAAATCAGATAAATAACGCTTGCGGAGGGTTAAAATTTTATCTACCATTGATTATATATTCAAACAATACGGGAGGCGCTTATGCAAATTGAAAAACAACCGATTGTTGTCGGTATAGGCGAACTACTTTGGGACGTATTTCCGGATGGCAAAAAAGCCGGCGGAGCGCCGATTAATTTTGTGTATCATGCCACGCAGCTTGGCGCTAAGGGATATGCCGTCAGCGCGGTTGGTAATGACGATTTGGGGCGCGAGATTTTAAGTCGCCTTAAACAAAGCGGAATTAACGGTATTATTGAGCATGTTGATTACCCCACCGGTAAAGTTTTGGTTACGTTGCAAGACGGTATCCCTGAATATGAAATTGTTGAAAACGCGGCATGGGACCATCTGCCGTGCAGCCCCAAGGCCGTGAAAATTTTGCAACGGGCCGATGCGGTTTGTTTCGGGACTCTTGCTCTCCGCGGCAAAGAAAGCCGCGAGCATATTTTGCAAATGCTTTCGTGTGTTCTGGATACAGCCGTTAAACTTTATGATATTAACTTGCGACAGCATTATTATTCGGCGGAGTTGATAGATACGCTGCTAAAACATGCCAATGTGTTTAAAATTAATATTGATGAAATGGCGGTAATCCGCCCGCTCTTCTCGTTGAGCGGAAGCGATGAAGAAGTTTGCCGCGCTTTAATGTGCCGCTACAATCTTAAATACGTGATTTTTACCGCCGGTGAAAAGTTCAGCACGGTTTATGCCCCGACTGAAACCTCATACTTTGAAACTCCGGCAGTTGAAGTTGCCGATACGGTCGGCGCCGGCGATTCGTTTTCGGCGGCGTTTGTGTACTCGCTTTTAACCGGAAAAAGTCTGCAACAGGCGCACCGCACGGCAATAAAAGTTTCGGCTTTTGTTTGTACGCGCGAAGGGGCTTGGCCTAAATATGAATCAGGTATTAAAGGAGAATAATAATGGTAAAACAAGTTAAGCAAGCCCATGTATTTTGGCAGTTGGTGCCGGTAATTTTAACCTTTTTTGCTATGGGGTTTGTTGATTTAACCGGAATTGCCACCAACTATGTTAAAGCCGATTTTGTGCTTTCGGATACGGTTGCCAATTTGTTTACGTCCATGGTGTTCTTTTGGTTTTTGGTTGCCTCCGTGCCGACCGGTATGCTGATGAACCGCATCGGGCGGCATAAAACCGTGTTGCTCAGTCTGGTGGTTACTTTGTTGGCCGTGGCGCTGCCGTTGATTGATTATAACCTGCCGTTGATGGTAATTTCATTTTCATTGCTCGGTATCGGCAATACCATGATGCAAACTTCCATTAATCCGTTGCTTTCAAACATTGTCAGCAAACAGCGGCTTTCAAGCGCCATAACCTTCGGGCAGTTTGTTAAAGCGGTGGCGGCGTTTTCGGCGCCGATTTTAGCCAGTTGGGCGGCGCTTAATTTTGGCAACTGGCGCATTTTGTTTGCCGTGTTTTTAGCTGAAGGCGCGGTTGCGCTTATAAGCCTTTATTTTGATAAAATTCCGGAAGAAAAAACCGAGGGCAAAATCACCGGCTTTAGGGAAAGCTTTGTTTTGCTGGCCGATAAGGCGGTTTTGCTTGCTTTTGCGGCGATTGTCTGTCATGTGGGTATTGATGTCGGCACCAATGTTACCGCTCCGAAAATTTTTATTGAAAAATTAGGCGTGTCATTAACTCAGGCCGGACTTGCCATCAGCGTGTATTTTTTATTCCGTACTTTTGCAAGTTTATTCGGAGCATATGTGTTGGCTAAATATTCTCCCAAGCGCTTTTTTATGATAAGCGTAATTATTTTAACCGCCGGTTTGCTTGGGTTGTTGATGTTTGATGATATAAAAACGCTTTATGTTTGCATGGGGCTTATCGGCTTTGGCAACGCTAATATTTTTCCGGTGGTATTTTCGCAGATTATGCTTGCCAACCCGCGTTATAAAAACGAAATTTCCGGCTTGATGATTATGGGTATCTGCGGCGGCGCGGTGGTACCGGCCGTTATGGGAATTGCCTCTGATGTTGCCGGTTCGCAAAGCGGCGCGGTGGCAATAATGGCAGTTTGCGCGGCGTATTTGCTGTTTATGATAACCAAAATTAAAGACAAAGCCTAAAAAAATTGCTTTACGTTAATAAAATAATGGCATAAAGTGTTGTTGTTCGGTTTTATCAGGAGAACCTATATGAAAACATCAACATGTTCAACATATACCTTAAAAGAAGAGATTATCAGCAGTATTGTGCACGGTATCGGCGTGTTTTTAAGCATTGCGATTACGAGCGTTTTAGTCACGCTTTCAGCCGTTTACGGCAATGTGTGGAGTATTGTTTCAACCGCCATATTCGGCGCGAGTATGATGCTGATGTATATGGCATCTACCTTATATCATGCCATACCGTTTCCGCATGCTAAAACCATTTTGAAAAAATTTGACCATATTGCCATTTATTATCTTATTGCCGGAACTTATACGCCGTTTTTGCTCGTGTTAATGCGCGGCACCATGGGTTGGGTGCTGTTTGCGGTTATTTGGAGCTTGGCGCTGTTGGGCACCGTGCTTAAAATTGTTTCATCGGGCAGCGGTACCAAAATTTGGTCGGTAAGCCTTTATTTGGGTATGGGCTGGTTGGTTTTGATTGCCTCTAAAACCTTGTTTGCGGTAATGTCAAAACTGGCATTGGTATTTTTGGTTTTAGGCGGCATTTTTTATACTGTCGGCATCATTTTTTATTTATGGAAAAGCAAAAAATATACTCACGCTATTTGGCACGGATTTGTGCTGGTGGGAACAATTATGCACTTTATGGCCATTTTGTTCTCATGCGTGTTTGTAGGTTAAAATAATTGATTGAAAGGAACGTTAATGTCTAAAAAAACATGCTTTTTAATTTTTGTGGCGGCGGTTATCATTATCGCGTTGTCGTTTATATTTAAAATTGCAGAGGTTACCGTGCCGGTAAATTTGCTGTTCGGAAGCATGAAAAATCCGTATATTGCAGGGTCGGCAGTGGTGCTTGCCTTGCTCTTTAACAAACAGCGCCATTACTGGCTGATTATGATTGCGTGCGCTTTGCTTGCCGCGGTTGTGGTACAAATGGTAATTGCCGGCGGCACGTTTGAAGTTTATGCCATAATGTATAAAGCGTTGGCGTTTTTAGTATATGTTTACTTGATTATGCTTATCAGATTTATGGTTTAGGCGAGGCGGCTTTGTCTGAGTTTGAAAGCTTATATCTGCCAAGCAGCGGGCAGGCAAAATGCTTGCTGATATTTTTGCACGGCTATAATAACACGCGGGCGGAAATGTTGCCGGCGTATACATATTTACAGCACAAAATGCCGGGGCTTGCGATTGCGGCGCCGGAAGGCAACAGCCGTTCATCACGCAATCCGGAGCGCAAACGTTGGTACAAAATTCAAAACTTTGATATTAACGGCATGCGCAAATTAGAATCCACCCCGATTGAAGAAATTGCCAAGTTATATAATCAGGCGGGCTCGTTGTTGGCGCAAACCGCGCAAAGCTTAAATAACTTTATTGATGAAACACAAAAGCAATACGGCTTTAATGACAGTAACACTTATATTGCCGGGTTTTCGCAAGGGGCGATGGTGGCAATTTGGACAGCCTTAATTCGCAAACGCGCGCTTACCGGTTGTTTTTCATTTTCAGGGCTGGCGGCGGCCGATGTTGAGCTTGACAAACAAATCGCCTCGCGTCCTAAGGTTTATCTGCTGCATGGCAAACAAGATAAGCAGGTTTTGTTTAAGTGCCTGAACTTTACCGCGGAGTGGCTTAAAAGCGAGCAAGTGCCGGTTACCGCCAAAAGTTTTGCTGATTTGGGGCATGAAATTTCTGAGCCGGAGCTTGATTTTACAGCTGAAGTTATGAGCGGCGCTCAAGCTTAGTTATTTATTTTTTGGCTGACATATTTTCGGCTTTTTGTGTGCAGAAAAACCAATCATTGCATACTGCGCCGGAGGTTTTGCCGTATTCAATACGCTCGTCCAACTCATGCTTGGTTTTAGGCGCTGAAATTAACACATCGTCGCCCACGTTCCAATCGGCCGGAGTGGCAACTCCGTATTTATCGGTGGTTTGCAAGGCTTGCAGAACGCGTTTAATTTCAGCAAAATTGCGGCCGGTGGTTTGCGGATAATAAATTATGGCGCGCACAATGCCTTCAGGGTCAATAAAAAATACGGAACGGCAGGCGTGAACTTCATTTTTTTCAGGGCAGAGCATGCCGTACATGGCGGCAATTTCGCCTTTCAGGTCGGCGATAATCGGAAATTCTATTTTTTGCCCTTGATAGCGGTGAAAGCTGATTTTATCTTCAATTTCTTTTATCCATGCCAAATGCGAAGAATTGCTGTCTACCGAAAGACCGACCAGCTCGCAGTTTAAGGCTTTAAATTCATCGTGCATGGCGGCAAAAGTGGCAATTTCCGTGGTGCAAACGGGAGTAAAATCAGCGGGGTGTGAAAATAAAATCACCCATTTGCCGCTGTAATCTTGCGGAAAGTTAATACTGCCGTTGGTGGTAACGGCGCTAAATTCAGGCGCTTTATCGCCGATGAGCGGGATTCTGCTTACGTTTTCCATGTTGGTATCTCCTTATTGAATTAACTGCTCTGAAATATAAGCGCTTTGCGCAAGGCTTCAAGCTGAAGGCATAAAAAAAGAGGCGCATAATTTATTTTGCTTGCCTCTTTTTAAAGTCTGATACCAATACTCATGGTTAAAAAGTTATTGGTGTGAAAAATAATATCGGCGTTTGGAGGAATGATAGCGCTCCATGATACGTTAAAATACAGGAACGAAGCTAACGAAACTTCGCCGCCGATTTTAATTTTGGGACAAATAACGGTTGTAACCGTTTGGTTTTCTTTATCGGTTCCTTTCCAGTTAGTGACGCCTAACATGGTGACAATCCGGCAATCATCACCGATGACAAAACCAACTGATTGGCTGATGTAAAGAATGTTGTCATGAGGAGCGTCGGCCGTATCGGCAAAATCAATTCTGCTCCAACCGCATTCTGCCTCAAAACGCAAATACTTTACCTCAACCGAACCGAAAATGCCGCAAGTGCCTCCGCTTCTGTCATGCTGAAGACTTGCGCCGCCGGTTAAACCTACATTGCCGCAAGTTTGAGAAAATGCAACTTGACATATTCCCAACAAAAACAAAATTATAAGATTTTTTTTCATAACATAATGATTAGTGATTACTCTGAAAATATAGCGATATTTTACTAAAAATGCAAGACGTTAATTTGGAGTTGATTTATTTTTTGCGGCATAGTAGTTTGTAAAATATAAAAGGAGAACAATTTTGAAAATATATCAGGTGGGCGGAGCGGTCAGAGATAAGCTGTTGCAAAAAAAGCCGAATGACTGCGATTATGTGGTTATCGGCGCAACGGTCGCTGAAATGCAAAAACAAGGATTTATTCAGGTTGGCAAGGGGTTTCCGGTGTTTTTACATCCGGCGACCAAAGAAGAATACGCTTTAGCCCGCAAAGAAATTAAAACCGGCGATAAACACACTGATTTTAAGTTTGTGTTCACCCCCGATATTACTTTAAAAGAAGATTTGGAGCGCCGCGATTTTACCTGCAATGCCATTGCGTATGATGAAGAAAACGGCGAATATTATGACTATTTTAACGGCAGAGAAGATATTAAAAATAAAGTGTTGCGTATGGTAAACGAGCAACACTTCAGCGAAGACCCGTTAAGAGTTTTAAGGTTATGTCGGTTTGCCGCGCAGCTTGATTTTAGCGTTGAGGCGCACACTTTGGAAGTTTGCAAAAAAATGGTGGCGGGCGGTATGCTTAATTATCTGCCGTGGGAGCGGGTTTGGGCGGAGTTGATTAAGGCTATGCGTTCGCCCGATTTTGATAAGTTTATTGAGCTTGCCCGCCAAATCGGGGCGTTAAAATTTATTTTGCCTGAAGTTGACGCGCTTTGGCAGGTGCCGGAAAAGGTAAAATATCACCCCGAAGGCAATACCGGCGGTCACGTTTTATCAGCGCTTAAAGCGGCTAATGGCGAATCGGCGTTGGTTAAATTCGGGATACTATTGCATGATGTCGGCAAAGCCTTAACGCCAACAGAAGAGCTTCCCTCACACAAAAAGCATGAACTGCGCGGTACGGAACCGGTCTATCAGGCTTGTCACCGCCTAAAAGCGCCTAATCGCTTCCGTTTGTTTGCCGATATGGTATGTTTGCAACACATGAAGTTTCATGCTATTGCGGAAATGCGGCCGGGAAGTTTGTATGATTTGGCGTGCAGTATGATTATCGGGCACACCAACTATGTTAATGAATACATTGCGGTTTGCAGGGCGGATTTAATGTCTTCAGCGCATACCGAAGAGGATTTAGCTATTTTTGAGCAATCGGCGCAAAAATTGCGCGATGCCTGTGAAATTATTTTAAGCGCTAAAGCCTGCGATATGCCTAATTTTGAGGAGTTGCCGCAGGACGAAAGCTTTAAGGAGCGCTTGCGCGATTATAAAATCAGGTTATTAAGAGATAAACTTACGTTTTAAAACACAAAATCCTGATAACGCAACCGTAAACACGGGGAGTTATCAGGATTTTTTTAAGTTACATCAATCATTGCTGATTGGTATGAAGATTTCACCTCATTCCTCAATGTCGGCGGACGGGACGGTGACATTGTATTGACGTGTGCCCTTCAAGACCCTTACGCCAGTCTTGTTGAAGACACTGTCAAAATACACTTTCCCGATATGTTTGCCGAGAAGGAGAGTTTCGCCGGACGGGTAGGTGAATTCGTCTCCGATCATGCCGGTGCGTACTTGTACGTTGGCACGGCTTGGAACGACGATCTCTTCTCCGGTTAAAGGCGACACATATTTGCCGGACTTGGTTTTGATGGCCGGCTGAAGGCCAATGATGGCCGGATTGTTATAGTCACATTCATCCACAGGGGTACTGAATCTGTCATAGCTCGGAAGAAGAGTTACGATGATGACTGATTGTTCACTCTGAGAGAGGTATCTGCGATTTTTCATAATATATAAATTTTAATTGGTTTACAGTGGATAAAATAGCCAAAAAAGAATAGTTTGTCAAGAAAAATCTGCAAATAAATTAAATTTTTCTTAAAACGGCGCCAAATCAGGCGGTTTGGGCTTTTGTCTAATCAGTATTGTTGAAAAGAAAAATTTTTTATGCTAGTTTAAGCAAAGTTGTTTAATTTTGAGAACTTAAGATTATGGATAACCCTCAACGAAAACTCGGCATTATCGCCGGAGGCGGTGCAATTCCGCAGCTTTTAATTAATTACTGCCGGCGGGCGGAGATACCGTATTTTGTGTTGGCGATTGAAGGAAATGCCGACAGAGCGATTTTTACAGATGAAATTCCGCATCAATGGATTAGAATCGGACAAGCAGGAACCGGCTTTAAGCGCTTGGCGGAAGAGCAAGTGCAAGACGTGGTGATGATAGGCACAATTCACCGCCCGAGCTTTGCCGAATTGGTGCCGGATTTGCGCACTACGGCGTTTTTTGCCAAAATCGGGCTGCGGGCGTTGGGCGATGACGGCATTTTGCGCGCCTTAGTCAAAGAAATAGAATCTGAAAATATGAAGGTGGTCGGCGTGCATGAGGTTATGCCCGAGCTGTTGGTTAAAGAAGGTAAGCTCACCAAAGCCAAGCCCGATAAGCAGGCGCTTGCGGATATTGCCCGCGGGGTTGAAGTTGCCATGGCGCTCGGCAAAATGGACGTTGGACAATCGGTTGTGGTGCAACAAGGTTTGGTGCTTGGCGTTGAAGGCATTGAAGGAACTGACGAGCTGATTAAACGTTGCGGGACTTATCGCCGCAAAGGCGAGGGCGGAGTTTTAGTCAAGCTCCGCAAGCCTAATCAGGATATGCGGATTGATTTGCCGACCATCGGCGTAAAAACCGTTGAAGCCGCGCATAACAGCGGCTTAAAAGGCATTGCGGTTCATGCCGGCAACGCTTTAATGGTTGATGAAAATAAAGTTATTGAACTTGCCGATAAGTATAAAATGTTTATTGTCGGCATTAATCCGGCGGAGATGGTAAAATGAAAGTTTATTTAATTGCCGGAGAACCTTCCGGAGATTTGCTCGGTTCACGCTTAATGCGGGCGATGATTAATAAATGCCCAAATGTTGAATTTTACGGTGTCGGCGGCGAAAGTATGGAGTGCGAAGGGCTTAAATCGCTGTTTGATATTTCAGATTTGGCGGTAATGGGGTTGGCTGAAATTATTCCCAGTATTCCGCTGATTTTGCGCCGCATTAAAGAAACCGTGGCCGATATTGAGGCGGTTAAACCCGATGTGGTGATAACTATTGACAGTTGGAGCTTTTCGGCGCGCGTGCATAAAGCCTTAAAACGCAAGCATCTTGGTATTCCGCAGGTGCATTATGTGGCGCCGCAGGTTTGGGCATGGAAAAAGAAGCGCGCCAAAACCATGTACAAATATATTGACCACTTGCTCACGCTGTTTCCGTATGAGCCTAAATATTTTACGCCGTATCATTTGGATACTGTTTTTGTCGGGCATCCGGTAATTGAAAGCAGTGTGCTGTGGGGAAACGGGCAAGATTTTCGCAATCGGTACAATATTGAAGAAAATTGCAAAATTATGACGGTGCTTCCGGGGTCGCGCAAGACGGAAGTTGCTCGTTTGCTGCCGGTGTTTTTAGAGGTGGTTAAAGAGTTTAGCCGCAAGCATCAGGATTTTTGCTTTGTGATACCGACCGTGCATACGGTTGAAGACAAGGTGCGGGCAATGGTTGAAGAAAGCGGATTGCCGATAAAAATTTTAACCACCGAAAGCGACAGGCATGATGCGTTTGTGGCCTCAGAAGCGGCAATTGCCGCTTCCGGCACGGTGGCGCTTGAGTTGGCGATGGTTGATGTTCCGCACATTATTGCCTATAAGGTGGCGCCGCTTACCGCATGGCTTGCCAAGCACTTTTTGCATATTCAGTTTGTTAATTTGAGCAATATTTTGCTCGGGCGCGAGGTGGTTCCGGAGCTGTTGCAAGATGATTGCAATGTTCAAAACATTATTTACCATGTGGAAGAGTTGCTCAAAAAAGGAGCGCTGTATGAGCGGCAAATGGAAGGCTTTGCCAAAGTTAAAGAAATTTTGGGCTTGGGCGAGCAAACGCCGAGCGCTAACGCCTGCGATGTTATTTTAAGCATTGTCAACAAAAACAATGATAAGAAGGCTGATTGAATACATAAGCGATAACTTTTTTAACGAGCGCGAACGCTTTGTTGTTTGGCTTGCCGTGCTGTTCGGCGTCGGTATCGGTATTTATTTTGCGCTTGGTTTTGAGCCGAACAAATGGATTACGGTTGCCGTGTTTGAAGCCTTGCTTCTTTTGCTTTATTTATGGCGCTATTCGCAAGGGCGTATCTTGTTTTTAACCGCGGTATTCGTTATGTTTTTCGGGTTTTGCGATATTCAGCTGCAAACTCTTTACAAAAGCAAATTTATTGCCGCGCCGGCAGAAGATGAAATCACTTATTTAAGCGGACGAATTGTAAGCGTTGGGCATAATGCCAAAGGCAAAGTACGGCTGTTGCTTACCGATGTTGCCGATTTTGATAATCCTCGTAAAGGATATTTCCGAATTACGCTGCCCGCCAAGCAAACAACTTTGCAACAAGGACAATGTGTGGAGTTGGTTGCAACTGTTATGAAGCCGTCAGCACCGGCTTTGCCGTCAGGTTATCAGTTTGACCGCAAGGCTTTTTATGAGGGCATCAGCGCGGTCGGGTACGCCAACAGCTCAGTTTTTGAAACCGATTGCGAACAAGCGCTAAGTTATAGTGATAAGCTCAAATATGCCGTTAATGGTATGCGGCAAAAAATTGTAAACCGAATTAATGATAATTTAGCGCCTGATGAGGCCGGAATTACGGCGGCGATTGTGGCCGGCGAGCGCGGTGGAATTTCAGAAGAAATTACTGAAAATTACCGCAATTCGGGTTTGGCACACTTTTTATCAATTTCCGGCTTGCACATGAGCATGATTGCGGCGATGGCGTTTTTTGCCGTGCGATTGCTGATTGCCTTAATTCCGGCAGTGGCGTTAAGGATTGATTCTAAAAAAGTTGCGGCGATTTTTGCCGCGGTTATGAGCCTGATTTATTTGCTGATTTCAGGCGCGGAGATTCCAAGTCAACGCGCGTTTATTACTATGTTGGCAGTGCTTATCGGCATTTTGTTCGGCAGGCAGGCAATATCTATGCGGATGGTGGCGTTTGCCGCAATTACGGTGCTTGTAATATCTCCGCAAGCGTTGGTCAGCGCCGGTTTTCAAATGTCGTTTGCGGCGGTGGTGGTGCTGATAGCTTTTTATGAAACCTATGCCTTAAAGTTGCGCAAATTTTTTGCCGGTTCCGGATTAATTAAAATATTAACCGCATATTTTGCGGGCTTAATGCTCACTGATTTGGTGGCGAGTTTGGCGACTCTGCCGTTTGCGATTTATCATTTTAATCAGGTGGCAGTTTATACCACGCTCGGCAACTTGCTCGCCGGTCCGATAATAGCGTTTATAATTATGCCGTTTGTGCTGCTGTCGCTGTTTTTAATGCCGTTCGGACTTGAAGTTTGGCCGCTTAAAATTGTTGGTTTCGGCGTGGGGCTCGTTAATACGATTACCGATTATGTGGCGCACTTGCCAGCAGCCGGATACAGGGTTATGGCAATGCCGTTTTGGGGATTGCTCATGATTGTGTTCGGCGGGCTGTGGATTTGCATTTGGCAGCGCAAATGGCGCCGATGGGGAGCAATTCCGCTTATTATCGGAGCGTTAAGCATATTTTGGGTGCAAAAGCCCGATGCTTTATATGATGCAAGCGGTGAGGTGGTGGCGGTTAAAGATAATGAGGATAATATGGTGGTTCTGCCCTCGCGCTCTAACAAATGGATAAAGCAAATATGGCTTGAAAAAACGGTAAGCCTTCCGCCCGATAAAGCCGATAAGAAAAATTTGCAACAGATTTTCAAGGGCGGCAAAACCGATAAAGATTGGCTTGATTTGGAATGTGATGAAGAAACTTGTGTTTATAAAAAGGCGCTGCGGCTTGATAAAGGCGGCGGAATTGAAATCGGCGGCAGGCAGATAGATACCAAAGCTCATGCGGGTGGCGCGGTTTATATTAACGGCGGTAAAGCAAAAATTAAAACCGTGCGGGAAGATATTGGCTGTCGGTTGTGGAATTTTGGGGATAAGTGCCGAAAAAATCAATAAAATTAAAAAATATGCTTGATTTTTGTCTGTGATGTGTTATAGATATTGACAATCTTTCATAAAAATATCATTTGGAAGTGGGGTCAAAAACCCCGCTTCTTTTTTTAGAAGAAAGCAAAAAATATGCAAAAACACTATTTACAAGATATGCTTGAGCCGGTAATTGCCAATTTAGGGTATGAAACGGTTCGCATTATGACCATCGGGCAGGTAAACCCCACATTGCAGGTTATGATTGACGTTTCGGACGGCAGCCGCGAAATTAATGTTGATGACTGCGCCAAAGTCAGCCGCGCATTGTCGGCGGTTTTAGATGAAAAAGACCCGATTAAAGATAAATATTCATTAGAAGTCAGCTCCCCGGGGCTTGACCGCCCGTTGACCAAGCCGGAGCATTTTGTCCGCTTTAAGGGTTATACCGCCAAGGTTGAAACCATTAATGAGGTGGATAAAAGAAAACGTATTAAAGGCGTTATTTTAGGCCTTGATGAAAATAATAACGTTCATATTGATATGGACGATAAAGAATTTGTTGTGGCGTTTGATAACATTGCCAAAGCCAAAATCGTGATTACCGACGAGCTTTGGGAACAGTATCAGGCTCAGCAAGAAGCTGTTGAACTTTAACTTTTGTTATTTGTGAGAGGAACACAATGGAAAATATTGAAAATATGCCCAGACCGGAAATTGTTTTGGTTGCCGACACAGTTGCCCGTGAAAAAAATATTGATAAAGAAGACGTTTTTACCGCGATGGAAGTGGCAATTCAAAAGGCAGGACGTTCACGTTATGGTTTTGAACATGATATCCGCGCCAATATTGACCGCAAAACCGGCGCAATTTCACTTGCCCGTTACCGCGAAGTGGTTGCTGATGACGCTGAAATTGAAAACGAGGCGGCTCAGCTGCGTTTGAGCGATGCCAAAGCTTATGACAAAAATATTAAAGTCGGCGAATTTATTATTGACCCGCTGCCGCCGGTTGATTTCGGCCGTATTGCCGCGCAAACCGCTAAACAGGTTATTGTGCAAAAAGTCCGCGATGCCGAGCGCAACCGCCAGTATGAAGAATACAAAGAAAAAATCGGCACTATTGTCAACGGCACCGTTAAACGGGTTGAATTCGGCAATGTGGTTTTAGATATCGGCAAGACCGAAGCTGTTTTGCGCCGCGATGAAATTATCCCGAGAGAAAAGTTCAAAAACGGCGACCGTGTTCGCGCTTATGTGTTAGATGTTCGCCGCGAAGCGCGCGGTCCGCAAATCTTTTTATCACGCACATGTCCTGAATTTATGGCCAAGTTGTTTACTTCTGAAGTTCCGGAAATTTATGACGGCATTGTTCAAATTATGGGTGTTGCCCGCGACCCCGGTTCAAAGGCTAAAATTGCCGTTAAAGCTAATGATATGACGGTTGATCCGGTTGGCGCCTGCGTCGGTTTGCGCGGTATCAGAGTTCAGGCTATTGTTACCGAGCTTCAGGGCGAAAAAATTGATATTGTTCCGTATTCCGAAGACAGAGCGCAATATCTGGTTGCGGCTTTGGCTCCGGCTGAAGTTACCAAAGTGGTTATTGATGAAGAAAACGGTCGGATGGAAGCCGTTGTTCCGCAAGAACAGTTTTCAATTGCCATCGGCCGCCGCGGACAAAACGTTAAGCTCGCTTCGCAGCTTTTGGGCGCCGACATTGACGTGTTGACCGAAGAGCAGGAACAAGAACGCCGCGCCAATGAAAATAAAGTTCGCTCACAGCGCTTTATGGACGCTTTGGACGTTGATGAAATGATTGCTCACCTGCTTATTGCCGAAGGCTTTTCAACCATTGATGAAATTGCCTATGTTGACTTGAAAGAGTTGGCCGATATTGAGGGATTTGATGAAGATGTCGCTACCGAGTTGCAAAATCGCGCCAAAGAATTTGTTGAAAAGCGCAACAAAGATTTTGCTAAAAAGAGCAAAGATTTGGGCATTGATGAAAAACTTAAAACCATTGAAGGCCTTGATCAGGATATGATTATTAAGTTGGCTGAAAACAATGTTAAAACCATTGATGATTTGGCTGATTTGGCCAGCGATGAGCTGATTGATATTTTGGGTGCCGATACTTTAACCGAAGTTGAAGCCAACCGCATCATTATGGCTGCCCGCGAACACTGGTTTGACGGTGAACAGGAAAAATAAGGCTCACTGTTAAAAGGCTGAAGATTATGGAAAAAGAGACAGAAAGAAAATGCATCGTAACGGGGCTGATAAAGCCCCAAAACGAGCTTCTCCGCTTTGTTACCGAAGACGGACAGTTGATACCTGATTTTAATAAAAAGTTTGCGGGTAAAGGAATTTATGTTTCTGTTTCGCGTCAGGCTTTGCAAAAAGCGCTCTTAAAAAATCTGTTTGCCAAAGCGGCGCGCGGCCATGTAAAAATTCAAGACAATCTGCCGGAAACGGTTGAGCATTTACTGCGCAAAAAAAGCTTGGATTCGTTAAACTTGGCTCGTAAAGCCGGCGCTTTGGTTACCGGTTTTGAAAAAGTAAAGGAATGCATTTTGAAAAATAAAGTTGCTTTTTTGATTGAGGCGGCGGATGCCGGCGCCGACGGAAGCAGCAAAATGGCGGCTATGGCTAAAAATTTGGAAGTGCTTAGACTTTACGACATCGCCGAACTTGATGCGGCTTTAGACAAAGTAAATACCGTGCATGTTGCGGTCTTAAAAGGCAGCATGAGCAATATGGTTTATAATAACCTGAAAAAGTATCAGGCTTTTTTGGATTAGTTGATTGGAGAAAAATATATGGCAGAAGATAATGCAAAAGCTAAATTAACATTATCAGGAAAATCTACCCTCACATTAAAAAATTTGGGCAAATCCGGTGGCGGCGAGGGCAAAAAGATGGTGCAGGTTGAAGTGCGTAAAAAGCGCAGCATTTCACCATCGGCGCAGCCCGCGCAAAAGGTTGAGATTGACGAAGCTACCGCGCAAAAATTACGTTTGATTGCCGAAGCCAAAGAGCATGATGCCAAACGCCGTCAGGAAGAAGAGGCTAAAGAGCAAGAGCGCAAGCGTTTGCGTGAAGAGCAGGAGCTACGTCAAAAGGCAGAGGCAACTGAAAAAGCCCGTAAGGCTGAAGAACAAGAGGCAGAGGCTAAGCAAAAACAAGAAGCCCGCAAAGCAGAGGCTAAACCTGCCGCCAAAGAGCAGACTCAGCCTAAGAAGGTTCAGCCGCAGCCGTCATTTTCAGAAGATGACAAGCATTTTAACAAAAATAAAAAGTCTAAAAATTATGATGATGACGATGAGGAAGACACTGATAATTATCGCAAAGATAAAAAGGCGGCTTCAGGCGCCAAACATTTGAGCAAAGAAGAAACCTTTGAACAAGAGCGCAAAAAAATTCAGAAACGCAGTTTTGAATCGCCGCGCCGCAATACTAAAATCAATGTTAATTCGTTTATGAACTCAGATGATGATGATGACGATTACGGTTATGGCGCGCCGCGCCGTCGCTTCAAGAAAAAACAACCCAAACCGGCAGTACAGAATACGGCTCCGGCGGAAAAAATCATTAAAGAGGTTGTAATTCCCGAAGTTATTACCGTGCAAGAGCTTGCCAACCGTATGGCGGAAAAAAGCGCTGATGTTATTAAAAAACTTATGGCGTTGGGCGTTATGGCTACCATTAATCAACCGATTGATGCCGATACGGCGCAAATTGTGGTTGAAGAGATGGGACATAAGTTTAAGCGCGTTGCCGACAGCGATGTTGAAGAAGGCTTGGAAGGTCCGCAAGATTCTGAGGCTGATTTGTTGCCGCGTCCTCCGGTGGTTACCGTTATGGGTCACGTTGACCATGGTAAAACCTCATTATTGGACGCTTTGCGTGAAACTAATGTCGCCGCTAAAGAGGCCGGCGGTATTACGCAGCACATCGGCGCTTATCAGATTGAAGTTGCCGGCGGGCAGAAAATTACATTTATTGATACTCCGGGACACGAGGCGTTTTCAGAAATGCGCGCCCGCGGCGCCAAGGTTACCGATATTGTAGTGTTGGTGGTTGCAGCCAATGATGGTATTATGCCGCAAACGGTTGAAGCTATCCGCCACGCTCAGGCGGCTGAAGTTCCGATTGTGGTTGCCATTAACAAGATTGACCTTCCGGGTGCGGATACGATGCGGGTTAAAACCGAACTTTTGCAGCATGGTATTGCCGTTGAAGAAATGGGCGGCGAGTCGCTTTGCGCTGAGGTTTCAGCTAAAAAACGCATCAATATTGATAAATTGGTGGAAGCCATTTTATTGCAGGCGGAAATTTTAGATTTGAAAGCCAACCCGAACCGCAATGCCGAAGGCACGGTGGTTGAGGCTAAAATGGAAAAAGGCCGCGGAAGCGTTGCCACGGTTTTGGTTCAGAACGGAACTTTACGGGTCGGCGATATATTTATTGCCGGTAAAGAATGGGGGCACGTCCGCGCCATGTTTAATGAAAACGGCAAAAAAGTTCATGAAGCCGCTCCGGCAACTCCGGTTGAAGTTTTAGGCTTGCAGGGAACGCCGTCGGCAGGTGATAATCTCGTGGTGGTTAAAGACGAAACCCAAGCCAAAGAAGTTACCTCATACCGTATCCGCAAAGAACGCGATGCCAAACTGGTTAAGAGCGCTAAGTCGGCCATGGAACAAATGCTTGATAAAATTAAATCAGGCGAATCCAAACATTTAGCAGTGATTATTAAAGCCGATGTTCAAGGTTCTATTGAGGCGATTGAAGGAACGATTAAGAAGTTTTCAAACGATGAAGTTTCGGTACAGATTTTGCACTCCGCAGTCGGCCCGATTTCAGAGTCGGATATTTCGCTCGCTAAAGCTTCAAACGCATTTATTATCGGCTTTAACGTCCGCGCCATTCCGCAAGCCCGCGATATGGCTCGCCGCGATGGCGTTGACATCAGATACTACTCCATTATTTACGATGTAGCCGATGATGTTAAAAAAGGCTTGGAGGGCTTGCTCTCGCCTGAAATCAGAGAAAAACTGCTCGGTTATGCCGAAATCCGCAATGTATTTAACATTACCGGCGTTGGCAAAGTCGGCGGCTGTATGGTTACAGAGGGCATTGTTAAACGCGGTGCCAAAGTTCGCCTGTTGCGTGACAACGTGGTTATTCATGACGGCAATTTGGCACAGCTTAAACGCTTTAAAGAAGACGTTAAAGAAGTGCGCGAAGGTTATGAATGCGGCATGAGCTTTGAAAACTATAATGATATTCAGGTTGGTGACTTTATTGAATGTTACGAGCTTGAAACTATCGCCGCTAAATTATAAGGAGACGAAAATGGCTGTTAAAGAACAATCACAACGCCAACTGCGCGTCGGGCAAGAGATTAAAAAGGTGATAATGTCGGTTTTGGAGCGCGGCGAGGTTCGCGCTCCGGAACTCCATGATGCGTTTATAACGGTTACGGAAGTCAGAGTTTCGCCTGATTTGAAGTATGCCACTGCCTATGTTATGACCTTAAACGGTAAAAACTTGGGACAAGTGCTTGAAATGCTGAAAGCGGAAGCATGGGTGTTCAAAAAACAAATTGCCGCCAAGCTGCAGCTGCGTTACACGCCGGAGCTTAATTTCAGAGTTGACGATACTTTTATGGAAGTTGATAAAATTGAGCGCCTGCTGCATGACCCGAAAGTTGCCCGCGATCTGCAAAAGCCTTCAGAGCAAGAAGGAGAAGACGAAGAATAGAAATATAGGATATGGAGAATTTCAGATGACAAACAATATAAAATATTCAGTACAAACAGATGAAAAATGGCAAAAAAAATGGGCTGAAGAAAATCTGTATAAATTTGACGAAACAAATACAGATAAAAAACTATATTGTTTGGAAATGTTTTCATATCCATCAGGCGCAAATTTGCACTTAGGGCATTGGTATAATTATGCGGCTCCGGATACTTGGGCGCGTTTCAAGCGAATGAACGGTTATAATGTTTTTCACCCGCAAGGGTTTGACGCGTTCGGTCTTCCGGCAGAAAATTACGCAATTAAAACCGGCATACACCCTGATATTTCTACGCGGAAAAATATTCAAACCATGACTAATCAATTAAAAAAGATTGGCGCAACCTTTAATTGGGAATATACATTAAATACTTGTGATGAAGAATATTATAAATGGACGCAATGGATATTTTTGCAAATGTATAAAAAGGGGCTTGCTTATCGTAAAGATGCTCCTGTAAATTGGTGCCCGAAATGTAATACAGTTTTGGCTAATGAGCAGGTTGTAAATGGCAAATGCGACAGATGCGGCTCAGAAGTATATCAGAAAAAAATGAACCAGTGGTTTTTTAAGATTACAGATTATGCCGAAGAGCTTTTAAATGGTATAGATGCTTTGGATTGGCCTGAAAAAACAAAAAAAATTCAGAAAAACTGGATAGGAAAATCTGAAGGTGCATTAATATCATTTGATATTAAAACCGAATCGGGAAAAGTTATTACATTAGACGCGTTTACTTCAAGAGCAGATACTTTATGCGGCTTGTCGTATGTGGTTTTGGCTCCTGAACATGAAAGTGTTATGGAGGTAACATATAGCGAGCATAAAGAAGAGGTTAAAAAGTATCTTGAAAATGCGGCGAAAATTACAGAAATTGAACGCATGTTGACTGACAGGCAAAGGACTGGTGTGTTTACGGGAGCTTATGCCATAAATCCGATTAACGGTAAACAAGTTCCGGTTTGGGTAGCAGATTATGTAATTGCAAGCTATGGCACCGGTTTTGTTATGGCTGTTCCGGCGCATGATGAACGCGATTATGATTTTGCTAAAAATTATAATCTTCCGGTCCATCAGGTAATCACTGATAAAAATTCTGATAATGTAGAAATGCCGTTTTGCAAGCATGGTATATTGATTAACAGCGGTAAATATAATGGGTTAGATTCAGCTGAAGCAATTAAGGCGATAGTATCTGATTTGGAAACAATAGGAAAAGGTAAATTAACGGCAATGTATCGTTTGCGAGACTGGTTAGTTTCACGTCAACGCTATTGGGGAACACCTATTCCTATGGTTTATTGTGAAAAATGCGGTGAAGTTCCTGTACCTGAAGATCAGCTTCCTGTTCGTTTACCAATGAATGTTGAATTTACACCTACCGGTGATTCTCCGTTAAAGCGTTGTGATGAATTTATGCATACAACTTGTCCGATTTGCGGTGGTAAAGCTTTACGAGAAGCTGATACTATGGATACATTTGTTGATTCTTCATGGTATTTTTTACGCTATCCGGACAATCATAATTCTAAAGAAATTTTTGATAAAAAGAAAATTGATGCAATTTTGCCGGTTGATAAATATATCGGTGGGCAAGAGCATGCCACCATGCACTTATTGTATGCCAGATTTTTTACTAAAGTTTTAAGAGATTTGGGTTGTTTGGATTTTGATGAGCCGTTTTTATCATTGATTCATCAAGGATTAATCTTAGGTCCTGATGGTATGAAAATGAGCAAATCTAAAGGTAATACGATTTGTCCTGATGATTATATCAACAAATACGGTTCGGATATTTTCAGAATGTATATTGAATTTGCTTTTTCTTATACACTGGGCGGTCCTTGGAGTGATAGTGGTATTGAGGGAATCGCAAAGTTTTTTGCAAGAATAGAAAACATGTTTAATTCATATAAAGAAAAGATATCTGTTGCCAGCATAGGACAAGAATCTTCACAACAAGATAAAGAATTGCTTTATGCCAAAAACTTTGCATTAGATAATATTTCAAAAGATATTGATAAGTTTCAATTTAATACGGCAATTGCTCGTTTAATGGAATACACAAATGCAATTTCCGACTATTTGAAAGTCAATGTAATTAACAGAGATTTACTCAAAGACTGTATGGAAACATATGTTATAATGCTTGCTCCGTTTGCGCCTCATATGGCTGAGGAATTGTGGGAATATATCGGGCACACGTCCTCAGTATTTAATGAAAAATGGCCGCAGGTTGATGCAAAAGCTTTAATCAAAGATGACTTAAATATTACTGTTCAAGTAAATGGAAAAGTAAAACTTAACTTTTTGATTAACAAAGATGCCAAACAAGAGGATATAACTGAAAAAGCTGTGTCATTAGCAGAAAAATATTTACGAAATAAAAAAATTGTAAAAACAATTTATGTTAAAAATAAATTGGTCAATATTGTGGCAATGGATATGTAATATGACTATAGTTCCTAAAACGGCGTGGCTTACTGCAATGATTGTTCATGATTTGTAAAATTTTTTCTTTGCTATATTTTCAAGCAAGAAAATAAAAAGGCGGATGTAAAAATCCGTCTTTTTTACTTGATGCTAAAGTATAAAAACATTTGGCAGTATGTTTCAGAGTTGCAGGAGCCGCATACATCGTCTATTTGGGTGACAGTGGCTTTATTGAGCGGGTTGGTTTGGTTAGTATTTAACGCGCCTTGAAGATTTTTTGCGCTATAACTATTGCCATTGCCGGAACGCATTTGAATATAATATATATTTTCATAATTTTCTTTGGCGGCAAGCATAATGTTGCGGCAAATTTCTTTATCATGTGCGGTGATATTATTACCGGAGCGGTTTATGCGTATGTGCATATAATATTCGTAACCTGCTACACCGGAACCGCGTTTTGTATAATTAATATCCATTCGGTTGTTAAATATATCATAAATTCCGGCATTCTTATAGCTCATACCATCGGGGAGCAGGTTTGCCTGCAAGAAAAAATATGATAAATTATTTTCTGATGTTATATTAGTGCCGTAATGACGTTCTAAATCCGGCAAGAGTTTTATTGCCTCATTTAAGAGCATGCTGAAGCTCTCAGAGTGTTTATTTAATTTATACTTGAACATGGCTTTAGAGTATCCGCTGATAGCTCCAATGCTCAGGACTCCGATAATTGCCAAAACGCCAAGCATCTCAACCATACTTCTTCCGGTGCTCGCGTCTAGCGGGCAGCTACTTGTAACTTTTTTTATGTAACTATTTGTACACGGCGAAAAAAAGTTACGGCGTATCTGCCTCACTATCCGCAAGCTTAGATAATTTTTTAAGATAAACATCAGAAAATCTCCTCAAATTGTTGCATTTAAGAAGATTTTAGCTCGCGTTTTTTTTTTGCAATATTTACGAGTCCGGGGTGTGCATAAGTTGCAAGACTACCCCGCCTCCACAGGATGGGAATTTATATGCTGTGCTTAAATTGTCAAATCTTACCGAACGATAATATTTATGAGGGAATAAAAACTTTTGTTAAACAATCTTACCTAACGGTAATATTTTGGTTGATATTTGTTAAAATATATGGTAATCTTACCGTGAGGTAAGAAAATGATGATAAAAAATGCAAAAAATTTTGGTGAAATTATAAAAAAATATCGCAAAGCGCAAGGGCTGACCCAAGTGCAGCTATCGGCAATGGCGAATGTCAGCCCGCGGTTTATCGGCGAGTTAGAAAAAGGCAAACCGACTATTGAGTTAGAAAAGGCTCTTTATGTGGCGTGGATGCTCGGAATTAATATAAATGTTGCGGGTGAGGAGTAATTAAATGTCAAGAAAATTAAATGTATATTTGTACGGGCGGCAAGTTGGTCAGCTGCTGGAAGATTCTCTCGGGCATTTAATGTTTAAATATACGGAATCGGCGTATCCGTTGTCAGTCAGAATGCCGGTTAGCAGTTTGCAATATGATGAACGCTTTACGGAGCCTTTTTTTGATAATTTGACACCGGAAGGTGATGCTTTAAGTCTGATTGCAAGCAAATTTCATATATCGGATAATAATGTGTTTTCAATATTAAACTACATTGGGGGCGATTGCGCCGGTGCGGTTTCACTCTATTCAGATAAATTTCAGCAGCATGTAGACTCGCCCTTAAAAGAAATTAACCAAGAAGATTTGGCAAAAATCATTGATGAACTTCCGGCAAATCCGCTCTTAACCGGCATAGACAATGCGCCGCGCTTATCTTTAGCCGGTGCGCAGTCTAAATTTGCAGTATATAAAGGATTGGACGGTAAATATTATCGTTCTGACGATGAGCATCCGACAACCCATATTATCAAAATAACCAACAAGTATTTTGATGGGCTGCTTGAAAATGAACTTTTTTGCATGAGCTTAGCAAAAAAAATGTTTAATGATACGCCTGATGTGCGCTTAAATTTGGCTGACGGTAGAAAATATTTGGAAATCACACGATACGACAGAAAGCAGATTAATAATAAAATTGAGCGATTACATCAAGAAGATTTTTGTCAGGCGTTAGGTTATTTGAGTCGTCAAAAATATCAATCAGACGGCGGTCCGAAAATACCGCAGCTATATAATGCGATTATGGAATATTCAGCCCGTAAAGCTATTGACGGATACAAATTTATACAGCTTTTGATTTTTAATTATTTGATTGGCAATACTGATGCTCATGCTAAAAACTATTCTTTTTTGCATATAAATAAAGAAAATAAAGTTATACTGGCACCGGCTTATGATTTGGTTTCCGTTGATATTTATCCTGAAAAAGTTGTCAGCCATAATATTGCCATGACGATTAACGGTAAAATAAGCTATGATAAACTTCGCAAAAAAGATTGGCTGGAGTTGTTTGCTCTGTTGCGCTTAAATTCCACAAGCATGATGAAAGAGATGCGCAAAACTTTTGCCGATATTGTTGATAATGCGCAACAACTTACTGATGAGCTTAATAAAAATCCGGTGACGGCATCAGCGGTTTATGCAAAAATATTGCAGAATATAAAAACCCGCTATAATATTTTGTTTGGTGAAAGATAGAGCTTGAACAGTTAAAACTGAAATTAAAGCACCATCTGATAATAAAATATACAAGTGTCTTTATCTTCGCAGACGTTGCAATAATCTTCCATTTCGGCAACGGTTAAATCTTTAAGACATTTAACTTCTGAGGTGCAATAATTATCACCAAAAGCTGAATTAGCCTCGTTGGAAGTTTCTCCTTTAACGATTTCAAACTTGGTTCGCCAAAGTTGCTCTCTTTTAGCTTTGGCGATAGTAAACAAATTCATGCACGATTCTTTTTGCCCTTTGTTTATGAATAACTTAAATTCAAAATAATATTTGTTGTCTGTGCCATGGTAATTTTGCAAGAAAATTGTGGTATTAAAAATATCAAAAATTTTGTAAGTCTCATTCTCGCGTATCATTTCTTGCGGGATAACGTTTAATTTTTTAAATAAAGGTATCATAGCTGAGCTTGCGCTAGGTCTTAAGCGCTTTAAGTCATCTAAATTAATGTTTACATAATCTAAAATAGACCCGATTTGTTCCGTTTGCTTGTTGAGCTTATATTTCATCATCGCTTTACTATACCCTGCAATAGCACCGACAGATAGCACTCCAATAATTGCCAATACGCCAAGCATTTCCACCATTGAACGACCATTTTCTGATTTCATAATAAAAAATCTCCTCAAATTATTGCATTTGAGAAGATTTTAGCTCGCGTTTTTTTTTTGCAATATTTACGAGTCTGCTCTGTGCATAAGTTGTATTTACGAATCTTTTGGCAGTGGCTCAAAGCTTATTGTTAATTGTTTATCAAAAACGCGGGCAATGCCTTCTAAGCGGTATAAATCCAAAAATCCTTTGCCGAGTTCCCATTTTTCAAGAATATACGGGCCGGTGCCGCATAAATTACTTAATTCTAACAAGGTTAATTGTTTTTGTGTGCGTAATTGATAAATCTGTCTGCCGATGTTGCTTCTGGTAGATTGATGAATCCGGTTAAAATGTTTTTTATCAAGCATATTTTTTTGCTCCTTATTTTGTCGGTTTAAAACAAAACCGCTTTGAAAATCAAAGCGGGGAGCTGAAAAACTGCTCAAAGTCAGCCTCCCTTATTCGCCGCAAAAGCGCTTATTTCGGGAACTCCCCTAAAAAAGGAGATTCTTTGAGTTTTGATGTTTTTCAGGCACCATCGCCAATTGGCGGTAAAAATATATTACTTTAAAATGTGATTTTTTCAAGCAAAAAGTGCTTTTGGCGTGTTCTGCACACTTTTCAAATGACCGTTTACGAATATACATCTAAAAATATGCATATCGGCTGCCTGAATTGCAACAATTTAGAAATAATAGTTGATTGAATATTCGTAAATTAAGATTGTTTATTAAAAATTCTCTGTCATTATATGGTCAGAAAAATTTTTTAAATTGGGAGAAAACTAATTATGGCTCAAAACGATGTTAAAGTTGTAGATGAAGCAGCAGAACAAAAATATATTGACGAACTGGTTAGCAAAGTAAGTCAGGCACAAAAAAAGTTTGCTGAATATTCACAAGAACAAGTTGACTATATTTTCCGCCGCGTTGCTCTTAAAATGAGCTCGCTCCGTATTCCGCTTGCCAAAATGGCGGTTGAAGAAACCGGAATGGGTGTGGTTGAAGATAAAGTGATTAAAAACCACTTTGCCGCTGAATATATTTATAATAAATTCAAAAATACCAAAACTTGCGGAATTTTGGAAGAAGACAAAGATAACGGCTTAATTAAAATGGCTGAGCCTTTGGGGGTTATTGCCGGCGTTGTTCCGACCACTAACCCGACTTCAACCGCTATTTTCAAAACTTTAATTGCCTTAAAAACTCGTAACGGCATTATCTTTTCGCCGCATCCGCGCGCTAAAAAAAGCACGGTTGAAGCCGCCCGTATTATGTTGGAAGAGGCTGTTAAGGCCGGTGCTCCGGAAAATATTATCGGCTGGATTGATGAGCCGAGCATTTTGCGCACTCAGTATTTAATGCAACATCCGAAGGTAGACATTATTTTGGCTACCGGCGGTCCGGGCATGGTTAAATCGGCTTATTCTTCAGGTAAACCGGCATTGGGCGTAGGCGCCGGCAACACTCCGGCAGTTATTGATGAAACCGCCGATATTCAGATGGCGGTAAGCTCAATTTTAATGTCTAAAACCTTTGATAACGGTATGATTTGCGCTTCAGAGCAATCAGTTATTGCCGTTAAAGAAATTTATGACGCGGTTAAAGCCGAATTTTTGAAACGCGGCGCCTATATTTTGACCGCGGCTGAAAAAGAAAAGCTCGGTAAAGTAATTATGATTGACGGCAAGCTCAATGCCGGAATCGTTGGGCAAAAGGCCGCGACAATTGCCAATATGGCAGGTATTAAAGTTGCGCCTGAAACTAAAGTTTTGATTGCCGAAGTTGCAAAAGTCGGCAAAGAAGAACCGTTCTCAGCCGAAAAACTTTCGCCGGTTTTGGCGATGTATAAAGCGCCTGATTTTGAAAGCGCCGCCAAGCTTGCCAAAGATTTGGTTACATTCGGCGGTAACGGTCATACTTCAGTGCTTTATACCGACCAGAGCAAAGACGAACGCGTAAAATATTTCGGACACTTGCTGCACACCGGTCGTGTTTTGATTAACTGCCCGTCATCACAGGGTGCTATCGGTGATATTTATAACTTCAGACTTGAACCGTCATTAACTTTGGGCTGCGGCTCTTGGGGCGGCAACTCGGTTAGTGAAAACGTAGGAGTAAAACATTTGATGAATATTAAAAATATTGCAAAACGTGAAGAAAATATGCTTTGGTTCAAAGTTCCGCCGAAGGTTTACTTTAAACCCGGATGCCTCTCTTTTGCCTTAAAAGAATTGGCCGGCAAAAAACGCGCGTTTATCATTACCGATAAAGCTTTGTTTGATTTGGGCTATACCCGTAAAGTTACCGATGTTTTGGAACCGCTCGGCATTCAGTACCAAATTTTCAGCGATGTTCGTCCGGATCCGGATTTGACTACCATTAACAAAGCAAAATCTATGGTAGATACCTTTGCGCCTGATGTTATTATCGCATTGGGCGGCGGTTCACCGATTGACGCGGCTAAAATTTTGTGGATTATGTATGAACACCCTGAACTCAAGTTTGAAGATTTGGCTATGCGCTTTATGGATATCCGCAAACGTATTTTTGAGTTTCCGTCTTTGGGCGAAAAAGCTCAGTTGGTTGCTATTCCGACCACATCAGGTACCGGCTCGGAAGTTACTCCGTTCTCAATTATTACCGATGATTCAACCGGAATTAAATATGCGATTGCCGACTATGCGTTGACCCCGTCTATGGCGATTGTTGATACCGACTTGGTATTGACCATGCCGCGCGGATTGTGCGCCGCTTCAGGTATTGACGTTATGACCCATGCTTTGGAATCGTATGTTTCATCAATGGCAACCGATTACACCAGAGGTTTGTCATTAGAGGCCGGTCGTTTGGTTTTGGATAACCTGCCGAACTCATACAAAAATAATGATCCGAAAGCTCGTGAAAAAATGCACCACGCCGCTACTATTGCCGGTATGGCATTTGCCAACGCCTTTTTGGGTGTTTGCCACTCAATGGCTCACAAGCTCGGCGCCGCATTCCATATTCCGCACGGATTTGCCAATGCGTTGCTGATTTCACAGGTTATTCGTTACAATGCGTCGGATTGTCCGGCTAAGCAATGCGCATTTCCGCAGTATCGTTTTCCGAACGCTAAAGCGGCTTATGCCTCATTTGCCGAAAACTTGGGCTTAAAAGGCAAAAACAACGATGAAAAAGTTGATAATTTGATTAAAGCGATTGAAGAACTCAAAAAAGAAATCGGGGTTCCGGCTTCAATTAAAGAGTGGGGAATTTCAAAAGAAGACTTCACCGAAGCGATGAAGACTTTGCCGACTTTGGCGTTTGACGACCAATGCACCGGTTCTAACCCGCGTTATCCGCTGATTGATGAAATTGAAAAACTTTATTGGTTGGCTTATGAGGGTAATTATAACTTCAATCTGTAATTAAATTACGGCAGTTAATAACCCCCTTTCACCGTTTGGTGCGAGGGGGTTATATTTTACGGGGTTAAAGATGATTAATCAATGTTAAAGTTGAAATAAAGTTTACACCATGTTGCCTCATTATCACAATATTTGCATTGATTATAAATTTGTTCCTGCGTTATGTTTCTGATACAGTTGTTGGCGCAATATTTGTCGCCATAATAGGAGTTTCCGTAATTATCTGTATCGTTTGAGTTTTTATAAACGCCGGTGTTGTATAAGTCGTTGTGAAATTCTTTGGCGATAGTTAAAAGGTTTTGACATACCGCGAAATTTTCCGATGACGTTATGGAATAATTAAGTATAACTTCGCTGCATATGGTATTTTCATCGTTACAGCCATTGGTTTGAAGCGTAACCTTAGCACCGAATCTGTCATATAAATAACCGGAACCATCTTTAATCATCTCTTGCGGAATTTCGCCAAGTTTTATAAAATAAGGCGTAAGCGACATAGCTTGCGGACCCCTTCCGAAGCTGAGCCGATGCCGATACAGGGCGTTTAACAGCCAGCTGATTTGTTCGGCCTGTTTGTTGAGCTTATATTTCATCATTGCTTTGCTATAACCGGCAATCGCGCCAACAGAAAGCACCCCGATAATCGCAAGTACGCCGAGCATTTCTACCATTGAACGACCGGCGCTCGCGTCTAGCGGGCACCTGCTAGGGATTTTCTCGCTCGTGTACCTTTTTGTGTACAAGTCGCTCCAAAATCCCGTCGTATCTGCC
>CABQIK010000018.1 GCA_902464275.1 uncultured Alphaproteobacteria bacterium | reverse complement strand
GCGAACGAACGACTTGTAGATAAAAACTACACGAGTGAGTGAGCAACAAGCATGATGACACTATTAGTGACGGCTGTTTAAGCTGGCTAATGCGCAGTAAGTTTTTTCTGCGGTGTACAAAACCGCTACATAAAGAAAAAACTTGCAAGCAGGAGCCGCTTATATGAACTTCAAAAATGCAGAGAAATGCTCTGCTGCGCCGTTGCGAACGAACGACTTGTAGATAAAAACTACACGAGTGAGTGAGCAACAAGCATGAGAGCGTTTATATGCATTTTAGAGGGGGTGAAATAGGTTTGACAGTATAACATTAAAGATACTTGCTGTGTTCGGCGGGATACCACCGTTATCGGTTCAAAATAAATGAATGCAAATGATAATTTTGCACCTGTTGCCGTAGCTGCTTAATTTAAGCGAAAGTAACAAAATCTGATTCTTTTAACCTTGGTTTGTTAAAAGTGGGGTTTGAGCCACCTAGCAACAGAACGGCTCATTTTTTATGCTTGAAGTTTTATAAATTACTTTTATAATGCGCGTGAAAGTAATTTGGCAAAGGAAAATAAAATGCAAAACACCGAATCGGAAATTGATTACGATGAACTTATCAATAAAAACTTGCGAGGCGTTGTCGTTGACGCGCTCAAATTTGCCGAAGCGGAAGGGTTGCTCGGCGAAAACCACTTTTACATCACTTTCCGCACTGATTTTGCCGGCGTTAAAATGCCTGAAAGTTTAAAAGAGCAATACCCCAAAGAAATTACTATTGTATTGCAACACCAGTTTTCTGATTTGAGAGTTAAAAATGATAAGTTTTCAGTCGTTTTGATGTTTAGCGGCATTCCGTACGAACTGACCGTTCCGTTTGCCTCTGTTACTTATTTTGCCGATCCCTGCGCCAAATTCGGCTTGAGCTTTAAGCCCGATACCGCAAATGAAGAAGATGATGACGCCGAAAAACTTGCCAAGCTTGAAGATGAAATCCGCCAATCGCCAAACTCTCATCCGGCAGAAGTAATTTCCATTGACAGTTTTCGGAAAAAATAACATGCGCAAATATTCCGTTACCATCGCCGGACGGCATGAAACCAGCTTCACGATTGAAAAAGAGTTTTTTGATGAGCTTAAACAAATTGCCGCCGCTCGCAAATTAAGCTTAAACGAGCTTGTCACTGAAATAGATTCGTCTCGCACGCAGGAAAGCTTATCGGGCAGTATTCGGATTTATATTTTAAATTACGTTAAACAGCACCGCTAATTTTTCCAAAATGACGGTGTAAAAATAACCAACAAGGTTAAAATTTCCAAGCGACCCAACATCATTGCGCCGCACAACGCCAACTTTGCCTCAGGCGAAAAGAAAGCATAATTACCGGCAATCCCGATACGCGGAGCAATTCCGGGACCGGTATTGGTAACGCTTGCAATCGCGGCTGAAAGAGAAGTTGTAAAATCATAACCCATAAAATTTAACGCCACTGCAAACACCGCCACAGTAATAAAAAAGAGCAATATATAAACCAACACCGAAATAACCACCTTATCTGATACCGGAACATCACCAACTTTTACCGGCACCACCCGATTAGGATTAATCGCCGAAGCAGCAACCTTATGAATATATGAAAACAACACCTGCCAGCGCATGGTTTTAACCGAGCCGGTGGTTGAGCCGATACAACCTCCGTGCAAAGATAAAAAGGTAAAAAACATCCCTGTCCAAACGCCCCAACTTAAAAAATCGGCTGATGAAAACCCTGTGGTGGTAATGACTGAAATAATGCTGAACGAGCTACTGCGTAAAGCGGTTAAAAATGACACATTGTTTTTTAAGGTAAGCCATAACGCCACCAAAACAACCAAAAACAGTATGGTTTTCAAGAACTGCTTAGCCTGCCCGAATCTGAACGGCTCCACCTCGCGGTTGCGCAATAAAATTATGTAAAAAGTTATCGGCAACGCCCCGATTATCATAAACAAAGACAAAACCGATTCTATGGCGGCGCTGTTAAAAAATGCCACAGAATTGTTTTTGGTTGAAAATCCGCCGGTTGCTACCGCCGAAAGGGCGTGATTGGCAGCATCAAACCAACCCATGCCGCACCAATGCAGCATTACGGCGCACAATACAACCAAGCTCAAATACACCCCGATAATCCATTTGGCCATATCCACAAATTTAGGCATAAATTTATCGCCGGTGTCGGCATTTTCACGCTGAAAAATTTGCATACCGCCGATTCCTAAAAACGGCAACATTGCCACGGCAAAAATAATAATTCCGATACCGCCCAAGCCGTTTAAAATTGAACGCCATATCAACACTGAACGCGGCAACGCCTCAACATCATAAATAACCGTTGCTCCGGTTCCGGTAATGCCGGAAGTTCCCTCAAACAAAGCAGAGCTGATACTTCCGCCGATTCCGTATAAATAAAAAGGCAGCGAGGCAAACGCCGCAACTGAAAGCCAACACACGCAGGTTACCAAATAACCTTGCTTCAGGTTGATACGGCTAATCCGAACTTTACTTGCCAAAAACAGCGCTATACCGATAAACATGGTTAAAAACGAAGCCGTTAAAAAAGGCGAGCGCATCAAATGACGCTCATAAATATCAAAGGCAGCCGGAATAAGCATCGTCAAGCCCAAAACCGAAAGTATAAAGCCGTCAATCATCAACACCGGCTGCCACATTAGCATAATCCTTATAAAGCAACGTTATCGGCAAATCCGGCGTCAACCAAATTGCGGTTAATGCTTCTGCCGTCTAAAAAGCACACGCCGGTTGCGATATTCCGATATGTGTACGCCAGGATTTTGCACTCCAAGATTTTACCGTCAGCCAATTCTTTCAAATACTGATTAGCCTCATCCTGATTATATTTAGCCGGATCAGTGTATATGCCGTACAAAATCATATAAGTGTTGCCGACGGAAATTTCATTGGCGCTGAACACAAACGTTTCGCCTTTAACCGTTGCCGGAGTGTCTTCATAAACAAGCGGCAGACTGTCATCGCGGCGATAATACTGCGAAGCCGGAAGCGCAGGTACAACTTCAGCTTCAGACGTTGCAACCGGCAATTTTACCTCTTGCAAATTTTCCGCCTTAATCACCACCGGCATTACTTCAACGCGGCTGATAGGCGGATTCTTTTTAATATTCATTATCTTGTATTGCTTTTTCGGCTTGCTTTCCGGCTCCGATTCGGCGCTTTCCGCAATTACGGAATCCGGCGCTTTTTTGAACACTTGCCGGCTTTCCAACATCGCCTCATTTTCTTCTACCGGCTGAGCGCGAATAATCTTTGGCGCCGAAACTTCCGCCGGCTCTTTCTTGGTAACTTTGTCAAACTTATCCTGAATAGCAGTGCAAATATTGTTTTCATCACATTTAAGCATATACCAATCGCCGATATGGTCGGCCGAAATGCCAAACAACATCGGAAGCGCAATCAGTACCGCCAAAAAAATAACCACACAGGTTAAAAAAATAAACACATGGCGCAAAGGATAAGTAATTATCATAAACAAAGTATGGAAAAACTTAGCCGCTCCATGCAAACGAAAAGTTTTTAATCTGATTAAATCCATTATTTTTTACTCCCGTATTTTTGTTTAAGTTCTTCAACCTTTTCCGGCGCGATTCGCTCAAACAGCATATCGCCTACTTCAAACGGTTGCCCGGCTTTAACCGCGGTAATTTCTTTGGCGACGTCAAAGCCTTTAAGGGTCGGCATATCTTTGGCGTCAAGATGTAATTTAGCAAGCATTTTTGCCGCAATATCCGGCATAATCGGCGCCGACAGAATGGCAAAAATTCTGATAAGGTTAATGCAAACCCGCAAAATTGTCGCCGCGCGCTCCGCGTCGGTTTTAATCACCGTCCACGGCTCGCTGACAGAGATGTAGTTATTGCCTTCAACCCAAATGGCGCGCAACTCATTAAGAGCTTTGCGAAACTCAAGCTCATTCATATATTTGAAATAGTCATCGGTATGCTGCTGCAAATTGGCAATCAGTTCGTTTTCAACTGATGTTAATTCACCGCCTGCCGGAACTTCATTGCCTATTTTTGATGCCGTCATTTTCAAAACGCGGGATACAAAGTTGCCTAAAACGCCGTTTAAGTCTTTATTTACCACTGCGGCAAACAAATCAAACGAAAAACTTGTATCCGAGCTTTCCGGCACATTGCTCATCAGCCAATAGCGCCAATAATCGGCCGGAAATTCTTTAACCGCGTCTTCGGCGAAAATGCCGCGCTGTTCTGATTTTGAAAACTTACCTCCCTCATATGTTAAGTAGCTGAAACCTTTTAAGTAATCAACCTGAGTCCAAGGTTCGCCGGTACCCAGCAAGGTCGCCGGAAACGTAATGGCATGATACGGAACATTGTCTTTGGCCATAAACTCAACATGGCGCACGTCTTTTGCCCCATACCACCAATCTTTCCAGTTGCGCTCTTCCGGTTTTTCATCAGACCATTGTTTGGTAATGCCGATATAGCCGATAGGGGCGTCAAACCAAACATAAAACACTTTATCCTCAAAGCCGGCTTTGTTTACCGGAAAGCCCCATTTTAAGTCACGCGTAATACAACGCGGTTGCAAGCCTTCTTTAATCCATTTTTGCGCGATGGAATAAGCTACTTCCGGCCAAAAAGCCTCTTTGCTTTTAAGCCATTCGCGCAGTTTAGGCTCAATTTTCGGCAAATTCAAAAACAAGTGCTTGGTTTCGCGCACTTCAAGGTTTTTACTGCCTGAAATAGTGCTGCGGGCATCAATCAAATCAGTCGGTTCCAAAACTTTGGTGCAGTTTTCGCACTGGTCGCCGCGCGCTTTGTCATAGCCGCAATGCGGACATGTTCCGGTAATATAGCGGTCAGCCAAAAACATTTTGTCATCAACCGAATAAATTTGTTTAACCGTACGCTCTTCAATAAAGCCGTTTTTATCAAGTTGCTCAAAAATATGATACGTCATTTCTTTGTTTTGTTCAGAAGATGTACGCCCGAAGTAGTCAAACGAGAGCTCAAAATCTTTACAAGTGCGGTAGTGGCGGTCATGATTCATATCGCAATAAGCCTGAACATCCATACCGGCTTTTAACGCCCCCACTTCAGAAGTAGTGCCGTGCTCGTCGGTGCCTACAACATATAGCACTTCATTTCCCATCATTCGCATATAGCGCGCATAAACATCAGACGGCAGCAAACAACCGACCATGTGCCCCAAATGCGGCACACCGTTAATATATGGCAATGCGGAAGTGACAAGAATTTTAGACATTGTAAATTTTTCTCCTGATATAAAGTTAAACTTATGCTGAGTTTAGCCGATTTTTACAGCAATACAAGCATTATAAGCAGTTTTTTAGCATTTAAAACAAAAAAAGAACGCTTTTACAACGTTCTTTTTCTGAAAATCAGGCAAAATTCCGATTAATGGATAGAATCGGAACAAGCCGGAAAGATGTCGGAAGCGGTCAAGCCCCATTCTTGGACCTTTTCTTTCAGTTCCTTAACAACTTTCGCTTTCTCTTCTTGATAGTAGCGCTCCGCCACATCAGAAATCTTGTCAGTCGGCAGAATAGTCATTCCCCTATTCCGTGACAGATAGTACTTGATGTCATGAGGCTTAATGCCCAGCGATGCCGGAGTTTCATTTCCGGTGTACGTTCCGGCCAGATTGTTTGCCGCTTTCATCACCGGTTCAATCATAAATCTGGTCTTCAGGTGCGTGTACTTCTTGAGTTCTGCCGCAAACCTCTGGGTGTTGCTCTCATTCTCCGCATAGGCGAAAGCTTTTGCCACGTCCATGAAGATTTCTTCTTTCGTAATGTTCTTCATCTTCATAAAAAAAATTTGAATTTAACATATTTCCACAATCAGGACAAATCCTGATTAACGGATTGCTTTTAAGCGCGCGTCTTTCAGCGTCTGCCGAATATACTCGCGACAGTAATAATCGGCAATATCCGACATCTTTGCCTTAGGCGAAAGACTGGTAATGTCTCTGAAATCAAGCCAATCACACCCGGCATAAAGATGAACCAAAATATTATCCGCATCAAGCCCAAGCGCTTCAGGTGTTTCATCACCGGTATACGTTTCTGCCACCGCATTTATTGCTTTTTCAGCAGTCCCCGGTCGTAACCATACTGGAACACATCTGCCGACAAACAACTCTTCAGTTGCAAACGCTCTCGCAACCTCTTTGAAAATTTCTTCTTTCATCATAAAAATAAACATTTAGTTAACATAATGATTCAGTTTGAATATATAAGCTAACAACAATCATTAATTTTGTCAATAGGACAAAATTAAAAAAATTAGCGCGCGTATACCATCTGATTAAACACATTTTCCAAAAAGAACAAGCAGATAAAGCAGATAAGCATGGCAATTAAAGGCGTTATCACCCAACCTGCCACAATTTTACCGGTAATTGCCCAATTTACGCCGCGCCCTCCTTTAAGCAGTCCGATTCCCAAGATACCGCCGATAACCGCCTGCGTACTTGAAACCGGCACAAGCGGAAATGAGGGCAATCCGTAACTTTGCAAAAAATGCTGCAATCCTTGCGATGAAAATATAAACAATGCCGCGGCATTCGCCAACACCACGGTCAGCGCCATCAGCGGGGTCATTTTCATTAAGTTATTGCCAACCGTCATAATCACTTTTTTTGAATAGGTAAAAATTCCGACACAGATGGCAATTGCTCCCATTAAAAACAGCACCTGTTCTCCGCTTAATTGCAAAAACGAACCCAACGCCACCGGTTTAAACGGCGACGATTCGGCAAACACGCCCATAACATTGGCAATATTATTGGCCCCCAACGCATAAGCGCCCAAAGCGCCCGCAATAATTAAAGAAATACGCATATAGCTGTCTTGTCGCAACAGATGCAGATGCGCTTTTCTGATGTTTTTACGCAAAATATAATATAAGAACACAGCCAAAACCGCGGCCAACAACGGACATAAAATCCAGCCGCTTAAAATTTTGCCGAGCGCCGTTAAATCGGTATCCAAACCGCAATAAAGATTCCAACCGATAATACTGCCGACAATCGCCTGCGAAATTGAAACCGTAACACCGATTCGGAGCATCCAATAAACCGTTACCGCCGCGGCAAGCGCCACCATAAAAGAACCGGCCAGAGCATTAACCGAGCCAAGTTCGTCCAAGGTTGCGGCCGCGCCCTGCCCGCCGAATACCGCGCCGAGCACTACAAAAACCGAGGCAACAATCGCGGCGGTATTAAATTTCAGCATTTTAGAGCCGACCGCCGTGCCAAAAATATTAGAGGCGTCATTAGCTCCCAGCGACCACCCCAAAAACAAACCGCTGCTCAAAAAGAACAAATAAGTCAGCATATCCATTAAATATCTCTTTTAATTACATAAATTAACAATCTGTCCACACAATCTTCCGCCAAATCGGCAACATCGGCAACTTCCGATAAAAACGATTCCAACTGCAGCTTGTGCGCCAACTCCAAATCTGAGGCAAACACCGCTTCTTTTAATGAAGCGCTGGTTTTATCGCTTTCATGCTCAAGCCAATAAACCTTTTGCGCATAATCGCGCACTACTGACAAATCGCGGAAAAAGGCTCGCGAGGCCATTGAAAGATTCTCCGCGCACTCGCAAACTTGCGATACCAATTCTTTAAAGCGCTCAAAATATTTTTCCGGAATTTCCGGCTGCTCAATGTAAAACTGATGAGCAACTTCATCAAATTCATTGATTACTTTATCCAAATTTTCCACCAATTCAAGCACATTGCCGCGCAAATCCGGAATTAAATTTTGACTGTAAAGCCGATTCTCAATATCGCGCCGCAAGCAATCGGCATCATGCTCAATAATTTTAATTTCTTTGCTTAATTTCCGATAATCCGTGCTGCGCTTTTCCTGCAAATAAACATTAACGGCTTTTTTAAACACCATCGCCGCCTCAATAATTTTATCATGTAGCATATCAATTTTTTGTTCCAACTCTTTAGTGTTTGAAAACAATGAAATTTTTACATTAAACATCTTATACCTCTACCCTATAAATATACACAGTTGTTAACATAATGCATAAAATTATGCTTGTAAATGAATAAATAATTGTTTAGATTATATCTGTTTTTAGTTACAAAATTCTTGATAAGGAAATCAAAATATGAATAAAAGTTCTTTATATATTTCTCTTGTAGCTTTGGTTGTTGCCGTATCTTGCTTTGTAATGTGCGCCACCAACTGCAAAAAAGCTGCTGTACAAGCTGCTCCGGCTACCGTTAGCGCTACTGATGTTGCTACTATTTTGAACAATGATCCGCAAATCATTGTTGACGCTATGAACAAATTTGAAGCTAAACAGCGTGAAGCTCAAGCCAAAAAAGCTGCTAAATTGTTCAAAGAAAACATCAATGAGCTCAACAACGACCCGTCAACTCCGTTTGTCGGCCCGAAAGATGCTAAAGTTGTTTTGGTTGAATTTTTTGATTTTTCATGCGGATACTGCAAACGTTTAGCTCCGACCATTGAAGCTTTGGTTAAAGCTAACCCGGATGTTAAATTCGTATTCAAACCGATTACTTTCGTTGCTCAAATTTCTAAATATGCCGCTCAAGCCGCTTTAGCCGCTAATGAACAAGGCAAATTTATTGAAATGTACACCGCTTTGCTCGGCTCAACTGAAAGACTTGACGAAGCCAAAATCAACGCCATTGCTGAAAAATTAGGCTTGGATATGGCTAAATACAACGCTGATGTAACTTCACAAAAAGTTAAAGACGCTATCAACAACGTTGCTCAACTCGGCAACAAATTGCAAATTCACGGCGTTCCGTCATTAGTATTGAACGGTACTCCGTTGCAAAGCGTAAGCGCTGAAAACATTCAGGCTGAAATCAATAAATTGAAATAATTTTCAATACTTGATTAACAAAAAATCTCCGGTTTCCTTATCGGAGATTTTTTTTGCGCCGATATTGCTGTTTTTTAGCTTGAATTTTTATTTTTTATGTTTTATAAGTTGCTTGTTGTTTTGATAAGGGCTGTAGCTCAGTTGGGACGGCTAAGTAAAATCAACGCATATATTGGGGCTGTAGCTCAGTTGGGACGGCTAAGTAAAATCAACAACTTCTTGTTGATTTTGTCTGTAACGTCTTGGCAACCTTAATGAGCTAGGGAAGCGACAGCGACTGCAGCGAATTTAGGTTCACAAGGCGACAGGTTCCTGGCGTTCTCCGGATACCGTACTATTATTAGGGATTTAAACACATACTTTGGGGCTGTAGCTCAGTTGGGACGGCTAAGTAAAATCAACAACTTCTTGTTGATTTTGTCTGTAACGTCTTGGCAACCTTAATGAGCTAGGGAAGCGACAGCGACTGCAGCGAATTTAGGTTCACAAGGCGACAGGTTCCTGGCGTTCTCCGGATACCGTACTATTATTAGGGATTTAAACACATACTTTGGGGCTGTAGCTCAGTTGGGAGAGCGACAGGTTCGCAATCTGTAGGTCAGGGGTTCGATCCCCCTCAGCTCCACCAATATTTACGCACTTAGGCTTTTGCAAACCTAAGTGTTTTTTTACGTTCTTAAAAAGGGGATCTTCCCCCTGCGGGGTTCGGTCTGGCTTGTAAGCTCTGCCTAAAGGCAATCGCTAACTGCGCTGCGGTCAAGCTACTGTAACGCTCGCTCTTTTCGCCTATCGGCTCATCGCTTGCTAACAGTACCTGATGCTTGCCGGCAAAAAATGTCCACCGGACATTTTTATGACTCTGCAAGCCCCCTCAGCTCCACCAATATTTACGCACTTAGGCTTTTGCAAACCTAAGTGTTTTTTTACGTTCTTAAAAAGGGGATCTTCCCCCTGCGGGGTTCGGTCTGGCTTGTAAGCTCTGCCTAAAGGCAATCGCTAACTGCGCTGCGGTCAAGCTACTGTAACGCTCGCTCTTTTCGCCTATCGGCTCATCGCTTGCTAACAGTACCTGATGCTTGCCGGCAAAAAATGTCCACCGGACATTTTTATGACTCTGCAAGCCCCCTCAGCTCCACCAGTTGAAAATCAAGGGTTTGCAAAGAATCGCAAGCCCTTTTGTTTTGCTTAAATTTTAATTTTGCCCCACTTTTGCCCCTAATCTGTCCCCAATTTTTAAATAAAAGGCAATCAAATATAATACAACTTATACACACCCCGGACTCGTAAATATTGCAAAAAAAAAACGCGAGCTAAAATCTTCTCAAAACTAACTTTTTGAGGAGATGTTTGATGTTTATCCTAAAAAATCAGCAATGCCTGCGGAGAATGAGTCAGATACGACGGAATTTTGGAGCGACTTGTACACTAAAAGGTACACGAGCGAGAAAATCCCTAGTAGGTGACCATTATACGCAGGCCCAAGGGCGGTCTATGGTGGAAATGCTCGGCGTTCTTGCCATTATCGGAGTATTAAGTGTCGGTGCCATTGCAGGTTACTCCAAAGCTATGTTCAAATACAAGCTTAATAAGCAGGCGGAAAGCTTTAACATGCTCTTAAACACCGCAATTCAGCTGCAGCCTGATTTGCTCCGCACTGTCAATCAGGGCTCGCGTATTTCCGATGGATTTTTCTATAAAGCCAATCTGCTCCCTGATGGTATGACTTTTAAAAACAACCGTATTTACGACATTTTTAACAGCAAACTGCACTTTTCGTTTTACCATTCACCTAAAAACGATAAAATTCCCGAATATACAGAATCCTTTCTTGAATATGAAATAGAGCGTTCCGGCACATCTGCCACCTCACGCAGTATTGAAATTTGCCGCAATATGCTGAACGCCGCCAAAGAAAACGCCGGAGATTTACCTTTTGTTCAGCTTCGCTCCGGCAAAGATGAAACCAGTGGAAATTATGATACAAAATTTATTTACGGTGACAAAGGATGCACCGGCAAACGCACTTGCCTGCGCAATATGGGCGTAAAAGAAATGGACGATTTTTGTTCTTCTTGCAGCTCGGAAAATTGGTGCACCATACTTTATTATATATACTTTAATGCACTGGAATAAAACCGGCAAAATTTGCCAACTTTTTTATTGACGCTGAATAAAACTTGTTGTAGCTTATGTGCAGTTTGTTATTTTTGAAAGAAGTGCAAAAATGAAGTTCATATACATACATTCCGGTAGTATCATTATCCCCTAGGGGGATACTTTTTTGCACACATTCACATTTTTTATTTTAATCAATTTCAAAAACATAATCATAGGTAAAAACAATGAAACATTATGCTGAAGTAAAGGCAAAGCCTGACTTTGTTGAGCTTGAAAAAGAAGTTCTCAAATTTTGGGAAGAAGATAAAACTTTTGAAAAATCGGTACATAACCGCGACGGCGCCGCTGAATTTGTATTTTATGACGGACCTCCGTTTGCCAACGGCACTCCGCACTACGGGCACATTATGGTATCGTATGTTAAAGACGTGGTTGCCCGTTTTCAAACCATGAACGGCAAAAAAGTTGAGCGCCGCTTGGGGTGGGACTGCCACGGTCTGCCGGCTGAAATGTCGGCTGAAAAGCAATTAGGCGTTTCCGGACGCAAACAAATTGAAGAATACGGAATTGAAAAATTTAACGACTTCTGCCGCTCCGACGTGCTTAAATATTCCGGCATTTGGGTTGATATGTTCAAACGCATCGGCCGTTGGGTTGACTTTGCCCATGACTATAAAACCATGGACTTGCCGTTTATGGAAAGCGTTATCAACAACTTTAAACAACTTTATGACAAAGGTTTGGTTTATGAAGATTACCGCGTTTTGCCATACTCTTGGGCAGCGGAAACTCCGCTTTCAAACTTTGAAGTAAACCAAGGTTATCAAGACAAAACCGACAATGCCATCACTGTTATGTTCACGCTTGAAAACGGCATGAAAATGCTGGTTTGGACCACCACTCCGTGGACCCTGCCCTCAAACTTAATGCTTGCGGTCGGCAAAGAAATTGATTACGCCGTTATGGAAGAAAACGGTCAAAAATATATTTTGGCGCAAGCTCTGCTCGGCCGTTACAAAAAGCAATTGGAGAACGCCGTTCAGGTTGACACCCTTAAAGGTTCCGAATTGGTCGGCTTAGGCTATGAGCCGATGTTCCCGTACTTTAAGCACCTTAAAGCCAAAGGCGCGTTTAAGGTGTTAAGCGGCGAATTTGTTTCAACCGAAGACGGTACCGGCATTGTTCACATCGCCCCCGGATTTGGTCAGGACGACTTTGACGCCTGCCGCGCCTACGCTGAAGATTTTCCGGTTGTTTGTCCGGTGGACGAAGCCGGTAAATTTACCGCTGAAGTTCCCGACTATCAGGGCAAGCAGGTGTTTGAAACCAATGAGCCGATTATGCAGCTCTTAAAAGAAAAAGGCTTGCTCGTTAAAAAAGAACAATATACTCACTCTTACCCGTTTTGTTGGCGCACCGACACTCCGTTAATTTATAAAGCAATGTCGTCATGGTTCGTTAAAGTTACGGATTTCCGCGACGATATGGTTAAAAACAATCAGCAAATCAACTGGGTTCCGGAACACATTAAAGACGGACGCTTCGGCAAGTGGCTTGAAGGCGCGCGCGACTGGTCAATTTCACGCAACCGCTTTTGGGGCACCCCGATTCCGGTTTGGAAATCTGACAATCCGGCCTTTCCGCGCACCGATGTTTTCGGCTCCATTGCCGAAATTAAAGCCAAAACCGGATTTGATGTTACCAATCTGCACAAGCCGTATATTGATGAGGTTGTTTACCCCAACCCTGATGATCCGTCCGGCAAAACCATGATGCGCCGCGTCGGCGATGTGTTTGACTGCTGGTTTGAATCCGGCTCTATGCCTTATGCGCAGGTTCACTACCCGTTTGAAAACAAAGCATGGTTTGAAAATCATTTTCCGGCCGACTTTATTGTTGAGGCCATGGACCAAACCCGCGGTTGGTTTTATACTTTAACCGTACTTTCAACTGCGCTTCATAACAAACCGGCGTTCAAAAACTGCATCTGCACCGGTCTGTTAATGGCAGAAGGCGGACAAAAGCTGTCCAAACGCTTAAAGAACTATCCTGACCCGAATGAAGTTTTAAACAACATCGGCTCAGAGGCTCTGCGTTGGTTTTTGGTATCATCACCGGTATTAAAAGGCGGCAATTTAGCCGTTGACAAAGAAGGAAAAGAAATTGCCAAAGCTTCGCGCGCGGCTTTAATTCCGCTCTGGAACGCCTTTTACTTCTTTACTTTATACGCCAATGCCGAAGAATATAAAGCCAAAGAAATTTCCGCTTCAACCGAAGCTATTGACAATTACATTTTATCAAAGCTCAAACACTTGCGCAACACGGTTATGCAGGGTATGGAAACTTATAACATCTCTATGGCAACCGATGAGGCAACCTCGTTTATGGAAGTTTTGAACAACTGGTATATTCGTCGCACCCGCAATCGTTTTTGGGAAGGTGACGCGCAGGCATTTGACACCTTATACACGGTTTTGTTAAATCTTAGCAAAATTTTGGCGCCGCTGATGCCGTTTGTTGCTGAATATATCTTCAAAAACTTAACCGGCGAAGAATCAGTGCATTTAACTGATTTTCCGACCCTTGACAACATCAACTCTGATGACGCGCTGATGGCGGAAATGGACTTTTTGCAAGATTTATGTTCAGCCGGCAAGTTTATCCGTGAAGAAAAGAACTTGCGCAACCGCTTGCCGCTTGCCTCATTAACTTTGGTCGGCGCAACCTTAAAACCCGAGTATCAAGAAATTGTTAAAGACGAGCTTAACGTAAAAGAAGTTAAGTTTGATAGCAACCTTGCCGCTTATGCCGATAAAAAGCTTTATCTGTACACTCCGCTGTTGGGTAAAACTTTAGGCAAAGATATGGGCGCGGTTATGGCTGCATATAAGCAAGGCAATTGGAGCTTAAATAACGATGGGACTTTAAGCATTGCCGGTCAAACCCTGAACTCTGATTTGTTTGAGGTTCGCCTTGACATGAAGCAGGGAGTCGCCGGCCGCGCGTTTGCCGATAACAAGGCAGTTGTTACCCTTGACACCAATGTCAGCGATGCCTTAAAGCGCGAGGGTATGGCGCGTGACTTTGTCCGCATGGTGCAAACTTTGCGCAAAGATAAAGATTTCAACATCTCTGACCGCATTGCGCTTTGTTGGAACACCGCTGATAGCGAACTGGCACAAGCCTTAAACGAAAACAAGGCTTATATTGCCGAACAGGTTTTAGCGGTTAAAATTGATGAAACCTGCCAATCCGGCACTACCGACAACATTGAAGGAAAATCTATCACCTTTGATGCTAAAGTAGCATAACGCTTAACAAAAGCTCTGAAATCCGCCTTGTTTTTCAAGGCGGATTTTTTATGTAACTTATTGATTATATTCGCTTAAATTTTCCTCAAACCGGTCAATTTAAACGTACGTTTAAATCAACCATTTTTTTGCATTTGTGCAAAAACAAACTATCAAGTAAAAACAAACAGTTAAAAAAGCACATCATCTCCTTTTTATAAAAGGCAGCGTCTGAGCAAAAACGTACGTTTATGTACAATAGGTTTGTTATTTAAACATTGTTTAGGAGAAATATTATGAAAATATGGACTATTGCACTTTTGGCTTCGTTAGTTTGCTCAACTTCCGCTATGGCTTTTTCATTGCCCAAGGTTGATTCTAATCAGGCAAAATTAAATACCTGCATTACGCAAGAAGCTCAGCAAGCTTTAGCTAAAGGCAGTTTGACCAAGGCTAATATTGATAAACAGGCCGAAAAAATTGCCACAACTTGCGCAACCAAATTAGCTCTTAAAAATGATCCGGCAACCACACAATTGGCAATTACTGTTATTAACGGACTAATAAAATAAGGATAGATGCCATGAGAAATTTTCCCTGCAAAACAGCGTTTGCTTTAGCTGTTTCTATGCTCGTTTGCGGCTGCGGAACAACCCATAAGCTAAAATTTGAGCATTTCACGGAAGAATATAAACAAGGTGAATTTTGTAAAGCGACCGACACCGTACTTGATGAAAAGAACGTATGTAATACTGACATTAAAAAATTTAAACCTGCCGACTTTAATATTGATGAGCAATTAAACGCCGGAACATCATTGTTTTTAGCACAAAAACACGAATTATCCGAAAGTCTTTTTGAAAAAGCATCATCCTCTATTCAAGAAGATTTATCCTCTACCGGAATTGCGCGCGGCACGGTTGAAGTTGTTGCCAACGCAAGTATGCTTGACTACAACCCGATGATTATGGACGGAATTTATTTGCATTCATACACCTTTTTCAATGCCTTGTCGGCAGAAAATAAAGACGATGCCAAAATTCAAGTCAACCGCGCTTATAATTTTCAGCAAAACGCCGTAAATTCGTTCAGCAAAGAAATTGAAAAAGAAAAAGCCGATGCTGCCAAGGAAGCTGCTCAAATGGAAAAAGAGGCCAAAGCTTCAAATGATAAAAACATTGCCGACGTTATGTCTAACTACAAAGAATTTGCCAAGTGGAAAGGATATTCCAACTTTGTAAATCCGTATGTAACTTATATCAGCGGACTTTATTTTATGACCAACGGAACCGGCAACAGCGACTATGAGAACGCCTCTAATTATATGAAACGCGTTCACGGTATGGTAAGCTCTAATTCCTTTGTAAAAGACGATTTAGCCATTGCCGAAAAGTTGGCGCAAGGCAACCGCAGCGCGCTTAAACCAACCGCATGGGTTGTTTTTGAAAACGGTTTGGTTGCCCGCTTTAAAGAATTCCGACTTGATTTGCCGATTTTTATCGCCACCGATAATGTTAAAACCGCATCATTGGCGCTGCCCTACCCTGAACAGCGTGATGAAGCATTCAAAAACATTGCCGTTTCAAACGGTAAAAAGAAAGTAACAACCGAAACTCTTGCTGATATAGATAATATTTTCATTGCCGAATTTCACAAAAAGCTTCCGACCATTGTAGCCAAAGCCGTAACCAAATTAGCCTTGCAAACTGCCGCACAAGCGGTTGCGCAAGACCAGTTCGGCGATTTAGGCGGAATTGCCGCCGCTACATATTCGGTTATGACAGCCGGCGCCGACACTCGCAGTTGGTACAGTTTGCCTAAAAATGTGCAATTAGCTAAAGTTGCGAAAAACGGCGATAAAATAACCTTATACATCGGCGATAAAAATATTGATGTAAACGTGCCTGAAAACGGCAACTCTATTGTTTATGTCAGAACGCCGAGCGCGGCAAGCAATCCGGTTGTTGAAGTATTTAATCTGTAACTGAAAGGTCTTAATCATGAACAAAATAATTGCTTTTTGCGCAGTATTACTGCTCTTTGCATGTGCTGCTCCGCTTGAATACGACCGCGCTAAATTTTCCATTAATCCCGATGTAAAATTCAGCGCCATCAATTCAAATTCCAATATCAGAGAACGCGATGGGCAAGTTGTGGCTCAAGTTATGGGCATCAGCGCCAAAAATCAAGCCGTATACTATAAAGTTGAATGGTTTGACGCTAACGGCATGAATATCAGCAGCTCACTATCCGCATGGAAAAAAGTAAATTTATTTAAAAATTCTGAATTTATATGGAAAGCTGTCGCTCCTTCAAAACGAGCCACTGCTTACCGCATTTACATAACCGATGACATCGGCAATGGCATAATTGAATAAGGAAAATTAAAATGAAAAACATTGTAAAATTTTTTATGATTGCATTTGCAGCATTAACATTAAACGGTTGCGCCTCCGAAACCGTATTAATTGATAACGACAACGACTCAACCTCCCGAGCTGCCGCTTTGGAAAGCCGTGATTTTGAAAGCGTTTCAAACAAAATGATTGCCGATATGCTTGAAATGGGCACCTTAAACAAACCGAACGGCGGCGTTTATGTGTTGGTTATTTCCCGCATTGAAAACGACACCATGCAACGCATTGATGTTGACGAACTTTCCAAATCTATCCGCATTGCCTTAATGAAAAGCGGAAAAGTTCGCGTTACCACCTTCAATGAAGATTCAATGGTAATGGCCTCAAGCCAACTCCGCAAATCAAAAGAATTCAATCAGGCAAACGTTAGAAAAGCCGGTTCTTTAGCAGCCCCTGAATTAAGTATGTCAGGCAAAATCACTCAAAAAGAATTAAAAGTTTCCGGCAAAAAACGCATTGAATATCGCTTTTCATTATCAATCACCGATCTTTCCAACGGTTTAACCTTATGGGAAGGCGAAGAACGCATTACCAAACTTGCCGACAAAAACGCCGCCAGCTGGTAAGCATTAAGGAGTAATAATATGAAAAAAATAATTTTAGCATTGTTTTTATGTACGGCATTTAGTGCTCAGGCTAAAGAAATTACCGTAACCGCATACGGCGAAGGCGATGATTATGATTGGGCGGTCATGAACGCGGTTGAAAACGCCGTGCGGCAAACCTCTGATATTACCGTGGAAGGCAAAGGCTTGCACAAACTTGACGTTGCCGCCACCGCATCAGTCGACGCCAACCATTCCGCCGGATATAACAGCAACGATTCGCTGAATACTGAAGAAAAAAAGCTTAAAGGCGTTTTACCGCAAAACAACAGCTTTAACGGCAGCAAGCAAAACTCGCAACAATTTAATGAAAGCGCCTCGCTTAATGCCATGGTCGGCGTTCGCGACAACTCCAAAAATATTCTTGCCAAATACAAAGGTTCGGTTTCATCCTATGAGGTATTGGAACAAACCCAAGAAAACGGCAAATACCGAGTTAAAATTAAAGCGACTGTTATCAAAGAAGATGTTTACGATTCGCATGATTACAAATCAAAAAATTTAGTTAAAAAATCGGAATATTCTTTGGCGATTATGCCGTTTAAAATTGCGCGCAATGCAAGTTGTTTAGGCAAAAATCTAAGCAACAGCGACACTAATGCCGTAATCAGCAACCTGTTTATTGAAAAACTGGCGCCCAGCCGCAAATTTAATTTGGTTGACCGCAACAATCTTGACGACTATGCGGCCGAAATGGCGTTAATTGAAGCTGATATGACTTTGCCCGAAAATAAAGTTAAGCTCAAAAACGTGGCTGCCGCCGACTATATTTTGGTCGGTTCGGTTGATAATTTCAGCGCCTCAACCCGCAAAGAATATATTCCATTAACCGGTGAAACCAGCTATGAAAGTTTTTCAAAAGTAAAAATTTCATATCGTATTTTAGAAACCGCCACCATGGAAATTGTTTCCGCCGGTTCATCTGAGCAAAAATTCAGCAAAGACGGAGCTTTTTCATCATGTGAAAATGTAAAAGAATTGCTGTTTAAGCGCGCCATTACCGATGCCGCAGGAAAAATTTTGGCAGATATTTTTCCTGACTACAAACCGACCGGCACCGCCGCCCCTAAACAAGCGGCAAAAAAATCGGCTCCGGCACAAAAGCCCGATTATTCTTTACAACTGTATTAAAATGCTTGGATAAAATGTTATCCCCTACCCCCTGAAAAACCATTTTCAGGGGTGTTTTTTATTTTAATTTTACTTAACAAAAATACTGGACAAAAAAACAAACCCGTGTTATTATAAGGCTATATTAAAAAGATAACCCATTAAGTTAAGGAGTTAGTATTATGGCTGAAAATACCGAATGGACAGAAGAATTTAACAAAAAGCTTGCTTCTTTGAAGCAGGCCGGAGCCGATATTTCAGTATATATGGGCATTAAAACCCAAGCCGACTATGAGGCTAAAAAAGCTGAGATTGACCGCAAGCTTAACGATGTTAAAACCAAAGCGCCCGAAGTTAAACCGGCTGAAAACAAAAACACCGGCAACACCTCTAACACCGGCAGTGCGCCTAAAGCCCCTGAGCGTAAAGATTTAACCGTCGGCAGCGAGCCCCAAGCCGCTGAAGCGCCGAGCGATGATTTACAATGGATTGAAGAAAAGCGCAAATTCTGGAAAGAATACGCTGAAAAAGTTGCAAACGTTTTTGAAAATGACGCCCAAAAAGACCTTGATACCAAAAGTTTTGTATGCGCGTTAACCAAAGATAACAACCATGGCGAAATTAAATACAGCTCTCCGACCAATGCGCAAATCAGCAAAGATTCGCACCTTGTTATGTATCAGGGCTTGGTCAAAGACGCCTTAAATAACAACATGAGCATCACTTTCGGTCAATCGCTTGATGACAAGCAAAAAGCCATGTTGCTTGCCGCCTGCTTAATGGAACAAGGCACTTATCCCAACGGTGACAAGCTTGCCATGACTAACCCGCCTAAAATTGATATGAACGCCGAATATATTAAAGAGTTGCCGGAAGATGTTCAAAAAACTTTGGGCGAGTATGTTGCCAAGCAAAAACTTGACGCCAAACAACAAGAAGCGCAACAAAAAATTTCCGAACTTAAAAAGCGCTTAAAAGAAAATGACGCGGCGGAAGGCAAAACTCCCGAAGAACAAAAAAATATCATGAAAGAGCGTCGTGAAATTCGCAAAGAGCAGCTTGCCGGTGTAAAAGAATCTTTAACATCTGAACAAATTGCCGCCCACGAGCAAAAAGTCGCCGACCGTGAAAAAATTATGGCCGCCCGCTTAGGCATCACCGGCGCTTATACCACCAAAGATGCCAAAGGCAATGAAAAAGTTGTTACGGAAGAAAAAGGCTTAAATAAAGCTAAAGATTCTAAAGGCAAATTGCGTGTTCCGCAATATATGCAAAAAGCTTTAGCCGAAAAATACGGCAAAGGCCAAGGAAAGTAACCGGCTTTAGCAACAACAAAAATCCACCGATTCGTTAATCGGTGGATTTTTTATTATACACCTTCAGCCTTTTTAATCATCGCCGAACGAGCTGCGTCCTAAATTGATATTACGGTTAATATCCATGCACAAAATAATACCGAAACTTGCCATCACTGAAAGCATTACCGTTCCGCCGTATGAAATCAGCGGCAACGGAATCCCCACCACCGGCAACAGCCCCAAAACCATGGCGATGTTAATAAACACATACATAAAATAGTTGGTATTAAGCCCGATAACCACTAATTTTCCGTAATAACTGGTAATTCTGAACGCAAACAAATAGCCGTACGCAATAATCACCAAATTAAGCAGCACCACCAACACCGCGCCAATCATACCAAACTCTTCCGACAGCATGGTAAAAATAAAGTCCGTATGTTTTTCGGGCAAAAAATTAAGATGGCTTTGCGTGCCGTTCAAAAAGCCTTTACCGAAAACGCCGCCCGAACCGAGCGCAATTTTAGACTGAATAATATGATACCCCGCCCCGAGCGGATCACGCTCCGGATTCAAAAAAGTTAAGACGCGGTCTTTTTGATAATCATGCAAAAAGTGCCACGCAATCGGCGCCATCGCGATTGCCGTTCCGCCGACAACGGCAAATTTCCACCACTGTACCCCCACCACAAAAAAGATAATCACGGTGGTAAACAAAAGCATCAGCGCCGTTCCCAAATCAGGTTGCAATATAATAAGCGCCGCCGGAAACAATGCCATCAAAATCGGTGCCACAATACCGCGCACACTCTGAATTTTATTTAAGGTGCAGCCATGAAAATATTTTGCGAGCACTAACACCATGGCAATCTTCATCAATTCAGACGGTTGCAACTTAAACAGTTTTAAATCAATCCAACGCTGCGCGCCCATGCCTATATGCCCGCCGACTTCCACTCCGATAAGCAACAACAAAACCAAAAAATACACCACGTATGAATATTTCAAATACACTTTAACGTCCAGCAAAGCCAAAAACAGCATTAACCCCAATGACACGCCGAAGCGCATCAACTGTTTTGCCGCCCACGGTGTCCAACTGCCGTTAGCCGCTGAATAAAGCACCACAATACCGATAAACGCAAGCAATGCAATACACAGCACATATCCCCAATTAATGTTATAAAACCGGTCTTTAACTGACAATCGTTGACTTTTAAGCCCTGCCTCATAATATTTATACATTATGCCCGCCCTTATTCTATATTGAGTTTAATTGCTTTTTGCAAAATTTTAGAAGCAATCGGCGCCGCCACACCGGAGCCGGAAGAACCGTGTTCAACCACCACCGCCACCGCGTATTTAGGCTTGTCGTGCGGAGCATAGCCCACAAACAAGGCATGATTACGCAGCCGCCACGGCAAATCTTCATCTTTAATAATACCGTTTTGCCGTTCCTGCATACTGATACGGCGCACCTGAGTTGTTCCGGTTTTGCCGCCCATTTTCATACCGTTAATATCAAAGCGCGCCCCGCCGGCCGTACCGCGTTCACCATTTACCACTTCAAACATACCGCGCTTAACAATCTCAATATTTTTACGCGACACCGCCAATTTTTTAATTTTACCTTTGTCTTGCAAACTGAGCGGCACAAATGTCGGACTGACCGCATACCCGCCGTTTACCACGCGCGCAAGCATTGTTGCCAACTGTATCGGCGTTGCCAAAACATATCCCTGCCCAATACCGGCAATCACGCTTTCGCCTTGTTGCCATTTTTCACCGAACCGCGCCATTTTCCATGCCGCGTCAGGAATTAAGCCGCCGCGTTCGTTGTCAAGAGTAACCCCGGTCGGCGCGCCCATACCGAGCTTGCGCGCCATCGCGGCAATTTTTTCCATACCGAGTTGCAACGCCACTTCATAAAAGAAAATATCGCACGAATTTTTAAGCGCTCCCACCACATTCAATCTGCCGTGTCCGTAATGCTTCCAACAGTGAAATTGATGATTGCCGAGCTTCATCGCTCCGGTACAGTCAAACGTAGTATTTTCATCTATCACACCGGCTTCAAGCGCCGCTAACGCCACCACCACTTTAAAGGTTGAACCCGGCGAATATTGTCCGGCCACCGCTTTGTTAGTCAGCGGATTACGCTCATTATTGAGCAAATCAAGCCAATCTTTGTGTGAAATTCCGGTTGTAAACAAGTTAGGGTCAAACGACGGCACCGAAACAAACGCCAAAATTTCGCCGCTGTGCACATCAAGCACCACCGCCGCCCCGCTGTTATCACCAAACGCATCTTGCGCAAACTTTTGCAAACGGCTGTCTATGGTCAAGCGCAAACCTTCGCCCTCAGTACCGCTCTGACGCTCAATTTCTTTCATGATACGCCCGTACGCGTTAACTTCAAGCTTAATATTACCGCCTTTGCCGCGCAACTTATCTTCAAACTTTTTTTCCAAACCGGCTTTTCCGATTTTAAAACCCGGAACCATCAACAGAGGATCATTTTTTACATCATTTTCTGAAACCGCGCCGACATAGCCCAAAAAATGCGCGGTATATTTGCTCAACGGATACGTGCGGTTAAGCCCCTCGCTGATAAAAATACCGGCCAGCTCCGGCGCATTAAGCTGCAAAGCCGAAACTTCATCCCAAGTCAGATTATCCTTCAGTTTTATCGGCACAAACTTGCGACTGTAATAAATTTTATTTCTGATTTTAGCTTCTTCATCTTCTGTCAGCGGAATAATTTTTTTAAAACCGTTTAAAGTTTTATCCAAATCAGGAGTTTGCTCGGCAATAATCAGCGCCTGAAAGTTTTGTTCATTGGTGGCCAAAACCACGCCGTTGCGGTCATAAACCGAGCCGCGCGGCGGAACAATCACCCGCGTTGAAATACGGTTTTCATCCGCCAACATTTTATATTTTTCACCCTGATAAACCTGCAAATAATAGAGTCTGCCGATAAGCGCCATCAGCAAAACAAAAAACACCGCGGCCACCAACATAGTTCGCTGCAACAAAACTTTGCCTTTATCGTTATCCCTGTTCATAAATCACCTCTTCGTTAGCCAAAAAGCGATTCTGAATATAGATATTTAAGCGCGCAATCAGCGGATATAAAAACACCGTTGCCAAATAAGCGGTAAACACGCCGCCAAAGGCTAAAAATTTGCTGTAAAAAACCGAAAGCAACAGCCATTTTACCACAAAAGCCAACAATGAAATTATGGCAAACCCGCCCCAGCTCAAAGCAAACGGCTTGCTGTTAACATAGCTGCCGAAAGTGCTTGCCAACGCAAACACCGTCAAAAATGCAAAAATCCCGATTCCGACCGGAACCGCGCTCAAACTGTCGGCAATAAATCCCAATGCAAAAGCTGAAACGGCTCCGAACAAATCTTGCCGATAAAGCGCCCAAAAATAAACGCAAATCATACCCACATCAGGACGCAAATATTGCGAAAGCGGAAGATGTATCGGCACATAGGCAATCAGCAGCAAAATTACCGAGCATAAAAACGGCAACAGCTTTTTGAAACGGTTTTCCAAAATTTCAGCTAAAGAGTCTTCCATTTTATTCACCGTCCTGATTAAGTTTCAGCATACCGTCATAAACACCGTAATCCACAATTTTAACATATTCCAAACGCTCAATATCGCTGATGGTTTCAACCGCAATCGCGTCTTTGGTAATTTTACTGACCACCCCTATCGGCAAACCGGTCGGAAAAACGCCGGCCACGCCTGAAGTAACAATCATATCGCCTTCTTTAATATCCGCCCCCGTTGCCGTAAACAACAGCTTAGGCACGGTAGTATTGTCGCCGGATAAAATTCCGCGGATTCGGTTACGTTCTGAAATTACCGGAACTTTAGAGTTAATATCGGTAAACAAAAGCACTCTGATATAGCTTCCGCTCACGCTTTCAACTCTGCCGACCACACTTTGAGCCCCTAAAACCACCTGACCTTTTCTGACCTGCGAGGTGTTTTCGCTGTACGCAATCAACGAATGTGAAAACCCGTCGCCTTCTTCCGCCACAATTTTAGCCGTTATATAAGTTGCTTCCGGCGGCGGCGCATAATTAAGCATCTGCCCCAAAAGTTTGTTTTCGGCTTTAAGCGTCCGCACTTGGTTTTTAAGCATTAACAATTCCGTATTTTCGGCTTTCAGCTGCTTGTTTTCCGAATAAACCAAACTTATATCTCTGATTTTATCATAAATTGCATACACCGCTTCAGCCGGCAGCTGCATTACCTGAATAACCGGACTGAACGCCCGCGCCAACGAGTTGCTGATTTTATTTAAAATAAGAGTATCCGCTTTGCTCAACATCATAAACACCAAAGCGGATACAAACAACGCCGCAACCAGCAATTTTCTAACAAAAATGCGGAATTGGCTGAGCCGTATAAATAACACACGACGACGTTTCATACTTTAAAAACCTTACGTCACGGCGTATTAATACATAGTAGACAATACGCTCTTTAACTTATCAATATTATCTAAGGCGTTACCGGTACCTTTAGCCACGCAGGCGAGCGGTTCTTCAGCAACTGAAACCGGCAAACCGGTAGCATTGCGCAAAACCTGATCCAAACTGGTGAGCAAAGCTCCGCCGCCGGTCATCACAATGCCTTTGTCAACAATATCAGCCGCCAACTCCGGCGCGGTATTTTCAAGCGCGACCTTAACCGCCTCAACAATAGCGGCAACCGGCTCCGACAAAGCCTCGGCAATCTGACGCTCGCTGACTTCAATTTCCTTCGGAACGCCGTTCATTAAATCGCGCCCTTTAATTTCCATGGTGCGGCCTTCGCCTTTAGCCGGAGGACACGCGCTGCCGATTTCTTTTTTCAGACGCTCGGCGCTGCTTTCGCCAACCAACAAATTCATATTGCGGCGAATGTATGAGATAATGGCGCTGTCCATTTTATCACCGCCGACTCTGACTGAACGGGCATAAACAATACCGCCCAACGACAAAACGGCAACTTCAGTGGTACCGCCGCCAATGTCAACAACCATGGAACCGGTAGGTTCCGTAACCGGCAAACCGGCGCCGATAGCGGCCGCCATCGGTTCTTCAATCAACCAAACTTTGCGCGCGCCTGCGGCTTCAGCCGATTCCTGAATGGCTCTGCGCTCAACCGCGGTTGAACCGGACGGAACGCAAATAATAATCATCGGAGTCGCAAAAGTGCGGCGATTATGAACTTTACGGATAAAATATTTAATCATCTCTTCCGCAATTTCAAAATCAGCAATCACGCCGTCTTTCAGCGGGCGGATGGCATGAATATTCCCCGGCGTGCGCCCAAGCATTTGTTTAGCCTCGTTACCGACTGCCAAAACCTGCTTTTTACCGCGAAATTCCTCAATCGCCACCACGGAAGGTTCATTTAAAACAATACCGCGCCCACGCACATAAACCAAGGTGTTAGCAGTACCCAAATCAATCGCCATATCGGCAGAAAGCATTCCCATTAATTTTGCAAACATTTAAAAATTCTCCGCATATATCTTATTGCTTTGATAATTTTTTATTACTTTATCTGCCTATATGCAATCTTTTTTTATCAAAAAACGCATATCATCAACAAGTTTTTATTTCATCGCCGCATTAAAACTCTGAGCAAACATTCAGGCACAAAAAAATAGCGCACATTTCACAACGTACGCTATTTGGTGTTATTACTTATGGGTTAGTGCGGAGCCATTATAATCTATGGTCCAAAGTCATCAATCGGCTCCGTCAAAGATTACAGAATTATTGCCTAACTCTGTTAAACAACTATATATGAACTCAGCTCCTTTCTTTACTTCAGGTGTGATATTCTCACATTCCGAAAGCTTGCTGAGCACCTCTTCCATCTCATCTTTCAGCAATCTTGCGATATGGCAATCATGCCAAAAGTGATACTCGCGTAACTGCACTTCTGCAACAGCGGCGTACCTATAAAGTTGCAACAACATTTGCAGTGCAACTTCATCCTTGGCTCTTGAAGACAGTCCCACTTCCTTGCCGAGCAACGCACCGAAATCTTTCACATGATCCAGGGTGCTTTTCAACACAACTGGTCTTTTTTCTTGATTTTTCATACTCCATTATTTTTTAAAAATTAAACATAATTATCCTTAAAACAGTTGTACCCTAACACAACCTTTTGCGCTTTGCAAGTATTATTTTTGTCAAATTGCATTTATCAAATTTTAGGGTTTATGTAATATATTAGCTTTCAGCATTAATCTTAAAGGATAAAATTATGTCAACTTATCGCATTATCGGCATTATGACCGGCAACTCTATGGACGCCATGGACATGGTATTAACCGAATTTTCCGGCTCTGAAATGCGCGATATATGCTCGTTTAGCGCGCCATACAACCAACAAATGCAGCAGCAGACCGAAAATCTACGCCGATTGGTTTTTAACCGCAATAAATCTGAAATCTTGGCATTGCCGGAATTTCAAGAGTGGCATGAAGAATATATCCGCTTGCTGGCTGATGCTGTAAACCAAATGTGTAAGCAACATCATTTAGATAAAGCGCAAATTGACGCCATCGGTTTCCATGGCAAAACCTTAGGCCATAACCCGCCTTCCAAAGCCAAAGCCGAGCACACTCTTCCTTACACTTTACAAGCCGGCTCCGGTCAAATGCTTGCCGATTTAACCGGCATTAAAGTTGTGTCTGACTTCCGCTCCGCCCCACTGATGGCAGGTTACGAGGGTGCTCCTCTAGTCGCCCCGCATAACGCGCATATCGCCCTCACAGAAGGCGACGGCATTTATTTTAACGGCGGCAACACCTCTAATTTTGCGGTTGTAAATAACGGCAAAGCCTTAATCAGCACTGATGCCGGTCCTTTTAACGAATATACCGACAACTTTGTCCGCTCCCATACCGCCGATTCGTGCGATTACAACGGCAAATACGGAAAATCCGGCGTTATCTCAGAGCCGCACTTGCAAAAATTGTTTGAGCTTTGCCGCCCCTATTATGAGCTTGCTCTGCCCAAATCAGGCGACCCCGCCTATTATCATAAAGAACAGGTTTTTACCCTGCTAAACGACTTATCTTTTAATAATGCCGTGCGCACGCTTGAATATTTCGCCGCTTATATCGCCGCCCACGCGCTGACCTTAACACCTGATAACATTCCGCTTCCGCCGCAAATTATGTTATTCGGCGGCGGCTGGAAAAACCCGTTAGTTCTGCAATCTTTCACTGATATTTTAAGCGGCAACAGCTATGTTTTGCCCGAACATCGCCAACAATTTGCCCGCCTGCGTCAACGTTTAAGCGCGCCTGCCGTTAAATTTTCCGCTTTCGGGCAATTTATGGAAGCAAGGCTGTTTGCCGATATGGCATATTACCGCCTGCAAAATAAAGTTTGGGAGTTGCCGGAGCTTTTAAGCACGCCAAAGCAGATTCTATGCGGACAGATTGCCGCCCCGCAAACAAAGCGCGCTGCTTATACCGACCAAGTAAACCTTGCCGCCAAAGGTTGGCAATCATCGCTTTAACTTAAACATTGACAAAATCGCCGTAATTTGCTATGCACTTAAATAGTTTATAATACTATTGTTTCACTTTAAATTTTTAATTTATGACGTATTTTTCTGTACTAGATTGGATTTTGTGCGGCGTAGGCGTCGTACTGGTCATCTTTCTGCTCGTTCTGGTAAAGCAAATTTTATCGCTCCGCCGGGTTGTTCCTACCAATGAAGTGCACACTGTGCGCCGTGGTAACAAAACGCTTATTTATGGTGCCGATGTTTATGATGGAAAAAACATTTCATCCGGAAACACGTACTACAAATGGCCTACCTGGTTGCCATTCTTGGGAGTTTCAGTAAACATTCTGCCTTTGTCAGTATTTGACATCAGGCTCAATAATTACCCCGGATACGATAAGAATCGTTTGCCGTTCGCGCTTGATATTCAAGCCTTCTTCCGCATTTCCAATTACAAATTAGCGGCATCTCGTATCAGTAATTTTGACGAGTTGAAATCACAGCTCACCAGTATTTTGCAGGGTTCTTCCCGCTCATTGCTCGCCAACGAGGTTTTGAGTGAGATTATGGGCGAACGTAACAAATATGGTGAAAAGTTCACGCTAGCGATTGCCGAATCTCTCAAAAGCTGGGGTGTGGAATCCGTCAAAAACATTGAGTTCATGGACATCCGTGATGCCAGTGGCGAATGCGTGATTGAAAACATCATGAAAAAGAAGAAGTCTGAGATTGAAAAAGACTCTCGCGTGGCTGTGGCTGAAAACAACAAAGCCGCTGTAGAGGCTGAAATTTCCGCCAAACAGAGTATTGAACTCAGACAGCAAGACGCCAATGAAAGCGTCGGTCAGCGTAAAGCTGAAGTCAGCGCTAAAATCGGTCTTGCTCAAGAGGAATCTTCTCAGCGTATCAAAGACGCCGCCAAGATTACCAAAGAAAAGGAAATGGCGGTTATTGAGGTTGAAAAGGTGCGCAACGCCCAAATTGAGGAAAGCGCCAGATTGGCGGCTGCCGAAATTCAGAAAAAGGCAAGAATCGTTGAGGCGGAAACTTCTCAGCAGCAAATTCAAATTGCGGCTGAAGCCCAAAAGACCAAGGCTATCACCGAATCTGAAGGTAAAAAGATCGCTGCCGACAATGACGCTCTTGCCATTAAGGCAGTCGGTGAGGCTAACGCCGAAGCTGAAAACAAGCGCCAGATGGCGTCTGTTAACGCGCAAATCGCATTGTCAACCGAAATCGGTACCAATACCGGTTATCAAGACTATCTGGTTAAAACCCAGTACCTTGAAGCGTACAAGAACATCGGTATTGAGCAAGCCAAGAACCTTGGCAACGCCGATATTAAGATTATCGCCGGTGCCGGTGACGTGCAAAAAGGCATTGCCAAAGCGTCTGACGCCCTTTCTCCGAACGGCGGATTCGCGCTTGGCGGAATGCTTGAAGCTCTGGCTTCCACCGATGAAGGCAAAAAGCTCTTGGAAGGGCTTATGTCTAAGGTAAAGCCAAAACAAGAAGACTAAATTTGAGCCTTTATTACTAAAACAGCCTCTGAAAATTCAGAGGTTGTTTTTTTATTTACAAAAGCAGCTCTTTTACAAATTCTGCCGATATATCATAAACCGTTAAAAGATCGCTGCTTAAATTTTGCGTATTCGGGTGTGAGTTGGTGCATTTTACGGCCTTAAACAGCCCGCTTCGCTCCATTTTTTCCAACGCTCCTTTTACAAAAACACCATGCACCGCCACCGTATGAATATCTTTGGCGCCGGCGGCTTTATATGCTTCCGCCGCTTTTATCAGAGTGGAGCCGGAACGCACCAAATCATCAAAAATAACCACATTCCGACCTTTAACATCGGCATTTAAGGCCAATACTTTGGTTTCTTCGCCTGAAAGCCGTTTTTTCATGATATACGCCGTGTCTAAACCTAATTCATTGCCCATCTTTTCAACCCATTTGGCGCGTCCCATATCAGCCGATGCCAAAACCGGATTTTCAGCGCAGCTTAAAATCATTTTTTTCATCACCGGCCATGAAGTTAAATGCACGGGGTGTATTGTATGCTCAAAGTAGTACGGTATGCCGGATGAGTGCAAATCCAACATATACACAAAATTACCAAGCGGAGCCGGAGGTAGCGAGCTCAGCATTGCGGCAATATTTTTGGCCGTCACCACCTCGCCTTCTTTAGCGGCTCGCTCCATGGTAGAATAGCCGAAATACGGTATCAGCAGATGCAATGAAGAACACTGCTCTCTGACCAAAGCCGAAGCCACGTTATATGCCTCAAAAATAGCGTTGTCATTTATGGTTCCGCAAATATAAACCGCCGGTTTGCCTTTAATTTTATCGGCATTTTCAATTTTCCGATAGTGCTCGCCGTCCGGAAAAGTTTTGGTGTATATATCAACATTTTCAAAGCGATTGCTCTGTTCTAAAAACAACTTTTTAAGATAATTATACTCATCTGATGACAGCAAATTTATTTTCATGGCAGATTCTCCGAATTAAGGTTAAGACTATTCTAAATTATCTTATGCCTTCATGTAAACATATATATTGACTTATGTTATTATTTCTCATAAATTTTACTGCAAGGAGAACTCTCATGAAAAAATTTTTGCTTTTATGTTCCGCCGCTTTTTTGTTTGGCATATCCGCCGCTTATGCCGGTAATATTGAATACGGCTACAACGCTCACGGCGAATATGTTCCGGTTAAAGTAGGCGGCAAGCACATAACTTACGGCTACAATGCGCAAGGCAACTATGTTCCGACCGCTGTCGGCAATGATAAAATTGAATACGGCTACAACGCGCAGGGTAACTTTGTACCCAAAGCCATCGGCGATGATGACATCAGTTACGGCTATAACGCGCAAGGTAATTTTGTCCCCACCACCGTCGGTCATGACAGTGTCGGTTACGGCTATAACGCCAACGGCGATTACGTTGCCACCTCAGTCGGTAATAAGCAGATTAATTACGGTTACAATCCGCAAGGCAAATACGTTCCGGTTTCAGTTGGCAGACACTAACTTTTGGTAAACAACAACCAGTTAAACAGATAATACGCTTTAAATAAGCCGTAATCTTTTATGGTAATGAGAGGAGTAAACTTCTTTTCATTAGCAGGCACATAATATCTCAAGAAGCGACGATAATTCCAACCGTTTTGCAGCGCAATTTGCAAACCTAACCTTGAGTTTTTAAAATAATCTTGTTCTTTTTTCGGGTTCATGGTGTTTACGGTTGATTGAGGATTGCTCACATATATATAGCAAGCATTTGCAACCGTAACCGCTTTGCGGGTTTGCGCCAAAATCTGATGGCTGAACAAAACATCTTCAAAATATTCATGCGGAGTAAAATACATATTATACGCGGCTTTACGATACAGCTTGTTCCAAACAAAACAGTTACGCGGCAATTTCAACACGTTATAAAGTTCGGCGGCAGAGGTATAAATTTGTTGTTTTTTAAAGCGCAAACGATATTTTCTGACAATTTTCCCCGTCTTTTTATGCACTTTTTCCGATTGTATGGAGGCAATCGCCAAATCTGCTCCGGTTGCTTCCGCGGCATTATACAAGGACTCCAAAAAATTTTCTTTCAATAAGTCATCAGCATCTAAAAAGGCAATATATTTACCTTTAGCCAATTCTAACGCTTTATTCCGCGCCACGCTTTGCCCGGAATTAGGTTCGGAAATAATTATAAAACGATTATCTTTGGCGGCATATTCCTGCAAAATCTGCGCTGATGAATCGGCAGAACCGTCATTAACGCAAATTGCTTCCCAATCTTCAAAAGTTTGCTGTAATAAAGAATTTAATGAATCGCGCAAATAGCGCTCAGCATTATAAACCGGTATGATAACTGAAATTTCAGGAATTTTCATTTTATCTTTCCACCTGAATTAAACATATCTATATATAATACCACAAACTCTCATAATGCAACATAAATTTGCCGCCCATAAAAATTTTGAGCTTTTATGATTTTATTAACAACTAATCTGCCAAACAGTCGTTATCAGAAGTCTCTTTTTTATGTTTTCCAAAAGATTTCAGCCCATCAATGTGTTCAAATAAATCAGCAGAAATTGCTTTCCACATAGGGTCTAATATAAAATCAATACCTTCACGCCGTGCTAATTTAGCCGCTGGGACAAAATCTGCATCTCCAGCCACTAAAACTATACGCTCCACTTGTTTTTTATAAGCAACTGAGGCTATATCAACCCCTATTTTCATATCAATTTGCTTTTGGCGCATACCATATTCAAAATCATCATCTGTCAAATCTTCAAATTCCTTATTACCTTTGAGTAAATCCTTTATGGTCGCCGTACTTAATATCCACCCATCATAATCTTGAATCCTACCTAATCTCAAAGCGCATTTTCTCTTCTTTTTTAATTCTGTTAAAAGAGCTTCTTTAAATATAGCTGTAGAACTTTTAGCAAAATCTAAACATTTATGAGAAACCGGATAATGAACCTTTTTAGTTAATGGTGGACAATCGTAATAAAATATACGATATAAATCTGTTTCTAAACCACTCTTATCTGTCAAATGCCAAATACACATAGTATATAACGTTTTCGCAACTTCTTGTGCATTAGTAGCATCTTTTTTAGGAAAAACATGCTTAAATCTTTTTAAAAAATAAGCACCATCAATAAATATAGCCGTTTTCATATTATATCCTTATACAAAAAAATGCCTACAGATTCAGACAATTCCTTTATAAGCGGAATGCTTACTACTATAGGCTTGATAGATAATAAATATGATATTTACGCATAAAAGTCAAATATTTTTTTATAAATTTTTGCCGCCCATAAAAATTTCGCCTCATCGCTTGACAAAAATTTTGTATATGCTATTATAGCGGCATAATTTAACTAAATATTGGAGATTTATATATGTCTGACGCTGTTTATGTCGGTATTCGCACCCACAATTCGTCTAAAACTATGGACGAAACTTTTCAATCGGTTTACAATCAAACCTACCCTAACTTAAAATTAGTTGTTTACGATGACCATTCCACTGATGACACCGCTGAAAAATTAAATAAATGGCAAGATAAATTTGCCGGCAAAGGCATCAGTGTTGAGGTTTTGTCCGGCTCTGAAAACCTCGGCTGCGGCAAAGCGTTTGAAACCTTAGGCCGCGCGGTTGCCAGCCGTATGAAAAACCAAGATACTTTTGTTATGATTGACAGCGATGACACCTTCACTTCTGAAAACGCCATCGCCAACATGATGGTGCAAATGAAAAAAACTAACGCCAACGTGTTAATCGCCGGTTTTCAGCTGCAAGGCGATATGGACTTGGTCTTAAACTGGAACAGCGGCACTCCGCACAACAATATTTCACACAAACTGGGCGCCTTAAACAACAGCGTTACTGTTGAAGAAATGCCTGAAATTGCCTCTGCCGCCGATAGTATCGGTTGGACCAAAGTTGTTAAAGGCGAAATTTTTAAACCCTATATGCAAATGTTTCCGAACGTTAAAAAAGAAATGTCCGTATGTGAAGATTTTCCGAGCCTTGCGATGCTGCTTAACAAAGACGCAAAAATCACCGGCTTAAAAGACACTCCGTACAACTATTTCAAACACGCCGGCAGCGTCACCGTTCAGGCTCGCCCCGAAGATTTTTCGGTTATTCGTATCGGCTATTTAAAAACCTTGCAAAAAATGGTTCAAGACAATCGCGAGAGCTTTGTTCCGTCCGCCGAACAACACGTTAACGCCTTTCTTGAAACCAAATACGCGGTTATCAGCTCCATTGTTGATAAAAAAGCGCAGCAAGGCTATTTAACCGGCTACACCAAGCAAGATTTTCAGCGCGATTTTCATCAGGCCATTGATTGCTCTGACTTAAAATTAGGCGCGGAACCGCCGATAGCGCAAGCCTTAAAAAACAAAAATTCCAAAACGTACTAAAACTAAAAACCAAAATCCCCTTGAGCATCATGTTCAAGGGGATTCTTGTATAAAAAACCTCGCGCACAACGCGGGGGTTATCAAAGCTTAGAGCTTTTTGAATACTATTGACGAGTTAGTGCCGCCAAAACCGAATGAGTTAGACATCGCGGCTTTAATTTCTTTCTTTTTAGCTTTGAGCGGAACCAAATCAATATCCGAGACCTCTTCTTCAACTTCATCTAAGTTTAAGGTCGGCGGACAAATTTGGTCGCGCAACGCCAAAACGGTGTAAACCGCTTCAACCGCGCCTGCCGCACCGAGCAAATGTCCGATGGCTGATTTGGTTGATGACATTGAAACATGCTTCATATCATCGCCAAACAAACGCTTAACTGCTAAAGCTTCGCCGACATCGCCGGCCGGAGTTGAAGTTCCGTGCGCATTGATGTAGTTAATGTCTTTCAGCTCAACCCCATGCTCTTTGGCGTGCTCAGCCGCCATTTTCATAGCGCGATACGCGCCATCGCCTGAAGGAGCGGTAATGTGATAAGCGTCGCCGCTCATACCGTACCCCACAACTTCGGCATAAATTTTAGCGCCGCGGGCTTTAGCGTGCTCATATTCTTCCAAAACAACCGCGCCGGCGCCCTCGCCCATTACAAAACCGCTACGGTGCTTATCCCATGGGCGCGAGGCTTTTTGCGGCTCTTCATTAAATTCTGCCGTAACCGCGCGCATACGGGCAAATCCGCCCAAACCAAGCACATTAACCGCCGATTCCGCACCGCCGGCAACCATCATATCGGCATCGCCCATCGCAATAATGCGGGTAGCGTCGCCGATAGCGTGCGTACCGGTTGAACATGCGGTAACACAAGCATGATTCGGTCCTTTAAGCCCGAACATAATGGAAAGATTACCGGAAATCAGGTTAATCAAACATGCCGGAATAAAAAACGGCGACATTTTTTTAATACCAAACTCATTAAATGATACTGAGTTTTCATAAATGGTGCTTAAACCGCCGATACCTGAACCCATCATAACGCCAAAGCGATATTTTTCTTCTTCTGTTTCAGGGATATAGCCGCAATCACGGATAGCATCTGAGCCGGCAGCCAAACCATACAAAATAAACTTATCGTTCTTTTTTTGGTCTTTCGGCGGCAACACGCTGTCAGGGTTAAACTCCCCTTCCGCATCGCCCCACGGCACCTGACCGGCAATTTTAACCGGTATATCTTTTAAGTCAATATCTTCAATTTTTGAAATTCCGGACTCGCCGTTCAGCAAACGCTTCCAGTTATGTTCAACTCCGCGTCCCAAAGGTGAAATCACACCTAAACCGGTAATAACGACTCTTCTCATACACTCACCTATTTTAACATTTAACGATTTATATGAAAAAACTCGCCTGATAGCAGCGAGTTCTCACACTTAAATAAAGCCACAAGACTTACGCATTCTTAGAAAGGTAGTCAATAGCATCTTTAACAGTCAGAATTTTTTCTGCTGCTTCATCCGGAATTTCGCAACCGAATTCTTCTTCAAATGCCATAACCAATTCTACTGTATCCAAGCTGTCAGCACCAAGGTCATCAATAAAGCTTGCGCTTTCGGTAACTTTAGATTCTTCAACACCAAGGTGTTCAGCGACGATTTTTTTAACGCGATTTGCGGTATCAGTCATGTATTTAAACCTCAAAAAATTATTAAAACAAATTTCCAGACCACAGCGGTCTTGATGTGTTGTTAGCAAATTTTATGCCTTTTAGCAAGCATTTTTTTAAAATTACCCATAAAAAAAGCCTTGTTTACCATTTAACGCCTTGAAAATGCAAAATTTTATTGACTGTAACAAATGGTTATAAATAGTGTATAAATATGATTGTTATTTAAAAAAATATAACTATATTTCTATGCGGTTAATAAAAAGAACATAAAATAAAGGAGATTACAGATGAAAGTTGGTATTATCGGAGCCGGACAAGTCGGCAGTGCCACCGCATTTGCGCTTATTATGCGCGGTGTTGCCCGTGAAGTGGTATTAATTGACTATAACCAGAAAAAAGCCGAGGCGGAAGCGTTAGACATTACGCACGCCACCACCTTTGCTTATGCCAGCAAAGTTTATGCCGGTAACTACGCCGATTTAAAAAATGCCGATGTAGTAATTATCACTGCCGGAGCCAACCAACGCCCCGGAGAAACCCGTATTGACTTAATGTCGCGCAATGCCGCCATTTTCAAAAGCATTGTTACCCCGTTAATGGAAAATGCGCCGGACGCCATTATTTTGGTAGCTTCCAACCCTGTTGACATTATGACTGATTACACCTTAAAACTTTCAGGACTGCCTAAAAACCGCGTATTCGGAAGCGGCACCATTTTGGACACCTCACGTTTCAGAACTCTTTTGGGCGAGCATTTAGGCGTATCTTCAAAATCTATTCATGCCAATGTGCTTGGCGAACATGGTGACAGCGAAGTTTTAATTTGGTCAAACGGTGATGCCGGCACCTTGCCGATTGCCACCCTTGCCGATGACTTAAAACGCCCGCTCACCCCTGAGGTTAAAGCCGATATTGATGACAACGTACGCAACGCCGCTTATAAAATTATTGAGGGCAAAGGCGCCACCTGCTTCGGCATTGCCGGCGGTTTAGCTCGTATTTGTCAGGCTGTCAGCACCAACGAAAACGCTATTTTAACCGTTTCATCATTCCATGAAGATGTTGAAGGCGTTAAAAACGTATGTCTTTCATTGCCGACCGTCGTTAATAAAAACGGTATTGAACGCGTAATTTACCCGCGCCTGTCTGAAGAAGAGCACGTGTTGTTACAGGCCAGCGCACAAAAACTTAAAGATTACAGCATTCAAGACTAGCTTATACATTATTAAAAGACGCTTTAACAAAATAAAGCGTCTTTTTTATTTTAATCATTGCAATCTGATTTTAAATTACCAATAATTAAATAACATTAACTTTAACCGAAAGGATACTCTTATGACCGATATTGAAAAAACAGAGTCGCAAGAAGCAACTGAAGCTGTTGCAAATAATCCTGCCAAACCGGGAATTATTCAAAGCTTTTTAAATGCTTATATCAACTATTTTAAGTTTTCCGGCCGCACCTCGCGCTATGAATATTTTTCCTTTCTGTTTATATTTATGAGCACATCCTTGGCCTTACTCGGCGCCACAATATTAATTTCACCGCTTTTCATTGTCTTATATCTGATTTTTGTGCTCGCCTCAATTATCCCATGGCTTTCAAGCACCAGCCGCCGTTTGCATGATACCGGTCGCAACTTATGGAATGGCTTCTTTAACTGGTATGTATACACCTTAATTATCAGCATGGTTGCCACGGCTGTCACGCCTTCAAAAAACTATGACGGATTTGTTATCATTTACATTATCACAATTTTATTATTCCTGCTTGCCCAAATCCGCTACCTTGTTTTTGTATGCAAACGCGGCGGAAGCGAAAGCAATAAATACGGCCAAGCTCCCGAATTAAATGATAAAAAGCATGAAGAAACCGCAATTTGGCTGATTATTGCCTTTTTTGCCTTATTATTAATAATTGACGTAGTCGTAAATCTTTTATCTCCGCAACATAACCGTTATATTATGCAAAGCTCCTCATACAGCCAATCATACAATTACTAATCGGCAAAAAATCCCCTTCATTGCTTGATGAAGGGGATTTTTAAATACAACTTATACACAGCTTTGGACTCGTAAATATTGCAAAAAAAAAACGCGAGCTAAAATCTTCTTAAATTTAACAATTTGAGGAGATTTCTGATGTTTATTCAAAATATATTAGCTAAGCTTGCGGATGGCGAGGCAGATA
>CABQIK010000017.1 GCA_902464275.1 uncultured Alphaproteobacteria bacterium | reverse complement strand
AATCGTTCCGATATTGCAGTGCGGCTTGCTCCGCTCAAATTTCTCTTTTGCCATTGTTGTTATATCCTTAAAAAAGATTAAGATGACTTCTGATATAAAGATTTTGGAGCGGGTGAGGGGAATCGAACCCCCGTAATAAGCTTGGAAGGCTTCTGCTCTACCATTGAGCTACACCCGCAAACTCTAGACATCAGAAAATTAACTGGTGGAGGGGGATGGATTCGAACCATCGTAGACAAAAGTCGACGGATTTACAGTCCGTTGCATTTGACCGCTCTGCCACCCCTCCGTCAAGCAGACGGGAAAAGAACTAGTCTTTTTTACCTTCTGAATTGCAAATAACCTTATTTTTGCGCGATTGTCAACCTTTTTTTCACAATATCTTAATTTATTTTGCATATTTTGTTGGTTTAGAGGAACTTATAACGGAGTTTTGCTTATGGATAACGTTATTTTAACCGAGCGCAGCAACCCGGATACGGTAAATATTGACCTGATGAGCCCGTATGAAATTGCCCGCGCCATTAATAACGAAGATAAAAAAGTGGCTTTGGCGGTTGAAACGCAGCTTGAACCGATAGGAAAAGCCATAAACGCGGTGGCAGAATCGTTTTTAAGCGGCGGAAGGCTCGCTTATTTCGGAGCCGGAACAAGCGGAAGACTCGGCGTGTTGGACGCTTCAGAGTGTCCGCCGACTTTCGGGGCGCCGAAAGGTATGGTTACAGGTTTTATTGCCGGCGGCGAAAAGGCGCTTTTAACGGCAGTTGAAAATGCTGAAGACAATGCGGAGTTTGCGCGGCAGGATATGGCGGCGTTTAATCCGCAAAAAAATGACGTGGTGGTCGGAATTTCTGCCAGCGGTAATCCGCGCTATTTGTTGGAAGCGTTGCAGATTGCGCGCCGGAAAGGGTGCGTTACCGTGGCGCTGACTTCAAATCCGGAAGCCAAAATCAAAGAATGTGCCGATATTTTTATTTGTCCGCAGGTGGGGCAAGAGGCTGTTACCGGTTCATCGCGCATGAAGTCAGGCACGGCGCAAAAACTGGTGCTTAATATGATTTCAACCGGAGCGATGATACGAATCGGCAAAACATATAAAAATTATATGATTGATGTGCAGATTATGAATGAAAAACTGCATAACCGCGGATGCCGAATCGTGGCGGAAATTTGCAATACAGATATGCAAGAGGCGGAATTGCTGTTGCATGAGGCGCAAAACAGTGTTAAAGCCGCTTGCGTGATGAAGCTTAAAAATTGCTCTTTGCCGGAAGCTCAAAAGTTGTTGCTACAAGCCGGCGGAGTTTTACGAAAGGTTATTTAATGAAAAAGTTTAATAAAGCGGCGCCGCTTAAAGCAGATGCCAAAGGTTTAATTTTATACGGGCGTCATGCCGTGGTTTCGGCATTGCAAAATCCGCAGCGCAAAATTGAAAAACTGGTCTGCACGCCGGAAAATGCGGCGGAGTTTTCGCGTAAATATCCGCAAATTACGGTGGTGAGCGCCGATAAAAAAGAAATTGACCGTATGCTGCCGGCAGAGGCGGTGCATCAGGGATTGGCTCTGTTTTGTTCGCCGCTTGCCGGTTTGAGCATTGAAGAATTATGCGAACGTGCAGATAATTTGGAAAAAGGCGTGGTGCTGATTTTGGATCAGGTGACCGACCCGCAAAATATCGGGGCAATTATTCGCTCTTGCGCGGCATTTGGCGCCTTGGCGCTGATTGTGCAAGATAAAAATTCGCCGCAGGAAAGCGGAGCAATGGCCAAAGCTGCCGCCGGAACCATGGAATTTATGCCGGTGGTGCGGGTGACTAATTTGGTGCGCGCGGTTGAAACGCTTAAACAGCACGGATTTTGGACGGTCGGTATGGACGGATACGCCAAAACTACGATTGATAAAATGGATAAAAGCGGCAAATGGGCGGTGATTATGGGCAGCGAAGGCGCCGGAATGCGCCGTTTGGTGGAAGAATCGTGCGATTTGACCGTGCGTCTGCCGATTTCAGAAAAAGTTGAAAGTCTGAATGTTTCAACTGCGGCGGCGATTACACTGTATGAATTGAGTTTGAGCAATTCAGTGCGTAAATAAATTTTAAGCTTAACAACAAAAAACAGAGCGGTTGGCTTTTAAGCGGACGGCTCTGTTCTTTTTTGCTAATCGCGGGTGTATTTTTCAACCGTATCCACGATGTCACCGACTGTGTTCCAGTGGTCGGTTTCAAGCGCAGGAATTAAAATGGTATATTCCTGTTCTAAATCTCTGCTCAAGAGTTCTTTGCAGAAGTCATCAAAACAGAGGTCAGATAAAATTGTGTATTTATCTGTCGGGGGCAAGCCGGGAATGATTTTTTCCATCAGTTGCCGAATTGTTTGTATAGTTTTAGTGTCCATAATAATTAAAGTTAACTTGTTGCGCCTTAAAAGGCTTATTCTTTTTGTTTGGCGAGTTCGGCGTCAATGGCGGCGCTTAATTCGTCAGAAACAAAGCCATCGTCAGGGGCTTTGTCAGGTATGATTTCGGCGGCTTTTTCTTTTAAAGCTTGCTCTTCGGCTTGCAGGGCTTTGGAAAGCTCTTCCGCCGGAACGGTGATTGTTTCTTCTTCAGGGGATTCGTACGAATCTTGAATATTGAGCAGGTTTTCAGGCTCGCCTTCAGCTTTTTGCGGTTCTTCCGGTTTGGAAGCTTCCGCCGGTTTTTCTTCTTTGTACATAGAATCTTTAAATTCTATGGTGTTGCTTTCCGGTTCGGCTTTAGCAAAGCTGTTTTCTTGGAGCTTTTGTTGTTCAGAGCGAACATCGGCCAAGCGCGGCAGGTTGTCACGGGCGGCGAGCGCTTCTTCAGAGAGCAGTTGTTCGGGCTTAGGTTCGCCGTTAAAACATTTTAACAACCAAACGTCATAAATAGGGTGTTCAACCGCGTTGACGGCCGGTGATGATGAAAACATCCAACCCTTAAAAATATTGAACTCGTCTTTATCAAAGCTTTTGTCGGTAACGTCCACAAAGGCAAAATTTTCAGGAATTTCATCTTCAGAGTTGGTTTTGCAGGAACGAACCACCACTGAGAAACTGCCGAATTTAACTTCGCCGCCGACCGGAACTTCAATCACGTTGACTTTGCCGGTAATTTTATCCATGGCCTGCATTTGCGCCATGTTGGTATCAACTTCTGCGGCATAAACTGAGCTTGCGCTTAAAAGAGCGGCGGAAAGCCATGTAAACAGGTATTTATTTTTCATTGTCTGTCACCATAAAGATAATTTCACCGACCATATCTTCCAAAGTTTTAAAGTCTTTGGTATTGGCGAATGTGTCGCCGTTTTTAAGATATTTGTTTGATTTTCCGGGGGTTATTTTAACAAATTTATCGCCGACCAAGCCATCGCCGACAATGGCGACTTCGCTGTCATCGGATAATCTAATATCGGGAGCGATGCTTAAAATAACGTCAACCAAATAGTCGGAGTTATCAAGCTTTTGTTTAACCACGGTACCGACTTTAATGCCGTTAATGCGTACATCGGAGCCGATGTTTAAGCCGCCGACTTTAGAAAATTTGGCGTTTAACTCATAGCCTTTAACCACTTGCAAGTCAGATACGCGATAAGCAAAAAGCAAAAATACCACGGCGATAATTAAAACAACTACGCCCATAATGGTTTCAACCGGTTTTTTATTCATCTGGCATATTCTCCTCAAATTGTGAAAGTTCGGCCTGCTCTGATTTGTTTTGCTTGGCTTTGCCCATGGCAACAATGCGGTCTAATAACTCTTCTAACACCATGGCGTCTTGCGTATATTCAAACTCACCGCCGGCCGGAATATAATCTTCAGAGCCGCCGGCTTCAATTTCAATGTATTTGTTTCCCATTAAACCCGAGCTGACAATAGAGGCGCTGCTGTCATCGGGAATTTTTACATTGTCGTTGATTTCAAGGCTTAAAACGGCGTTAAAATCAGGGCCGAGTTTGGCTCCCGCAACGCGGCCAATGGTGACGCCCGACATACGAACTTTATCGCCGACCAAAAGGCCGTCGGTTCGCCCGAACGAGGCGGTTACAACATAGGTTTGTTGTTCGGAATTTTTGTAATCGTGCTTGGAAAAAGCCATAAAAAAGAACAATCCGCCGAAAACCAGCAGTGTTAACAGCCCGAAATTAAAGGCTTTGGCTTCTTCCCATGAAAATTTATCCTGCACTTTTGTAACTCCGCGGGTTAGTCATCAAGAGCGCTTTCTTCGCCGCCGCTGTTGGCCTTGAAAATAACGCTTTTCATAAGTTCAAGGTGTTCGTTGTTAAATTCAAACAAGCATTTGGCGCGGTTGAAATCATTATCGCCGAAAGTTTCTTCAGAAGCCTTTTGATAAAGCGAGCAAAAGCGGTTGCGGTAGGCGAGCCAACTGTTGTACATATCTTTCAAATTGCCGGAAGCCAAGCCATTGCCGTTGTTCCACGCTTTGGTTTTTTCATGATTGGCAAGGTTTAAGTAAACTTGCTGAATGTCTTTAAGCGAGCGGGTGTTTTCTGCCTTCATACATAAGGCAACTTCATTGTCGGTGCGAGCCGCTTTGTAGCAATTTTCATATTCGGGCGAGGCGGCGTGAGCGCTGAAAGCCGCGGAGCAGAAAAGCAAACTGAAAAATGTTTTTTTGAACATGATTTTTATCCTTAGCATTTGAGCCGTTATAATATTTAAGTATTTTATGTTTATCTTTTTTAAATGTCAATCGCGAAAAAAGATTTTCCCTGCCGCAAAATACGGTGAGCTTCAGGGGTGTATTCGGAGTTTTGGTCGTAAATATAAAGCGGCGGCAAAATATTTGCCGGCGATTTGGAATCTTTTTGCGCAATAAGCATAATCCGCTTGGCGTTTTGCCCTGGTTTTGAATAAACCGGTATGACTTTAAGGCCTCCGGCTTTAGTGTGCAGGGCGGTTAAAATTTGCGGCAGAGCCTCGGCGCGGTGAATAAGGTATAAATGGCCGAAAGGTTTTAGCATTTTAAGGCAAAAATTTATCCATGAGTTTAGGTCAAGCCCGCTATGATTGTGGGCAAGCGCTTTGCTGCGGTTGGGCGAGGGCATGTCGTGCTCGGAATATGGAGGGTTTGAAATTACGTGGGCAAACGAGCAGTTGGCAATCGGCAGATTTTTGCTTTTTATGTCGCAGTTGTAAAATTTTGTTTGCGTAAAGCCGTTTTGTTCGGCGCTGAAATTGGCAAGCTCACAGAGTTCGGGCTGAATTTCAAGCCCGGTAACGGGGTTTTGCGGAAAACGATGTGCCAAGCAGAGCGCAATTCCGCCGGTGCCGGAGCCGACATCTAAAATGTTATCGCCGGGTTTCAGGTTATGCGGCAAAGACGAAAGCAATACCGCGTCTGAAGAGGCGCGGTATCCGTTTACGGGTTGAAAAATTTTAACTTTTTTATCAAGTAAATAATCGTTGGTATGTTCAATCATAGCTGTTCCGATTATGAAGCATTGAGCCTGATAAGTAAAACTATTCTTCTACGCAAGCGTTGTTGACAATAGTAAAGCCGTCTTTGCAGGAGCAATTACTGTAACAGGTTTTTTGCGTGCCGTTGGTTAAATAAATGGTGTGGCTGTCGCAGTTGGCGTTAGTAACGGCTTGTGATAATAATCCGGCGCTTTCGCAATCAGAGGTTGCCAACTCGCAACGGGCGCCGATTTGAGTGTAGCCGGTGTTGCACTTCCACCCAACAATAATGTTGGAAGCAACGCCGCAGGCGGTGCAAGATTGTGTTGTGGCGGTGGCGTTTGCGGGAATTGAAGATTGGCTGATTTTGTTGGCGCAGGAGGTGGCGCAAACACAAGTGTTGTTTGTTAAGGTATAGCCGCTGTCGCATCCGACAATTTTATAAGCGGTGGCGCAATAATCGCAGTTTGCATTGGCAGGACAGCTGTTTAAGCCGTATGCGCCGCATTGATCATCGGCGCTTTTGGGGGTGACGCATTTTTTATATGAGGTGTCAAACGGGCAATAAATAATATCAGCGCAACCGGTTAAAGACGCTTTGCTGTAACCTAAATCAGCGCAACTCGGCTGAGTGCCGCATTGCAGAGCAGCGGAAGCGGTGCCGATGCTTAAACCCAACAAGATAACCGGCAAAATAAATTGGCTAATTAATGATTTGCTCATTTTAACACCCTCATAAATAATTGCTGAACATTGTAATTATTATAATCAACTTTATTATAAAAAACAATAAAAAAAAGCGGAGAGACGTATTTTGGTGTTTTAAACTAAAAAAGCTCCGCCGAGCGGAGCTTTAAGGGTATAAAGAAGTTTTAATTACGGTCGTCCTTAATTTTATAATCCTGATTGGCCGGAGTGATGATTCTGACCTCATCTTTACGGTTAAATTCATTGTTTGAAACTTGCGCGTTAACGCGTACAAATTCCATATTGGTGAGCATGGCTTTGCGGTGCGCGGCCTTTGCTTTTGCTGAAGATATTACATTAACCATGATTTTTCTCCTTTGAGTCCAATCTTTATTATTAAGTTTAATTTAGCATATTTTGAAAACCTTGTCAAGAAAATGTGACAAATTTGTTACGATTAAAAATCGGAGACGCCATAAATATTAAGCTTGCCTTTCAGAGCAATGTCGGTTATAATAAAAATGTTCTTTTTATTATGATGTGCAAAAAATTTTTTTATATGATATGGGCTATAATTATTGCGTTTCTGACCTCATTTTTTTCGGGTAAGAAGAAAAAACGCAAAAACACCGATTGATTTTGAATTTACAAAGCAGAACATTAAATCAGTTCCTGCTTTTAACCTTAAAAAATAAACCCCTTTTACCAAAAAAAACAAAAGGGGTTTATCTTTTTTAAATGTCTGCAGGTTAATTGCTTAAACAACCATGCGTTTCTTGCGCATAGCGCACGTAGCATTGGTAATAATCTTCCAGACTTTGCGCTACCAGATAGTTAACCGTTCCTTTGGGGTACTGCCCGTTTTTGTCGGGTTTGCCGGCTTTTTTACCGGTTAAAATTTCAATACCGTCATCAACCGTGTCAACGGCGTAAATATGGAACATGCCGTTTTCAACCGCGGTAACAATTTCTTCTTTAAGCATTAAATTGCTGATGTTGGTGCGTGGAATAATAACGCCCTGGGTGCCGGTTAATCCGTTGTATTTGCAAACCTCGTAAAAGCCTTCAATTTTTTCATTAACGCCGCCGATAGGCTGAATTTCGCCAAACTGGTTAATGGAGCCGGTGACGGCAATGTTTTGCTTTATCGGCAGGTTGGCAATGGCGGAAAGCAGGCAGTAATATTCGGTTGAAGAGGCGCTGTCGCCGTCAACTCCGCCGTAAGATTGCTCAAACACGATAGATGCTGACAATGACAGCGGTTTGCGTTTGGCAAAGCGGTTTGAAAGCAGAGCCTGCAAAATCAGCACGCCTTTGGTGTGAATCGGGCCGCTCATTTCAATTTCGCGCTCAATGTCAACAAACTCGCCGTTGCCCATTCTGACTTGCGTGGTAATACGAGCCGGTTTGCCGAATGAATTGCGGGAAAAATTGTAAACGACAAGGCCGTTAATTTGTCCTACGCGCTCGCCTTTAACGTCCATTAAAATGGTGCCTTTGTCAATTTGCTCAAGCATGGCTTTGTTAATGCGGTCGCTGCGGTAAATTTGCGCTTCAATCGCCTGCATAATGTGGTTTTTGCCGATTTGTTTGGAGTTTGATTTACGCGCCCAATAATCAGCCTCGCGCAGCAAGTCGCCGATGGAAGAAATGTGCGCGGTTAATTTTTCCGAATCGTCAGCCAGGCGGGAGGCGTATTCAATAACTTTGCCGACGGCCTGTTTGTTCAAGGAACGCAAATTTTTCTTTTTAGAGAGCGAGCCGATGAGTTTGGCGTATTCTTCCTCATTTTCGGGGGTGCGATCCATTACCACGCCGAAGTCGGCCTCAACCTTAAAGTAATCAGAAAAATCAGGGTCGCGTTCGCTTAACAGCTCATACAAATCTTCATCGCCGGTCAAAATAACTTTAACGTCAAGAGGAATCGGCATCGGGTCAAGCGAGATGGTGGTAAAACTGGTTTCATCGCCCGGAGTTTCAATTTTAATGGACTTAGACGCCAGAGCGCGCTTTAAGGAATCCCATGAAAAAGGCTGCATCAACAGTTTGCGGGCATCAATCAATAAAAATCCGCCGTTAGCCTGATGCAATGCTCCGGCTTTAATTAAGGTAAAGTCAGTGAGCAGCGCGCCGTATTGCTGAATACGCTCCACTTTGCCGACCAAATTGCCTTGCGTCGGATGGTCAAGCAATACGATAGGCGCGCCTGAATCGGGCGTATTTTTAACAATAACGTTAACCTTAAATTTGGCAAACTTATCTTCTTCATTTTTATTCATGCGCAATAAAAGCTGCGAGAGCGGGTCTTCTTCAGAACCGGCGGCCGGTTTTTCGGAGGCGGGCATAAAGTCGTCAATGTTTTCCAAAATATTTTTTTGAATAGATTTTAAAAATTCAGAGGCCGGTTTGTATTGTTTGTACTTTTTACGGAGCTCGTCAACCGGCGAACTGATAATGTTTTTGGCCAGTTTTTCACGCAGATGATCAATTTCATCACGTTGCTTTTCTTCCCACTGCGGCAAATCTTGCGCGGTGTTTTCAATTTCAGCCTGCATGGCGTTTAAGTCATCGGTGATTTTTTGCTTTTCATCATCGGTGAGTTGGTCAAAAGCTTCCGGACTTAAAACCTCGCCGTCTTTAACCGGGGCAACCACCAAGCCTACCGGCATGTGCAGCAAAGATACGCTTTTGCCTTTGGCTTTTTTTTGCAAAATTTTAATATAGTCTTCTTTTTTGCCTTTGTATTTTTGTTTAATTATTTCAACGGCGGCTTTGTATTCGTCGCTGTCCATAATGGCGGGAATCGCCGTGCTTAAATTTTCAATTAACTCATCGGTATCTTTGGCAAATTCCGCGGCTTCACCGGCGGCAAAGCTGATGGCAATCGGTTTGTGCGGTTCGTCAAAGTTGTAAACATAAGCCCAGTCGCACGGGGTGGGGCGTAATTTTGATTCTTTTTCCAAAATGCGCTTAACCAAACTCATTTTGCCGGTGCCTTCAGGGCCGAAGCAAAACAGGTTGTAGCCTTTTGATTTAATGTTAATGCCAAGCTCCACGGCGCTGATGGCGCGGTCTTGTCCTAATGCGGAAAGGCGTTCTTGCAAGTCGGCGGTGGAGTTAAAATCAAACCGCGAGGTGTCGCACTTTTTGTAGAGTTGTTCGGGAGTTAATTTTGTGATGGACATTTTTAAAAAATCCTTTTGTAATAGCTTTTTGTTGTATATTATGTGGATAATAACGGGCAAAAACTAATTTAGTGTAAATGTTTATGAAATATTTTGAGTTGATGATTTTTTCGGCGGCGCTTTTAATCGGCGCCGGAGCATGGTTGTATTATATGCAAACGCTGAAAGCGGCGTTTTATCGCGCAATGTTACTGCAGGCGGTTATGAAATTGCGCCAACAAAACGAATCGTTGGTTTTTGTATCCGATTATGCTTTGGCGCAGGCGGCAAAACAGTTGGCGCGTCACCCTCAAAAGCGGTACCGAAAACTGTTAAACGAGGCGCGGCAGGGCAATTATGCGCCGCTTATAAATGAAATTAAAGTTAAAAATGAAGTTTTAAGCTTGGGGGCTCTTGCTCATTTTGCGCCGCAAGAAGCTGAAAAACAAATTAAAATATTGCTTAAAAGTATGCCGGATAATGCCGAATTGTTGTTGTGGAATGCAAAATTTTGCGCGCTTAAATTTGATTATGCCGCTTTGAAAAAACACTTGCGCAGTTTGAATACCAAAAAGCTGAATACTTTGGCAAAAGCCGAGCTTATGCTGCTTGCGGCAAAGTTGTCGGTTTATGAATCGGATATGGCGGCGGCGGTGTCTTTACTCGGTAAAGCCGGAAAAATTTTTAAGCGGCGGCGCTGTTATTACAGCGAATCGGAAGTATATTTTACGGCCGGCGAAGCTTATCGGGTGTGCGCAATCAGCGATGTTTCGCAGATGATGTTTGAAACCGCGGGCAATATTGCCGCTAAAATCGGCGGAAAAAATGAAGAAGCAAAAATTTTGGCGGCTAAAGGAATGCTCACGGCAGGACAGAATCGCTTTGCTGAAGCGGCGGACTTTTTTAAGCGCAGCCGCAAAATTTTTCATCAGGCGGGGTTTGCAAAATCTGAGGCGGAAATTATTAATCAGCAGGCGTTGTTGTTTGTTATACGCGGCAAGCTTGCCATGGCAATAAAATATGCGGAACAAGGGCTCGCTCTGCATAAAAAGTGCCGCAATGCCGCCGGAGAGGGGCAAAGCGCCGAAATTATGGCAATGGCCTTTTTTCGGCAAAAGAAATATGCGGAAGCGTTAGAATATGCGTTGGCGGCGCAAAAGGCATATATGCAAACCAAAAATTACGCGGCCTATTTTGACGCGGCATTTTTGGAAATTCAGGCATTGTTTACACAAAATATGTTAAGCGCCGCGGAGAATCGCTGTTTGCAAATTTTGCCGCTGACCAAAAAACATAAAACCGGTTTTTATGTGGCTGATATTTACGGCTTTTTGGGTATGATTTTTTTGCGGCAGGAAAAACTCGCGGAGGCAAAAAAAATGTTTTGCCGCTCCGCCGCGCTTGAGGTTAAAAGCAAGCGTGACGCGGGTTTGGTATCGGATTATATTAATTTAACTTTGATTGAATATAAGCTCGGCCATTATCAAAAAGCAAAAAATTATGCCGGCAAAGCGGTGGCGGCCGCGGCTCGCACCGGTGATGAGGCGCTTTGCGCAGAGGTTAAATCCAGACTCGGCAAATTTTATTAAATAGGCGTTAAGGTAATACATTTTTAATCTATTTGTTCTATAACTGCATAAAGTTATTTGCATAAAATGACCAAAAGGAACTGATATGATTAAACACATAGCGCTGTTTTTATTAACCAGTCGTTTCAGTCTTGCCGTTTCACAAAACTTAAACGGCATGGCCGGTTTTTTTCAGCACTATTTTTCAGGAACGGATAATTTACGGATAGTTTCAGTTATTTTGCTGTTGCTGGCTTTTGTGTTATTTTTGTTTTTGATTGTTATTTTATACATTAAATCTTTGCTTTCTTTTATTAAAAACGATGTTGCTTCCGATGTCGGAGTCGGCGGCGCCGCGCAATCCGGCGCAACCACGCCGATTAATGAGCGCGGATATGAAAATAATTTTGTCCGCGATGATGAAGGCGCATCGCAGAGCAGGGCGGCATTACAACAAAAACGCAGTCAGGAAGAATTAAAACGTAATCAGGAAGACCTTGAACGCCGCCGTCGTGAAAATGCGGAAAGAGAATTAAGCGAGCAGCGCAAGCGCGAGGCAGAAAGAAAAATGCCGAAAAATACCGATTTCGGCGACAGAATGCTAAATTCGTCATTGGCATCGACTCTGGCTAAGTCGGCTCCTACCGCAAAACCGCAAAATTCATCGGCTTATGCCGGAAGCAGAGGAAACGCCTCATCCAAAGAATTTGACTGGCGCAAAGGGCGGAGCGGCGAGCTTGATGAAATGGCGGCCGGTATTAAGCCATTTAAATATACTCCTTCCAAAAAAAGTTTGGCCGATTTAACCGGTTTGTTGATTAATATGATGGGGCGTGATATTGACGAGGGCAAAATTGCGCAAGTGCTGAAAGCCAAAGTCGGTGATTTGGCAACCGAAGAAGATGTTATTCAGCTTGTGGATGCGGTTAAAAACTTTATTTATCTGAGTATTAACGGCAAGTTTGACAGCGTGGCCGGTACTGACGGATTGTTAACTCCGGATGAGGCGCTTTATCAGTTAAGCACGGGCGACCCGATACCATGTATGGATTTGATGCAGTGTTTACTTGACACTTGCAGCGAAAGGTGTTTTCAGCTTAAAGGAAATACCTCAAAGCGCGATTTGTCATTCTTAGAGGCGTCAAATTATGCGTGTTTGCTCGGAACATTATCAAGCGTTCAGGATATATCATTGAGTACGGCCGCTTTTGAAACCGCCATAGAGCTTTCGCCCAAAAACGTTAACGCTTGGAGCCGCGCCGCTGACATGTATGTTAAGGCTAATTCTGAAAGCAAGGCAATTTGGGCGTATCAACAGGTTTTGAATATGGCTGACGAAGATATGTATTCGCACCAAGTGGCAAACGCCAATAAACATCTTTCACAGTTTTATTATGACCAGGGCGATAATCGCAAGGCCGCCAATTTGTATAACAGCAGTAATGATTATTATGCTAAAGTAGGCATTAATGAAGAATTAACATCACGCGAGCAGGATATTATTGATATTATAGAATCTAAGCAGGAACAGGATATGCCCGAAACCATCAATAAACTGCTTTCAGTGGTGGCTAATAGGCGCAGTTCGCAAGGAATGTAGCGGGTTTGCGCTTGAGCTGACTGCTCAATTTAAACGTACGTTTATGCTACACATTTATATGTTGGTAAAATGTATTAAGAGGTATATCATGAACAACAATCAATCCGGCCGTAGTATGGTAGAGATGCTCGGCGTTTTGGCGATTATCGGGGTGCTGTCGGTAGGCGGTATTGCCGGATACGCTAAGGCTATGCAAAAGTATAAGCTTAATAAAACCGAAGATCAGGTTTCCCATATTGTTGCCAATTTGCGCACCATTTTTCTAAACTCCAAAGATTATTCATCGCTTGCAAGCAAGCCGCTCAAAACGGCCATAAAGTTGGGCGTGTTTCCCAATGACATGGTGTTAGACGAGCAAACGGTTAAAAATGCGTACGGCGGCAATGTGCTGCTTGAAACAGTGGCGATAGACGGCCATGCCGATTTAGCTTTTAAGCTCACCTATACCGGCTTGCCGAAAGAAGCGACAGTCAGCATCGGCACTGCCGATTGGGGTGACGGTGACAAAGTCGGCTTAAAAGAAATTAAAATTAACGGAACCAACAATAACCCTTAAATTTTGAAAGGATAATTTCATGAAAAAATTGATTGCAATATTTGCTTTTATGGCTGTTTTTGCGGTTTCTGAGGCGATGGCGGCTTGGGGACCAAGTGTTACGCAAGGCGGTGGCTCAGGTAGCAGTTCATCATCAGGCGGTTCTTCTTCAGGAAGCGGAGCTTCATCATCTGAAACCAACACTGAAGACAATGCCGTAAAAACCAAATATTCGGTTTCAGAGGCGGAAGCAGCCTCCACTGATGGCAGTACCAATTCCGTTTCTTGGACGTTTGAATAAATTACCTTGGATAATCCCCGTTTGTGTGCTATAACGGGGATTGTTGTTATTAATAAATGAGGTAAATTGATGTGGGCGGTTTTAGCGCTGCTGTCGGCAATACTTTCGGCGGTTTATTATCTTTCGGCGCAAAATATTAAGCTTGATGCCAACACTTTTATGGTATATCGCGGCGTTTTAACGGCGTTGTTGCTGTTGCCGGTTTTAGCATTTAATTTGGTGGTTTTCCCGTATGTTTTTTATATTATGGCAATCTGTCAGGGGATGATTGCCGCGGCGGTTGATTATGCCGTGTTTGGTATTAATCAAAAATACGGTTCGGAAACCGTCAGTTCAATTACTCCGCTGTCAGTGATTATTGTGTTTGTAATGTGGTGCTTTATTGACAGCGGTTTACTCGGACAATATTGGCAAAATCCGTGGCGGAGCGGGGCGATTTTTATATCATGCGCGGGCGCGGTGTTAGCGCTTAACCGCTATCATCAGGTTGCGTTTACACGGCAGGCGCTTTATAAACTTTTACCTTTGTTGCTGTTAACATCATCTTTTACCGTGCTCAGCAAAATGGTTATGAATTATGCCGTGCAAATGCCGATTTGGGGCGCGCTATGGCAAAGCTTTATTATTGCCGCAGTGGTTGCGGCGGTGCATTTGACGGTATATTGTAAAAAGAACCTTCCGCTTAAAAATTTAGTGTTGCCGCAAAATTTGCTGAAAGGGCTGATTTTTGTTTATATGATCGGCTTTTTCAGCCTGAAATCATTGGCGTTTTATTATGCGCAAAATCCGGCTTATGTGGCGGTGCTTGCGTATACCTCGCTGTTTTGGGTTATGCTTTTGAGTCGCGGGGTTAAAGCATTTAAATTTAACAATACTGATAAGCAAGCCGCGGCAAAGTGGAAAATTTTGTTTTTGGCCGCGGTTTTAGTGTTGATATTGGCAAGCAATTAGTCTGTCAGCGAATTAGCCATTTAATTTGAAAGGTGGCGTTTTGCGTGCCGATTTGCTTGTTGCAGATAGTGTAAATATCATCAAGCGTTACGTCTTTTAAACACTTCCGCCCGTTTAAACACTGTGCGTTACCGTAAAGACGCCCGACACTGCTGCCGCTGTCTTTACTGGCAGTGTTAAATTCAAGAATGCTGTCGGCGTTTTCTTTGGCGGTTAAAATCACGTTTTGACAAATGGCTAAGTTATCGGCAGATTTGGTTTTTAATATCGGAGCAATGCCTTCTAAAAATATATGGGTATCGGTTGTGTTGATAAATGAAGCCCATTGCATACCGAACACATCTTTTAAAAGGCCGGTATTTTGTATCATTTCAGTCGGGATTTCGCCCATTTTGATAAAATATTGCGTTAAATCAGGGGTGCTTCCGCCGGCGGCATGGATGTTGTCAAAGCTATGTATGTTGCGGGCAATGGCGTTGATTACGGTATTTAATTGTTCCGCCTGCTTATTGAGTTTATACTTCATCATCGCCTTAGAATAACCGGCAATCGCCCCGACGCTAAGAACCCCGATAATAGCCAGAACGCCAAGCATTTCCACCATAGACCTTCCAGATTGTGTATACATGAGCTAAAATCTCCTCAAATTGTTACGTTTAAGAAGATTTTAGCTCGCGTTTTTTTTTTGCAATATTTACGAGTCCGGGGTGTGTATAAGTTGTATGGAGTTAAATTTATTGACATATTGTAAATTATAGTATACATTATAGTATATGTTTGTAAACTATATAATACAGGTTTGTAAAATGAAAAGAACATCTGTGATACCGATACCGGTACAAAAGGCGTTAAAAAAGATTGGTTCGGATATAAAAGAAGCCCGTATCAGAAGAAGAATTTCTATGGCGCTTATGGCAGAAAGAGCCGGTATTACTCGTCCGACGCTTGTTAAAGTTGAAAAGGGTGATGCAACAACTTCTATGGGAATTTATGCCAAAGTTATTTTTATTTTAGGCTTGGATAAAAATTTGGCGGATGTTGCCGATATTAAAAATGATAAAGTGGGTATTATGATTGAAAGTAATGAATTGCCTAAAAGAGCCTTTGCCGTAAAAATAAAGGATAATGCTGATGAGTGATAGAAAATTATATGTTTATTGCCAATTAAACGGTGAAGATATATTGGTTGGTTACTTGTGGTCGCATGTTAAAGGAAGGGCTGAAACATCTTCATTTCAATATGCGGAAACATGGCTTAACAATCCTAAGGCATTTAATATTGATCCGGCTTTGTATTTGACGGCAGGGCAACAATACTCCTCAAAACCTTTGTTCGGAGTGTTTACGGATTGCTCTCCGGACAGATGGGGTCGTGTTCTGATGCAACGATTTGAACAAACGAAGGCTAAAGAAGAACAGCGCGTGCCGCGAACTTTAAATGATATTGATTATTTGGCATTAGTTAATGATGAGGCCAGACAAGGAGCGATTCGTCTAAAAAATAACCCGGAAAATGATTTTATTTTTCCGGCACTTATTAAACCTATTCCGCCTCTTATTAATCTGCCGGAATTATTATCGGCTGCGGAAAAAATTACAAATAACAATGAAACGGCTAAAGATTTAAGAGTTTTGTTGGCTCCGGGGTCATCGTTGGGTGGTGCCAGACCTAAAGCTTCAGTTATAGATAATGATGGCGATTTATGTATTGCTAAGTTTCCTAAAAAAGACGATATTGATAATATTGTATTATGGGAAGCTGTTGCTTTAACGTTGGCAAAAGAAGCAAAAATCAATGTTCCGCAGTGGAAAATTGTTAATGTTTTAAACCGGCCGGTGTTGCTTGTTAAGAGGTTTGATAGAATAAAAACAAAACGCATAGCTTTTGTTTCGGCAATGACTATGTTGTCAGCAACTGATGGAGATAATACTTATACGTATCAAAATATTGCTGATGTTATAAGGCAGTATAGTTCAGCGCCAAAAGATGATTTGACCGAGTTGTGGAAGAGAATTGTTTTTTCAGTAATGATTTCAAATACAGATGACCATTTAAGGAATCATGGATTTTTGCGTGTTGATAATAATGGTTGGCGCTTATCTCCGGTTTATGATGTTAACCCTAATCCTGATAATACGGGAATGTTGAGTACGGCTATTTCAGAAGGTGTGTATGAAACTAATTTAGAAAACGTCTTAAATGTTGCTGAGTATTTTGGTTTAACTTTAGATAAAGCAAATAATATTATAATCACGATTAAATCAGCAGTTTCACAATGGAAACAAGTTGCTACTAAAATAGGTTTATCTTCTACCGAAATACATAAAATGCAAATAGCCTTTAAGGGATAACCATGCAAAATTATGGTAATAAAAAGCTCCGATTTTTATCGGAGCTTTAAGACTTAAAAGTTATTTTTTTCAATATCTAAAAAGTATTCCACGGTTTTGAGAGAGAGCTCTTTGGTCGCCGGTTTGTCGCAGGCGATGATTCCGTGTTGGTGCATTTGCAGAGCGGTAATTGTCCACATGTGGTTAATACTGTCTTCAATGCCGTGTTTTAAGGCTTCGGCTTTGCTTTCGCCGGTTACCATGATGATAACTTCTTTGGCGTCTAAAATGGTGGCAACACCGACAGATAACGCGGTGGTCGGCACGCGTGAAATATCGCCGTCAAAAAAGCGCGAGTTTGCTTTAATGGTGCTTTCGGTTAAAGTTTTAATACGAGTACGTGAACTTAATGATGAAAACGGTTCGTTAAAGGCAATATGTCCGTCATTACCGACCCCGCCCAAAAACAGATGAATGCCGCCGACATCGCGAATGGCTTGTTCATAATTGTTGCACTCTTTTTCAAAATCAGTGGTCATGCCGTTTAACATGTGAATGTTCTGCGGCTTAATGTTGATGTGTTTGAAAAAGTTTTCATCCATAAAATAACGATAACTTTGTTTGTCAGTCGGTTTTAAGCCGACATATTCATCCATATTGAAAGTTACCACGTTTTCAAATGAAACTTTGCGGTTTTGATATAAGTTAATCAGCTCTTTGTAAACTCCGAGCGGGGTTGAGCCGGTTGGCAAGCCCAAAACAAACGGCTTGTCTTTGGTGGGTTTAAATTTGTTAATGCGATAGACAATATAGTTTGCTACCCATTTGGCTACGGTTTCATAGTCAGGCTTTATAATTACACGCATAATTCTTTTCCTTTATGATAGAGATTACCTTTTATTGTTGTGTATAAAATGTTTAAGTTTTTGTTAAAGATGACCAAATCGGCATCATATCCCGGAGCAACCAGCCCGAGATGTTCCTGACGCATAATTCGCGCCGGATTGGTGGCTGCCATGTGAACAGCCTGTTCAACCGTAAATCCGTATGAAACAATATTACGGACGCTGTCAATCATGGTAAGAGCAGAGCCGGCAATAACGTTGTCGGATTTACGATAAAAGCACTTGTCTAAATATACTTCTTCACCGTTGGCAATTAAAGGTCTTTTCTTTTGTTTGGTTGGTTTTAATGAATCGGTGACAAGCACGATTTTATCAAGCGATTTGCAGGTTAGCAAAAATTTGATAATATCGGGGTTAATGTGAATCCCGTCGGCGATAACCTCGCATGACAGTTCAGGGTGAATAAACACTGCGCCGACTACTCCGGGGTCGCGGTGGTGCATACGGCTCATGGCGTTGAACAAATGCGTTACGTGCAAAATGCGCACCTGCATGCCCTCAACCATTTGCGCATAAGTGGCGTTGGTGTGTCCTGCTTGTAAAATTATGCCTTTTGAAAGGCAGTAAAGAGCCAGTTCGCGCATGTGTTTAAGCTCGGGCGCAACTGTCATGTTAATAATATGTCCTTCTGAGGCGTTCCATAAATCTTCCATTAAATTAAGGTCAACCGGACTTAAAGAATCGGGAGTTTGCACGCCTAAGCGCTCCGGTGATAAAAACGGTCCTTCAAGATGTATGCCCAAAATGCGGGCGCCTTTTTCTTGCCCCATGGCTTCAACAATGGCGCGAATACCTTTGAGCAATTCATCGCGTTTGGCGGCATATAAGGTGGGGATAAATGAAGTTACGCCGTATTGCGGCAAAATTTCGGACATCTGCAATATGGAATTAACGTTGTAATCATCAGTGCCGAAACCGCCGATGCCGTGAATGTGCGTGTCAATTAAGCCGGGGGCTACATAAGCGCCTTTAACGTCAATAAAAACAGTGTCGGCTTTAAAGTTTTTTTGGGCAAAACGAGCCTCGTTAAACACGTCAACAATTTTGTTTTGTTTGATTAAAACGGCGCAATTTTTCATCATGGAATAGCCGTTTAAAACCGTTGCGTTATGTATACAAATAGCTGAAACCATGTAAATTATCCTTTTTAATAATGCGGAGGAGGCGTTTCTTCACTCAAGGGTTTAACGTTTTCATCATCAAGCATGCCGGCCAACACTTTGTTTTCTTTGTGCAGTTTGTCAATCAGGTGGCCTTGATTGATAACCACCTCATTTAACTCGTCAACCGTTTTTTGCAGGTTGGCGATGGCCATTTCAATGTTGATAAAGCGTTCTTCCGAGTTCATGACTACTTCTCCGGTGTTTTTATATCAGCAAATTATCACACTTATTTGCGGCTTGCAACCGCAAAAGCAAAGCTGTAAACCTGAATTTATTCCGCCGGATAACCGATAACCTGATTATAGGTTACAATTTCATCATCGCTTAAATTAAGCGCTTTATGCAAAGCTTCGCGATCAATAGAACCTCTGACCACTGAGGCCAAGCCTTGTTCGGCAGCGTATAATGAAACATTTTCATAGGCTGAGCCGGTGTGAGCATCGGCAAATTTTTTGCCGCCGGCATAAATTAATTGCACGGGCGCTGCTTTTACAAAGTCTTGCTTGGCAATAAGCGGCATTAAATCAGGAGTTTCAATTTTGTTAAGAGTGTTGTTTGCGCCGTTATATTGCCATGAAGCGCCGTTATAAATTACAAACACTTTTAAATCCTGCCGGTTCATGGCGGTCGGAACAGTGCGTGTGTTGTGGCTGTTGGTGCCGAATGCTGCCCATAAAATGTTGCTTAAAATTTGCTCTGAAACGGGTTTGGAGCTGAAATTGCGGGTTGATTTGCGCGCGTCTATGGTTTTTAAGAGCGGCGATGATATATCAGGTTTAGGCAAATCAAGAGCTTGCGCGGCTCCGCATAATAACACGGCGCTTAAAAGCCCGCTGTAAAAAATGGTGTTTTTCATTAATTATCCTTTCATGATATTAACTGCTAAACAGCAGTTTAGCGCAGCTTGCGGCTTTTGCAATATCTGTAAAGAGCTGTTGTGCATAAGTTATAATTAACGCAATATTTAAAATTTGGCGTGTATGTTTAAAACAAAGGAGAAGTAAAATGATGTTTAGGTTTAATGTACTGTTTTTGCTCGGCTGCGCGGCTTTATTATCGGCTTGCGATGGCGGAGAATATGATTATAAAGACTTAAATTGCAGTAAAGCGATGGTGTGCCAAACGCAAAAAGGCAAGCCGGTCAGCGGTGTGGTTAAAACATATTATCCCGATGGCGAGCTTAAACGCGCCATAACTTATGTAAAAGGTTTGCGCGAAGGGCTGATGACCGATTATTATAAAAGCGGCGTTGTTAAAGCTAAGGTGATGTATCATAACAATTTGGTGGACGGAGCGGTGCGCACGTATTATGAAAACGGCGTGCTTGCGGGTGACTGTAATTATACCTGTGAAAAGTTGGACGGAACTTGCAAAACCTACAATGAAGACGGCAGTTTGTATGCGGAAGAGACCTATCATAACGGAGTGGAAAATCGCGAAGTTTTGCGTTATATAAACGGGGTTGCGGTTTTAAAATCGGAATTTAAGGATGATGCCTTAATCAGCACGGAAGTTTATGACGCCAACGGCGCGGTGCAGTCTAAAATATTTGCGGACGGCGCTGAAAATTTGAATCGTTATCAGGTTTATTATCCGAACGGAAATATTAAAATTGACGCCGAAATATCAGGCGGTAAAGTTGAAGGCAAAGTTAAAGAATATTATGACAACGGCCGAATTAAAAGCGAATATCAGGTTAAGTATGGTGGCTTAATCGGCGATTATACCGCTTATCGCAAAAACGGAAGCATCAGTTTTGCCGCGACCTATCAGGAAGGAAAAGTGCCCGAAGGCGAAGAAAGAGTTCAGGCGGCGGTGGTTGAAATGAAACTGCGTTTTATGCGCCATGAAATTAAAGATATTTTAGACGCCAATTAAAAAGAGCCCCCGATAATTAAATTATCGGGGGTTAAAGTTAAAAGAGCTCAGCTAAAAAATTTTGCAGGGCTTTTTCATCATTCCAACGGATTTTTATTTGCAAAACCTTAAAATGCGGACGCAATTTGGGCGGAATTTTAACAAAATCTTTGGAAGTGGTGTAAATATCCAAATTATTTTTTTGCGCAAAATCAATTAAGGAATTTAATTCGGCGTGGGTGTAAAAATGGTGGTCGGGAAAGCTAAAGTTACGGTTGATGTTAAACCCGCATTTGCTCAGTGAAGCAAAAAATTTTTCAGGGTGTCCGATACCGCAAAACGCCACAATATTGCGGTTAGCGATTGCAGGTTGCTCTTCCGTTATTTCACCGTAAAATACGGGCAATGCGCTTTTAGAAGCAATAAGGTGTTTATCAGCCCCTAAAATAATTATAGCCTGCGCGCGTTTAATACCTTCGGCAAACGGTTCGCGCAACGGACCGGCCGGAATAACGCGCCCGTTGCCGATACCGTAATTGCCGTCAAATACCAAAAACGAAAGGTCTTTATGTAAAGTAGGGTTTTGAAAACCGTCATCCATAACCAAACAATCAGCTCCGTTGTTTACGGCCAGTTTGGCGGCGGCGGCGCGGTCAGGGTTAACTACCGCCGGCGCAACTTCCGCCAGCAACAGCGGCTCATCGCCAACCTGTTGAGGGGTGTGAACCTTTGGGTTAACAATAACGTTGCGTAAAGCTCCGCCATATCCGCGCGATATAAAATACGGATTTTTGCCCATGCTGCGCAACATTTCGGCAATGCTGAGCGAAACCGGAGTTTTTCCGGTTCCGCCGGCGGTTAAATTGCCGATGCAAATTACCGGACGTTCGGCTTTATGCGGAACGCGGCTTTTTAAGCGCCTTGCCGTGGCGGTAGCGTAAATTGCGGCGAAAGGCTGCAAAAGGTTTGATAAAAAGCCTTGTTCAGTCCAAAACTGAGGTGTTTTCATGCGAGTTAATCCAGATAGCCTCTGATTTTTTCAACAATGCCGTCAAGCACTTTGGCTTCACTGGTTGCCCAGTTGTAGGCAAGGCTGCGTTTGGCTTCCAAAAGTTCAGGATTGGTCATTAAGTTTTCAACCGTTTCAATCAAGTCTAAAACGTCGTTTACCTGAATAACGGCATCGGCCTTTTTGGCGCGGTTCATGGCATCGGTAAAGTTGTGCATGTGCGGGCCGACAATAACGGCGTCGCGGTAACGTGACGGTTCCATAAAGTTTTGTCCGCCGTGCGGAATGAGCGAACCGCCGATAAATACAACCGGAAACAACTCATACCAAATGCCGAGCTCGCCGATGGTATCGGCAACATAAACGTCGGTATCGGGGGTGATTTTTTCACCGGCCGAACGCAAGGCAACTTTTAAGCCGAGTTCTTTAGTAATGCGCTCTTTAATCTCGGCGCCGCGGTGCGGGTGGCGCGGAGCCATAAAGGTGAGCAGGTTCGGAATTTTTTGCTTCATATCTTTAATAAAACGGGCGATTTTAAATTCTTCATCGTCATGCGTGGAGCTGACAAGCCAGGTCGGGCGGCCACCGATTTGGTCGGCAATGTCTTTTTTCTTTTCAGGGTCAACCGGCAGAGGCAGACCGGCATATTTAAGGTTGCCTAAGCATAGGGTGTTTTTGGCGCCCAAAACGCGCAGGCGGTAGGTGTCTTCTTCGGATTGACCGAGGCATAAATTGAAGCAATCCAAAATTTCTTTAATAACAAATTCAAACTGCTGCCATCTTTTGAACGAGCGGTTGGAAATACGTCCGTTAACCAAAATGAGCGGAATGTTTTTGCGCTTGATACATGAGAGCATGGCCGGCCAAAATTCAGATTCAAACCACAAGGCAATATCCGGACGCCAGTGTTTTACAAAGCGAGTGGCAAACACGGGGTTTTCAATCGGCAAATATTGATGAAAAGCGCGTTCCGGCAGGCGTTTGGCCATAATTTCAGCGGAAGTTAAGGTGCCGGTGGTAACCATAACATGCGCGTCAGGATAAATTTCAAGCAGGCGATTAATCAGCGGCAGCATAGAAATTGATTCGCCGACCGAAGCGCCGTGCATCCATATAAGTTTGCCTTCAGGACGCGGCTTGCTCGGTCTGCCGATTCTTTCATTAAAGCGTTTAATGTCTTCTTTGCCGTTCTTTTTACGTTTTTCAATATAACGACTGATGGCAATCGGATACAAAAAGCGAATTAAGGTGTTGTAGATTTTCATTAACATTTATTTGTTCCTTTTTAGTTTAATAAAATTTATCCTTTGAATGGCGGTTATGTTCGGTCAGCGTTTAATTTTTTTGGTGTCGCGCTTTTTTTTAGGCGCGGTGCCTTTGGGAATGAGCGGCATGTTAAGCTCTTTATCAAGCTGCCAGGTGAGTTCATTTAAACGATTTTCAATTTTTTGGCGGTATTGCTCAAGTTCAGCTTCAGAGGCGTTTTCAGGAATAAAAAACGGCTCTGTTGCCGCGCAAATTCCGCGATGAAACGGTTTGGGAAAAAGCATGCGATCCCAGCTTTTTTCAACCACATAGGCGCCGGCAATGCTATATGTTACGCCGATAACCGGTTTGCCGGTTTTTTGCGCGTAAAACACCGGACTTGGCGATAAAGTCATGCTCGGACCTCGCGGACCGTCAGGAATGATGGCAATGGTTGTTCCGCCTTTAAGCTCGCGCATTAGGGCAACGGCGGCGGTTTTTGCGTGCTCGTTTGATGAACCGGGGATAATCCCGATGCCGAAGCGGCGCAAAAGGCCTACCATCATTTGTCCGTCACGATGCGGCGAAACTAAAGCTTTTAAGGTTTTGCGTTTGTCCCAAAAATACGGAATCATCGGAACGCGGCCGTGCCAGGCAATAAAAATTACGCTGCCGTATTTTTCCAAATTGTCATAAAAGTTGTTAATATTGCGTACTTCCCATTTGGTGGTGGCGGCAACCAAACGAATGTACCAATACGCGGCAAAGCTGATAACTTCTGCCGCGAAATGCGATTTGGTTATTTTTTTTACGGTATCTTTAATGTAATTCATTTATCCGCCTGTCCAAAGGTTTTATATCATAATATACGCTTTTTTTTAATCTGCAATCTTTTTTAACGATATATAACAAAATCTATGTGGATTAAAAAGATTTCGCATTGCCTATCTTGCCAAATGTTTATAGATTTCTTATATAGTACGTGATTAAAATTGTAAACATAATATGAAAGTGTCTTGAATTATGCCCGAACAGAAGGATGTTGAGTTGATTCCGGTATTGCCGCTCAGAGATACGGTGGTGTTTCCGAAAATGATTGTGCCGCTATTCGTCGGTCGCGATAAATCAATTAACGCGTTGCAAAAAGTTAATGACAGCAACGGTAATATTGTTTTAGTTACGCAAAAAAAAGCCGATGACGAGGCGCCGATGCAAGATGACGTTTATAACATCGGCACACTGGGTAAAATTTTGCAGATGTTGCGTTTGCCCGACGGCACGGTTAAGGTTTTGATTGAAGGTATTGACCGCATTAAACTTGAAAAGCTTTATGACGCGGGCGATTATTTAAATGCCGAAATTTCGCTTTTGCCGGAAGCCGAAGCCGACAGTATGGAAATGGACGTAATGGCGCGCGCGGTTATTTCGCAGTTTGAAGAATATGCCAAAATTTCAAAAAAAATCGCGCCCGATGTTTTGCTTGCCGTGCATCAAATTGAAGATACCGGCAAACTTGCCGATACCATTGCCTCTCATATGAATCTGAAAGTTGAAAATAAGCAGGCTCTGCTTGAAGCGGACAACCTGCCGGCTCGTTTTGAAAAGCTTTTGGGTTTTATGGACGCTGAAATCGCGGTGATTGAAATTGAAAATAAAATAAAAAGCCGAGTTAAACAGCAAATGGAAAAAAGCCAAAAAGAATATTATCTGAACGAGCAGATTAAGGCTATTCAAAAAGAGCTGAATGACGGCGATGAAGAAGATGAAATTTCTGTTTATACGAAAAAAATTAATAACACTAACCTTTCAAAAGAAGCTAAAGAAAAGGCGCAGTCTGAAGTTAAAAAACTTAAAACCATGGGCGCTATGAGCTCAGAGGCAACGGTGGTGCGCAATTATCTTGATTGGCTTTTGGATATTCCGTGGAAGAAAAAATCTAAAGTTAATAAAGACTTGGCCAAGGCTGAAGAAATTTTGGAACATGACCATTACGGGCTTGATAAGGTAAAAGAGCGTATTGTTGAATATTTGGCGGTGCGGTCGCGCGCCGATAAAATTAAAGGCCCTATTTTATGCTTGGTCGGCCCTCCGGGAGTTGGTAAAACTTCACTCGGGCAGTCAATCGCCCGCGCAACCGGACGTAATTTTGTGCGCGCATCGCTCGGCGGTATGCGTGACGAGGCCGAAATCAGAGGACATCGGCGCACGTATATCGGCTCTATGCCCGGCAAAATTATTCAAGGGATGAAAAAGGCGGGGACATCTAATCCGCTGTTTTTGCTTGATGAAATTGACAAACTCGGTAACGACTGGCGCGGCGACCCGAGCTCTGCACTATTGGAAGTGCTTGATCCGGAGCAAAACTCAGCCTTTAATGATCATTATCTGGAAGTTGATTACGACTTGTCTGACGTTATGTTTGTAACCACGGCAAATTCGCTTGATATGCCGCGTCCGCTTTTGGATCGTATGGAAATTATCCGTTTGTCCGGTTATACTGAGGATGAAAAGGTTGAAATTGCCAAGCGCCATTTGGTACCGAAGATTTTGTCTGAAAACGCGGTGGAGTGTTCAGAGCTGACGATTAGCGATGATGCTATCCGCGATATTATTCGTTATTATACGCGCGAGGCCGGCGTGCGTAATTTGGAGCGCGAGCTTGCAACCATTGTCCGCAAAGCAATTACAGAAGTTTTGCTCTCTAAAGGCGATTGCATTAAAGCTGATGTAACGTCGGAAAATTTGGAAAAATATTTGGGTGTGCGCAAATTTTCATTCGGTATGGCCGAGCAGGAAGATCATGTTGGCGTTACCACCGGTTTGGCTTGGACGGAAGTCGGCGGCGATATTTTGTTTATTGAAGCCGTGGATATGCCCGGAAAAGGCAAGGTTATGCAAACCGGTAAGCTCGGCGAGGTAATGAAAGAATCTATTGACACGGCTTATTCAGTGGTGCGCGCTCATTCTAAAGAACTGGGTATTGATTCCGAAATTTTTGAAAAGACGGATATTCATATTCATGTTCCGGAAGGAGCTACCCCTAAAGACGGACCTTCGGCCGGTATTGCCATGTATACCACTTTGGTTTCGGTTTTAACCAAAGTTCCGGTTAAAAAAGATGTGGCGATGACCGGTGAAATTACGTTGCAGGGCAGAGTGCTGCCTATCGGCGGCTTAAAAGAAAAGCTGCTGTCGGCTTTGCGCGGCGGAATTAAAACCGTGATTATTCCGAAAGAAAATGAAAAGGATTTGGCGGAGATTCCCGATAACGTTAAAGTCGGCTTAAAAATTATTCCGGTTTCAGACGTTTCGGAAGTTTTGAAAATTGCCTTAAAAGGCAAGATTAAGCCTATGCCCGAAAAAGCGTAAAGCGAGTATACAACTATAACTTAAAACACATATACCGATTTTAGCATTGGTATATGTGTTTTTTCTTTACAAAGCCAAAAAGATATAGTATTGTCTTTTTACAAGATTTAATTGTCTTGTTTGCGGAAGGATTAATCAGGATAGTTTTATTCGGTTATTCGGAAGCAAAATTATTTATTGATTTTTAAAAATCTTGCGGTAACATACGGCCATAAGTTGCCTTGTGTGTAAATGCAGGGCCTTATCGGAAGAAATGCAGCAATGCATTACTTTTGCTTTTGAGCACATGGCTCACGGACTTAGAAAATCCGAGACATACAGTCGGTTTGGCATCCGTCTTGAAATAAAATGCAGGCATCTTATGTCTTATTTTATCAATAGGGCGGATGCCGGCCGAATAAGGCCTAGCCAAATAAGGTCGGGCTGTTGTATGTTGCAGTTTTCTAACATCCGCCTCACTTTTAAAAAGTGAGGCTTTTACATTTGACAAGATTTTAAGGTCAGATAAAACACAATTTTGTGCTGTTTAAATATAGGATGTTATGATGAAAAAAGACGAAAACACAAAAGCGACCATTCGCGGCCGCATTAAGGACGGGAGCCCGAATCCGGTAGATGTGCATGTTGGCAAACGTATCAGATTGCGGCGCACAATTTTAGGATATTCACAACAGCAGTTGGCAATGCGTTTGGGATTAACGTTTCAACAAATTCAGAAGTATGAAAAAGGTTATAATCGGGTAGGCGCAAGTCGGCTGTGGGATATCAGCCGCGTGCTCAGAGTGCCGATGGATTTTTTCTTTGAGGATATGGATAGCGCTACGGCTGAACAAAGCCCGATGATGCTCGGTAATTTGTCAGATGTTGAAAAACAAGATTTGGCTCAGTCAGAAACTAAAGAAGCCGATCCGCTTAAAAGCGATGAATCATTAAAATTGGTTCGTGCTTTTTATAAAATTAAAAACCGTAGATTGGCGCGTTCGTTGTTTAATTTGACGGAACAGCTTTCGTTAAATAACTCGCAAATGCCGGAAGACAAAAAATAAATAGTTTTATTAACGGTGAGAAAAGGCTCTGTACGCGTTTTGCGCAGAGCCTTTTTTTAATTAATTTTCCAAACGATATTCATAGAACATCTGGCGGAACCATGGCAGGTTTGGCACATTTCATATACATCGTTCATGGTTTTCAGGCGCAGGCAATTATTTTGTTCTTGAGAGCAATTTTTGTCACCTCTCCAGCTTTGTGTATAGTTTACGGTTGTATTATCATCAGGGTCGGTAAAGCTACTGACATTTAAGTATCGTAAATTGTCGCTGAATTGTTGCGCGATGGTTATAACATTCTGGCAGATATTGAAACGCTGTTCGCGGTTGTTGACGGCAAAGTGAATGCTCATTAAAATTTCATCAAAATCAGGGCTGCGATTATTTGTGAGTTTAATTTGATTATTAAACGAATCGTATAATGTATTGGGCTCGTTTTGACGAAGCATGCTGCGGTCAATCAGATTCATTTTGGTATAATAAGGAACAAGATTGGTGTGTTTGTTAAACTTCCATTCATGCTGATATTGGGTCATAATGTTCATTAACCAGCTGATTTGTTCAGCCTGCTTGTTGAGTTTGTATTTGAACATTGCTTTGGAATAGCCGGCAATCGCCCCGACGCTCAGAACCCCGATTATCGCTAAAACCCCGAGCATCTCAACCATAGAACGCCCTTGGGCCTGCGTATAATGGGCAGCTGCTAGGAATTTTGTCACTCGTGTATCCGCACGTGTAAGTCCGCCATTACTTGTTGTTTTGTCGCTCGTGTAACTATTTGTACAAGTCGCTCCAAAACAACTGCGTACTGACAAACTTCTCCGTACGGCTATACCTTTTTGTGTACAAGTCGCTCCAAAATCCCGTCGCATTAGCCTCATTCTCCGCAGGCTTGGATTATTTTTTAGGATAAACATCAGAAAATCTCCTCAAATTGTTAAATTTAAGAAGATTTTAGCTCGCGTTTTTTTTTTGCAATATTTACGAGTCCGGGGTGTGTATAAGTTGTATTTTGAAAAGTTTTGACAAAAGTGGCAATATGACGTATAAAAGAAGAAACAAAATTAAAAGTATGGTGTAAAATGAACAGGCAAGACGAGATTAAAGTTTACCACAACAGGCAAGAAATTGAGCAAGATTATGAAAATTTTAAGCAAAATTGGGAGCTTGACGCTGAACAAGCGGCATTCAATCACAAGAGTGGATTGGTAATGAGTTGCACACCGCTTGGAAAGTATGATGAAATCATTTGCTATAATTTACCCGAGTGGCAAAAACAAATGAACTCTGAGGGGTTGTCTGATAAAGAAGTTACTCAATATTTAATGGTGCTGATGAAGCAACTTGCAATTATGGTTAAAAAAGATAAGCATATAAATCAAGAGAATACTGCTGAAAAAACGCATAGAAAAAGAGTTACTGAAGTTGTGCGTCCCGTGGATATAGCGCCGTATATTGAAGATATATCAGGAATTGTAAAATCAGAACAGCGGGCGGTACGTAAAAATGAGCGGCAGCATTTGCGGCAAGTTGCAAAACGTACTCAACAAATGGCTAAGCAACGCTTTATTAATTTGAATAAAAGAGGGCGTTGATAACATAATGTTATAGTTTATTTAATCGTTGTAAAAACAAAAAATCCCCGGCAGATGTTTTTTGCGGGGGATTCTTTGTAATGGTTACTCGGAAAGATAATTGTACACGTCTTTCGGAGTGGTGAGCTTGGCGGTGTCGTTTATTGGAATAACACAGTCAAGTTCTTGTTCCAATCTCAGCGTGAGACCGACTATATCAATGCTGTCGGCGCCAAGGTCTTGTATTAAATCGGAACTATCATTGACTGTATCGCGGTTGACACCGAGGTCATCGGCGATAATGTCCTTGATGCTTTCAAGGTCAAAAGGCTTTCGCGGAGCCTGTTTTTGTATCTCTTTCATAGCTAATAATTTTTATTTAAGGGGTAAAATAGCTCAACCGATTTATTTTGTCAAGTTTTACGAAAATATATTTGCATTTTTTCAGCAAAGATGTTATAAGAAGTATATATTTTGATATAAGGAGTACTCAGATGGTTGTTATTATAACATCAGCACCGATAAATGCCCTGACGGCAGCTTTAAATTATCGCCGCGGCGGCGGTGGGTACAGACCTTTTCGCAATAAGAAAAAGGATAAAAAAGAGCCGGAATATAAGTTTGATTACCCTGAAAGTAAATACTGGAAAGAAGTTGCTTCGCGCGATTCTAAAATTAAAGAGAAAACTAAAGATACAGAGGCTTTGGCCGCTCAGGGCATTGTGCGGGAAGATGATAATTATAGCACGGGCGATGAGTTTTACAGTTCTTATTGCGATAGTTTCAGCTTGTATTATGTTGATAAAAATAATCCGGAGCATCCTAAGCAACTGCGCTATCAATCTATTTATACCACCTTTGCTGATTATACTTTCGGTGGAAATAAAGAAATCACTAATAGAAAAGTTAATGAATATTACCCTGATGGAAAAATAAAGTTTTCAGCCACGCCGGAAGCTTATCGCGAATATGATAAAGAAGGCAAGCCGTATAAAGGCGAGTTTTATTCCTATTATGAAAAAGAAGCGGTTGCAAAGGTTGAACATTTGCGTATTTATGAACAAGGCAAAGAGGTTGAATATCATCATTATGATAAAAACGGCAAAGAAGATACGGAAAGTTATTTGAAAAAACAAAAACGCCGCGAAAAAACAAATAAAATTTTTCAAAGCGTTAAGTCGGTTTTCAGCAAAAGCAGATAAAATTTTATGCAAATAAGCAAAAAAACACTTGTTTTAAAAAAATAATGATGTATTAGTATAGTCACTTGCGTTACCGGATTGTAGTTCAGCCTGGTAGAACGCTTCGTTCGGGACGAAGAGGTCGCTGGTTCAAGTCCAGTCAATCCGACCAAGTAAATAAGGCTCACCTTTAAAGGTGAGCTTTTGTGTATCTGCTTTTTTTAAGGAAGTTTTCATGCTTAATATCGGGGCGCATTTATCATCTGCCAAAGGTTTTGCCAACATAGCCAAAGAGGCGGTAAACATCGGGGCGAATACATTTCAGTTTTTTACACGCAATCCGCAAGGTGGTAAAGCTAAAGAAATTAATCCGGCAGATGTTGCGGAATTTTTGGCGTTGGCAAAGCAGCATAATTTTGTGAAAATGGTGGCGCATGCGCCGTATACGCTTAATCCGTGCTCAGATAATCCGGCAACGCGCGAGTTTGCGGAAATGGTGTTTGTTGATGACTTAAAACGTATGGAATATGTGCCGCATAATTATTACAACTTTCATCCCGGAAGTCATGTCGGACAAGGAGTTGAGGTTGGTATAAAGTTGATTGCCGAGTTGCTTGATAAGGTTTTAGCTAAAGGTCAGACTACAATGGTTTTACTAGAGACAATGTCAGGCAAAGGCTCTGAGGTTGGCGCTAAATTTGAAGAACTGCAACAGATTATTTCGCGAGTAAAATTGTCTGAAAAGCTTGGAGTTTGTTTAGATACCTGCCATGTCTATTCCGCAGGATATGATATTGTTGGTAACCTTGACGGGGTTTTGACCGAATTTGATGACATTATCGGGCTTGATAAACTTAAAGCCATACATCTTAATGACAGCAAAATGCCGTTTGCGAGTCATAAGGACCGGCATGAAAAAATCGGGCAGGGAACAATCGGGCTAAATGCGATTGTGCGAATCATCAATCATGAAAATTTAAAGGAGCTTCCGTTTATTTTGGAAACTCCCAATGATTTGACCGGATGGGCGCAAGAGATTAAGCTGTTACGCGCGGCAACGTTTTAATCTTGATTAATAAACCGGAAAACGGCGGCATAGCGCAATCATTTCATCGGCGGTGGACTTAATTGTTGCTTCGGCGTCGCCTTGTGCCAGGGCGTCAATGACATTGCCGATAGCATTGCCGATAAGCATAAATTCCGCCTCGCCGAATCCGCGGGTGGTGCCGGCAGGAGTGCCTAATCTGATGCCGGAAGTAACTTTGGGGGGCATCGGGTCAAAAGGAATCGCATTTTTGTTGCAGGTGATGTGGGCTTTTTCAAGTGCGGCCGCCACAACATCACCGGTTAAGCCTTTGGGGCGCAAGTCAACCAATAACAAGTGAGTGTCGGTTCCGCCGGAAACTAAATTTAAGCCGCGTTTTTTGAGCGTTTCTCCCAAAATTTTGGCATTGTTGATAACATCGCGGGCATAGAGCCTGAATGAATTGCTTAAAGCCTCGTTAAAGCAGACGGCTTTGCCGGCGATAACGTGCATTAACGGACCGCCTTGGGTTCCGGGGAATACTGCCGAATTAATTTTTTTAGCAATTTCGGCATTGTTGGTTAATATCATGCCGCCGCGCGGACCGCGCAGGGTTTTGTGAGTGGTGGTGGTAACAACATCTGCCCATTGCAGCGGGTTAGGGTGAACTCCGCCGGCGACCAAACCGGCAAAATGCGCCATGTCGGTCATAAAGTAAGCTCCGACTCGGTCGGCAATTTCACGAAAACGAGCAAAATTAATTTGCCGCGGATAAGCTGAGCCGCCGGCAATAATGAGTTTGGGTTTATAGTCAAGAGCCAAGCACTCAACTTCATCATAATCAATTAAACCGGTATCTTCACGCACGCCGTATTGAACGGCATTAAGCCATTTACCGGAAAACGAAACTTTGGCGCCGTGGGTTAAGTGTCCGCCGGCATCAAGACTCATACCTAAAATAGTGTCATGAGGCTGCAGCAATGCCACATAAACCGCAGTATTGGCTTGAGAGCCCGAATGTGGCTGCACATTGGCAAATTCAGCGTTAAAGAGGCGTTTGGCGCGTTCAATGGCAAGGGTTTCAACAATGTCGGCGTTTTTACAACCGTGATAATAGCGGTGATTGGGATAGCCTTCAGCGTATTTATTGGTTAAAACCGAACCTTGCGCTTCCATAACGGCCTTGGAAACATAGTTTTCAGAGGCAATCAGCTCAATTTGTTCAAGTTGGCGCGTTTGTTCCTGTTTAACAGCGTTAAAAATATCCGGGTCTTCGGTTTTAAGATTTTGCGTAAAATCCATAACGGTTATTCTCCTTTATCCAACTTGTTTAAGCGCTGTTGGTGGCGTCCGCCTTCAAAGGCGGTGTTCAAAAAAATGTTGCAGTATTCAATAACTTCAGGAACGGTCATGGTTCTGCCACCGAAAACAATAATGTTGGCGTTGTTGTGCTGTTTGGCTTTTTCGGCAACAAACTTGTTATAAAGCAACGCGGCGCGAATCCCTTTATGGCGGTTGGCGGCAATAGAAATTCCGACTCCGGTGCCGCAAATTAAAATGCCCAAGTCAGCTTTTTTTGTTAAGATATATTCAGCCATTTTATCGGCATAATCAGGGTAATCAACCGAGCTTGTGCTGTCAGTTCCAAGGTCTATGAGCTTTTGCCCGTGTTCGGCAAAGTGTTTGACAAGAGCTTGTTTCATTTCAAATCCGCCGTGGTCGGATGCTATTGCGATGTTCATATTTAATCTCCCGTAAGTTTGTTATGCACAGTAGACTATAAATTTGCGCTGAAAAAAAGACTTTTTTTATATATATGCAAAAAAAATGTAATTTTTATAAAAAAAGTATTGACGCGGGCAAAAATATTTGTATATATGTAAATCACCAATGAGTTTGGTACTGGTATGGCCGGTTGGCAGAATGGCTCATGCAGAGGACTGCAAATCCTTTTATATCGGTTCAATTCCGGTACCGGCCTCCATGTTATTCCGACTTAGCTCAGCGGTAGAGCAATCGGCTGTTAACCGATCGGTCATCTGTTCGAATCAGATAGTCGGAGCCAAAATAAACCTCGCGAAAGCGAGGTTTTTTTGTGCTCCCAAGTATCTGTGGAACAGATGACCGAAGGTCATTGTTCGGAGCGGGTAGTTGGTGAGCGCAAGCTTGCGCTGCGCGAACCTTACGGGCGTACCGAATTAGTGTCTTGTGACATATATATTTTTAAGGAGCAGCCTGATACAGTGTTGCACGGTGAACAAAATTCGCCCATTTCCGACATGCTTGAGGTTCTTAAAAGTTTATTTCCTTGAGCTTGCCCAATGTCACCAAGCATAACTTCTGTATCAACAGAAACTGAGGTTACGCCTCTTGCGGTAAAAACAGCCGTTGCTTCGGTTGTTTTTATCATTGAGTGCAGGAATGGGCGCCGGAATGGGTGCGGGTATGTCGTATCTTATGCCATATCTGCTAAGCCCCATTAATGCGGCTACGCGTCCGGTAATTAATCGGGTAAGTCGTTATTTTGGAAAACGCAAAAACCCTTTGAGTTTACCGGAAAAAACGATAACACCAAAAAGCAATGCTGATATTTTAGCTGAAGAGGGATTGAAAAAAATTAAGGTATATCGTGGAGGCAACGAAAAAGCTGTTCTTAAAAGCATGGTTCGGCATCTTGAAAAAACAGATCCTAATTTTAAATTTAGAACTTTGAAAAATGATGCTACCGGCAGAATTGAAAAAGATTATGAACATCTTTTACAAGATTCCGAAAGAAAAAGATATATACACACATTTATGGATACATATAATAATCCACAAATAAAGAAAAATGGATTTACAAAAGAGGGTTATCCAAGAGAATATCGTTATAGTATTTACGATAATCCTGAACACAATAATTATGTTTACGATTTAATATCTAACAGCGAAACAGGAAAAACCCTAACAAAAATAGCTCGCGAGGGTAAACATGGACAGGAAAGTATAAGTAAAATTATGGATTTGGTGCCCCCAAATTCTCAAGTATCTGAGGTGGGGAACATTGCAAGTCAAACAGAGATACTTCCTCCTCACAATGCTAACTTTAATAAAAATATAACATCTTTACAAACAAATGTCAACCCTTTTGAAAAAAGAAGTTTTGTTGAGGCGTTAGCAAACAGGGATAAAGCAAGAATTATGCGCAATGGTGTGTTGTCAGGGGCAAGTGATTTGTCAGAACGGGCGCGTATTTTGCAAGATAATCTGGTACGGCGTAAAAATGGTTGGTTTGATGCTGATTTTGAAAAACTGATTAAAACCCCAGAAATGGCAAAAGCTGAAGTTTCGTATGCTCAGTTTATGGCTAAAAACGGCGGAAAAACACTTGCGCCGGAAAAGGTAAACAGTTTTTATCAAAATCACCCGATTGCCAAAGATATAATTGCCGAAATGCGAGAGGTAGATCCACGAGCTTTTGATAATATAGCTCCGGGAAGTTTGGCAGAATTTGATATGCTGAAGAAAATATTGCGTGAAGAAGCCGGAAATAAAATTAAAGTCGGCGCTTCAAAATCAGGTGCCTTGAAAAGAGCTGAAAATTCATTAAAAGAATTAATGGACACAGAGTTTCCGGGATTTAAGGACATTAACACCAAATACGCAGAAGCAGCTTCTGCTCAAAATGTCTTTGAAAGCAAATTAAATCAAGGCTTGACTTCAGTTGGCGGCGGAACGGCAAATGTAACGCCGTTTTGGAGTGGTATATCAAGTCCTCTGACCGCTGCCGGTGTTGTGGGCGGCTTTTTTAATCCGATGTCATTGGCGGTAACCGGTGCCGGTTTGGCTGGTAAAGCTTTGATGCGTAACAGCCGACGCGCTGCCGCGCGGCGTTTGGCTGACGGAATAGTGCGCACACCAATTAATGTTGATATTAATCCGGTGCTTACAAATGGCTTGTCAGCACCGGCATTAAGAGCTGCATCGGATTATCAAAATAAATAATGGTATTAACGTTAAGCCGCCTTTTGGGGCGGGCGCTTGGCAAATTAAGTCAGGCGGCTGTTTCTGCGCCGTTTTATAAAAAATATTGATTTTATGTTCCAAATAAAGTATCATAATAAAGAGGAATAATGGCTGTTATTGTTTGGTTTGTGCTTTTTTGGACTATGGTGTATATATTTATAGAGTTGTTCAATTCTATAAAAGAGCAAATCATAGATTATAAAATGCTCAGAAAGGCAGGCAGAGGTCGCATATACAGCTTTATAAAAGCTGTTTTTGGATGATATAGCTATTGCAGAAGCTCTGCTATATGCACAAGGTTTTTATATGGTGTTGTATAATGGCGGAATTAAACATTTAGTTTTTTATGGAACGGAAGATGAATGTGAAAGCACCATTTAGTAGGAAATTTTATGAAGATGGTCACTGTGAAGAAATGGTTTCTAAGAGTATTAAACGTAATTACTAATATTTCAGAAATGCTTTTTATTGGTTTTCTTGTTGTTTCGGCATTATCGTATTGTTTATGCTTTTGGTTGTTTGAATATGTTATGAAATAATAACTTAAGTTTTTAACTTGGAAAAAGTAAAATGAAAAAAATAGAAAGTTTTTTAAATGGCGTAAAAGAGTTTTGTAAACTATGCCTTATCGGCTTTTTCGTATCGTTTATAGTTATTGGAGTGCCGGGGGTTATAATACTGTCATGGGATGATGAAGAAAATATTGAACGATGCATGCAAGAGTTTCCGGAGCGAACGTATGATGAATGCGAAAGCGCGGTTGCTTGGTAGCAGATTTTAGTTTTTTTTGCAAGAGGCTTAAAGCCTCTTTTTTATAGAGTAAATCACAAAAAAAGCTTTTTGCGGTAAAACAGCCATTACTTCGGCTATTTTTAACCTTGAGCGCCGCTTATGGTGTAACCGGTTCTGACACTTTGGGCGATTTGCCGAAAAATATTGCTTTAAGCGGTAGCATTGGAGCGGCTTTGCCGGTTGGCATTTCGGGGGTTGGAATGGGGGTGAAAAGTATTGTTCGCCCGTTTAGTAGTCGTATGATGACCGCAGGCATGCATGGCGGATTAAATAACGTTGTTAATAATCCGCAGGCGGTTAAGATTTTGAAGCAGGGTATACGCGGCAGTGATGATATTGCCGAAGAATATTTAAATAAAGTTAGACCTGCGGCGAGAGGCATTAATCAAGAAACGGCGAATATGGTTGACAGTTCGCTGATAAGTAAGATTAACGTTCCGAAGGTGATTGCGGATGAACGTGCCCGTTATGGCGATTATATAACTAAGCATGGGGAAGACGAAGTATTTAATTTTGCTCCTCAGGTAACCAGATATCGCGGTGGTAATGATACCTCTGTATTAAAGAGTATTCGTCGGAATATGGAAAAACAGAATCCTGAATTTAAGTTTCGTTTGGATGAAGAGGGGCGTAATGATTATGCACATTTCTTAAAAGATACTCAACGTGCTCAATATGTTGAAACATTACCATCTACGCATAACAAGCCTCAGCAAATCATTCGGAGTGTACACGATGGGCAGAACAGAGAATATCGTTTAAAACAATACTATAATCCTGAAAACAAGAAAAGCGTCTATGACATGGTTATAAATAATCCGGATGACGGAAGATTGGTTACTAAATTTGCCAGAGAAGAAAAAACTGGAAGAAAGGAATTTGAAAAAGTATTAAAAAACAGGCCTGAGCCCCAAGTTGCTGAGACGGGCCGAGGGTTAAGTCAAGCGGGGCAAACTCCCATTCCTAACGCTGCTCGTGGTAATAATATACCACAGCAATCGGTTGTTGTCAACTCTGAACTTCCGCATATATCTTCACTTTATGAGGGTTTAACGCCGTTTCAGTCAGGACAGCTTGATAAAGCCATTAAAATAGGTTTGTCCAAAACAAATCAGAAAGCCGGAAGTCTGGAGAGTTTGAATAAAATCAACACTATGTCAAAACTCGGAACTTTACAAACCGTAACTGCTGAAGAATATGCCGAAAAACTTGAAACGTATGGGCAATGCGCAAGCTTTTATTATTATCAGGACTATAACCTGAAGCCTGAAAATGCAGGTTTTTTTTGTAAAAGAAAAAACTATGGAATTTATAAATTTAGTCGGTGCGTTGTCGGGCTGTGCGTCTATTGTGGCTTTTTTAGCGGTGGTTATTCGCCTTGGCGAGTGGAAAGCGCGGCAGGAAGAACGCCTTGCAAGCCACGGCAAACGAATTGACAACATTGAGCATAAGCAAGATTCGGCATCATTATTGTTAAACAAAAACAATGAATTGCTTGCTGAAATCAAAGTAAAGATTGATTTAATGTATACCGCCAGAAATGAAAGAAGAAAGGGGCGAAAATGATTGATTTGGGTACAGCAATACAGCGGCTTTGTATACACGAGGGGATAAGCTTAACCCCTTATAAATGCTCAGCCGGATTTTTAACCATCGGGGTAGGACGTAACTTAATTACTAATCCTTTAACGGCGGAAGAAAAGAAAAAGGTCGGCGATTGGAAAAGCGGCATAACAAAAGATGCCGCGGAGCTTGAAAAAGCAAGTTATGATGAGTTTCCGAATACGTGGGAATGGATAGGGTGAATTAATAAGTTAAGGCAGGAACTGGAACTATGTAAAAAATAGATAATAAAAAAGAATCGGGAAAATTTTGTGCAAACTTTGTGCAAATAAGGAGGTAAAAAACGATTCAGAATAGCAAAAATGAACAAAAATGAGCAAAATATAAAAATTAATATGCTAGTTTAAAACAAATAAAACCCTAGGTAAATCTAGGGTTTTTAATGGTGCTCGGGGACGGGATTGAACCGCCGACACGAGGATTTTCAGTCCTCTGCTCTACCTACTGAGCTACCAAGCCGAATGGCGGTTCCAACGGGACTTGAACCCGCGATCTCCAGTGTGACAGACTGGCATGTTAACCACTACACCATGGAACCATTG
>CABQIK010000016.1 GCA_902464275.1 uncultured Alphaproteobacteria bacterium | reverse complement strand
ATACTTTAATCTCATCTCTTCTGCTCATTTTAACCTCTCTTTTTGGTTTAATTTGTTTTCTTTATACATCATATTTTCCCTTTTGTCAAAACCTTTCAAATACAACTTATACATAATATCATTAATTCCACTCTATGGAAGGGTGCCGTAGGCGGGGCGATTTTACAACTTATACACACCACGGACTCGTAAATATTGCAAAAAAAAAACGCGAGCTAAAATCTTCTTAAATTTAACAATTTTAGGAGATTTTAGCTCATGAATACACAATCTGGTCGTTCTATGGTGGAAATGTTGGGCGTTTTGGCGATTATCGGAGTTCTATCGGTCGGCGCTATCAGCGGATACAGCAAAGCCATGATGAAGTACAAACTCAACAAACAATCTGAGCAACTAACCCAAATTTTATTTTCATTAGAACATTACCGTGAAATGTTAGGCCGCGACCGCAATAATATTGCAAACGACACTTATGTAATTGCTTTACTAATCAAACTTAACGCTATACCTCTTGAAATGATTAAACCAAATGATAATTATTATATTTACGATGTCTTCGGTAATAAAATTACTGTTAGGTATTACGGAAACGGTTATTCTTATAACCTTGCGGTTTATTATCAACCCGACCAATATGATGTTTGCAATAATGTGTTTGAGCTGATTAAAGCCAATAGCGAAAAACTTGATAATGTCGGTATCCGAATAGTAAATGGCGCTGATTTAGCTTCTCCGGAATTAAATTCCACCACTATAAACAGTGTCAGCAAAAGCGATATTTATGATTACTGCGCCTTATGCAAAAGCGGTCCTTATTGCCGTGTTTCCACTCAGTTCAAATTTGACTAAAAAAACAACCCCGTCCGAATTATCATCAGGCGGGGTTATTTAATTTAGCTATCTTTAACGCATGGCGCGTTTAAGTTTCGGGCGCCCTAATTTTTTCGCGCGTTTATTTATTTTGCGCAGTTTAACGTTTCCTTCATCAAACGTTTCGCCGATAATCGCAAACATCATCGGAACAAACAAGGTTGCCACAAAGGTTGAAAGTATCATACCGCCGACCATGCCGGTACCGATAGAGTGACGACTCGCCGCCCCTGCTCCGCTTGAAAGCGCCAACGGCAAAACGCCGAACGTAAACGCCAGCGAGGTCATCACAATCGGTCTGAAACGGAGTTTTGCAGCCTCAATTGCGGCTTGCGCATAAGTTAAGCCTTCTTCAACCTTCATAACCGCAAATTCAACAATCAAAATGGCGTTTTTAGCCGCCAACCCGATTAAGGTTACTAATCCGACCTGAAAATACAAGTCGTTTTCAATACCGCGCAGCCATGTTGCAAGCAAAGCGCCCAACACTGCAAACGGCACCGATAAAATAACCACAATCGGCAATGACCATTTTTCATATTGCGCTGAAAGAATCAGGAATATCATAATCAAACCGAATATAAAGGCTTGTGTTGAAGCTCCGCCGGTAAGTTTTTCCTGATATGCCGAACCAATCCATGATAAAGCGTAATCAGCGCCCAAAACCTCATCCGCAACTTCTTCCATAGCCGTAATTGCCTGACCGGAAGAGTAACCGGAGGCAGGATCACCCAAAACTTTAGCGGCCGGAAAGATGTTAAAGCGGTTTACCAATTCCGGACCTGTAACGCGCTCAACCGTAATTAAGGTTGATAAAGGCACCAGCTCGCCGGAAGTTGATTTTACATATACATAGCGCAAATCATCGGGCGAACTTCTGAAACGCGACTCAGACTGCAATGTAACGCGGAAATTACGCCCCATATAAGTAAAGTCATTAACATACAAGCTTCCGAAGGTAGACTGCATTACCGAGTAAACACTGTTAATCGGCACATTAAGCGCTTTGGCTTTTTCACGATCTAAGTCTATCCGATATTGCGGCGTGCTGACCGAAAACGTAGTTTTAACGTTGGCAAGCTCCGGACGCTTATTGGCGGCGTCAACAAATTCTTGCGTTTTTGCCATCAATTCCTGCGAGGTTTTACCGGCCTTGTTTTGGATATAGGCTTCAAAACCGCCGGTAGTGCTCATGCCCATAATCGGAGGCATACTGAACGCATATCCGATACCGTCATTACGGCTTAATCCGTACATGGTATAGGTTTGAGCAAGCATTGCGGCCGATTGTTCCGGTTTTTTACGTAAATTCCAGTCTTTAAGCGTAATAAAGCTGATGCCTGAATAAGTGTTTTGACTTGAAGACAACATATTAAAGCCGTTAATCGTCAAAACATCTTGCATATCGGGGTGTTTGCGCACCATATCCGAAACCGCGCCGGTAAATTTTTCGGTACGCGGCAGCGATGAAGCTTCCGGCATGCTGTATGCCATTAACAGGTTGCCCAAATCTTCAGTCGGCACCAAACCGGACGGAATAATTTTAAATAACCCGATAATTAACAGCAAAACGCCGACAAAAGCCGAAACCGCGGTTTTACGATGCGTTAAAAAGTATTCAACGCCGGCAATGTATGCGCTTGTAACTTTTTCAAAAAAGGTATTAAACCACTTAAAAAACGCCATCGGTTCTTTTTTGTTGCGGTTGTTTTTAATAATCAGCGCGCACAATGACGGTGTTAAAGTCAACGCCACCATGGCCGAAATTAAAACCGAAACCGCAATGGTAACCGAAAATTGTTTGTACATAACGCCGGTCATGCCGCCCAAAAACGCAATCGGCAAAAACACCGATGAAAGTACCAACGCAACCGCGACTACCGGTCCTGATACTTCTTTCATCGCCTTAATTGCCGCTTCTTTCGGCGAAAGTTTTTCAACTTCCATTAAACGCTCAACGTTTTCAAGCACGATAATTGCGTCATCAACCACAATACCGATGGCTAAAATCAAGCCGAACAACGTTAAAAGATTGATTGAAAAGCCCATTAAATACATTCCGGCAAATGCGCCGACAATTGAAACCGGCACCGCCAAAATCGGGATAAGAGTGGCTCTGAAGTTTTGCAAAAACAGATAAACCACCACAATAACCAAAAGCACCGCTTCAAAAAAGGTATGGATAACTTCTTCAATGGAAACTTCAACGAACAAAGTTGTATCATACGGAATTTCATAAGTTATACCCTGCGGAAAGTTCTTAGAAAGTCTTTCCATGGTAGATTTTACCAATTCCGCCGTTTCCAACGCGTTGGCTCCCGGCTGCAGATAAACGGCAAAGGCAACCGCCTCTTCGCCGTTAAAACGTGAGCTGACGCTGTAATCCTGTGCGCCGAGCTCAATGCGGGCAACGTCTTTAAGTCGCAAGGCTCCGCCGATGTCATTACTGCGTAAAATAATGTTGCCGAACTCTTCTTTATTAACCAAACGCCCTTTGGTATTAACCGAATAAGTGTAAGCAACCGAGCTGTCCATCGGTTCTTGCCCGAACTGACCGGCGGCAAACTGCGAGTTTTGCTCTTGAATAGCGCTGATAACATCTTGCGGAGTTAAATTATATTCCGCCAACTTATCCGGCGAAAGCCAAATACGCATAGAATAATCTTGCGAGGCAAACAACGAGGCGTCACCCACCCCTTTCAAACGTTTAAGCTCATCTAACACATTAAGTAACGCATAGTTTGAAACATAAACCGTGTCATAACGCTCCGATGTTGAACGCATGGCCACAACCTGCAAAATGGAGTTTGATTTTTGTTGCACGGTAACGCCCTGTTTGGTAACTTCCGCCGGAAGCTTAGCCGTCGCCATTTGCACTTTATTGTTTACGTCAATGGTGGCCTGATCCGGATCGGTTCCGATATCAAAAACCACGCCGATGGTCAAATAGCCTGAAGAAGTGGCGTTTGAATACATATAAATCATATTTTTAACGCCGTTAATTTCCTGTTCAAGCGGCGCGGCAACCGTATCGGCCAAAACTTCTGCCGTTGCTCCGGGGTAAACCGCCGTAACCTGAATTTCGGTCGGCACAATGTTAGGATATTGCTCAACCGGCAACACCTTCATTGATACCAAACCGGCCAATACCACAATCAATGAAATAACCGTGGCAAAAATCGGTCTGTCAATAAAAAACTTTGAAAACATAATTTAAGCCCCTGTTATTTTTGGTTAGTATTTTGCGCGGTAACATCAATCGGATTAACTGTCATGCCAGGTCTGATTTTCATTAAGTTATCAACCACAACTTTATCGCCTTCATTTAAGCCGCTGTCAATAATCCAGCTGCCGTCAGATGTTGAGATACCGGTTGTAACGTTTACCATTTCAACCTGATTTTTATCGTTAAGTTTGTAAACGTATGAGCCTTTGGAGCCTTGCATAATCGCCTCTTGCGGAACGGTCATGGCATTGGCGCGCTCCAAGCCCTCAACGGTCAGGCGCATAAACTGACCGGGGCGCAAACGCTTATCGGGATTAGGAAATACGGCGCGTAACTTAATGGTTCCGGTTGAAGAATCAATGCTCGGATTAACAAAATTAATTTCGCCGGTATGATTATAAACAGTACCATCGCCAAACTGTAAAACCGCCCTCACCGCTTTAACCGCGTCACCGGTATTGGGCTGATTTTTAATTTGGCCGCTTTCAACCATACGCCCCATTGTAACCATCTGGTTTTCAGAGAGTGAGAACATAACATAAATCGGATCAAGTTGCGTAATATGAGTAAGCAGTCCGGTATTGCCGGAGGTTGAAATTAAACTGCCTTCCGATTGCGCTTCCATACTGGTTAAGCCGCTAATCGGGGCTTTAACTTTGGTATAATCCAAATTAAGTTGCGCCGCGTCAACATCGGCCTGCGCCGAAGATAATGCCGCATGCAACGAATCGTAATTGGCAACCGCATCGTCATAAGCCTTTTCGCTCGCATATTTTTGTTTAAACAGTTTTTCGGTACGGTCTAACTGAATTTTGGCGTTTTTCAGTTCAGCCGTAGTTTTTTCAAGCTTGGCTTTAGCCTGATTAAGCGCCACCTGATAAGGTTCAGGGTCAATTTCAAACAAAATATTGCCTTCTTCAACTTCAGAGCCTTCAATATAGTTGCGTTTAAGCAAAATGCCGCCTACCCGCGCGCGCACTTCCGTTTCTTTTGAACCTTGCGTACGAGCCGCAAACTCAAATGAAAGCGGAACATCATGCGCCGCAATAACTTCAACGCCGACGTCTAAAGGTTTTTGATTCTGCTGAGTTTTTTTATCATCGCATCCGATCAGCGCTAACACCGCCACAGGAGCAAGCACTAATATATTTTTTAAGAACATATTTTCCTCACAAACAGTTGATTAATGCAAGGATTTTACAACATTTCTGCTAAAATTCCACAGTCTTAAAAAATAGTTAACATCCTGTGGATAAAAAAGTCAGTTAACACAAATATCAGCCAGTTTATATGGAACTAATTTTTGCAAATTATCAAGCGAGGTTTCAACTTGAGTACCGACTCTGCCGGCACTGAAAATAAGAGTGGCAAATTCTGCGGCGCTGTTATGAACAATAAGCGGAAACACTTTTTTCATACCAATCGGCGAACAACCGCCGTGCACATATCCGGTTAACGGCAAAAGCTCTTTTTGCTTAACCATTTCAACCGCTTTTTCACCGGCGGCCGCCGCTTTTTTTAAGTCAAGTTCACGCTCCACCGGCAGCATAAACACATAATGTTGGCGCGATTTGGCAACCGTAACCAAGGTCTTAAACACCTGTTTCGGATTCTGTTCTAAAACAGCGGCAATCTGCGCTCCGGTTAAGGTTGCGTCCGGTGTGTAATGATAGCATTTATATTCGGCTTTAATTTTATCAAGCATACGCAAAGCGTTGGTTTTAACTTCCATATTAACCTCTTTTGTTTAACATTTTATGCAATACTCCGCTTTTGCCTGCCGTGTCAATCAACTTTTTTTGACAAAAACAGCAAAAATATGCAAAAAACACTTGTACAAGCGCTTAATTTGTGTCATATTAATCCTATTGGACAAAAGGATATAACAATGGAAAAAGAATACACGATTAAAGAGATTGTAAACCTCCCGAATGATGAGATTGATAACATTCAAAACCAAATCAACGCCCATAACTTGGAAGTAATTGAGCGCTCTCACAATAATCATCGCATCAATGATACCGATTACGACTATTTACTTGATTTTTACACTGACGGCATGGACGTTTATCGTGAAGTTTACCGCACGGTTTATGAATGTTTCAAACGCCCTGACCGCACCTGTGCCTTTGACCCCATAACCGGTAAAACCGAAACCGACATCAATGGTAAACCGATAAATTACGGCTTAAAAGCGGTAACTCCGTTCACTTGCACTCGCCTGGAATATGTTGATGCGTATAACAACCCGATTTACGTAATTTTTCCGCGTATGAAAAAAGCCGAACGAGCAATTGAAAAGCTTGAAAGCAAATATAACAAAGACTATGCCAAAGAATGTATCAAAGCAGCCGATTTGGTTTTTATCGGTGAAGACCGCGAAGCTTTTGCCGAGAAATTATGCAGTATTTCCAAAGGCAATACCAAGCTTAACGATATTCTGCGCTTAACCATTACCAGTAAATATTTAAGCGGAATCAGTCGTATTAATGATGTTTTAAATGAAACTTGTTCAGCCAAGAACTCTCGTGCGCATATTAACAAGTCAAAAATTCGTAATCGCTTTAAAATGCCTTTAAGCAAAAATAAAAAGCGCTATTACGATGTTAAAATGTTTATGCATCAAAAAACCACTAACGGAAAAACTTTAAACGTTGAAATTCAGCTCAAAGTACAAGATTTGTATAATGCCGATATCCGCACTCATAAATTGTATGAAAATATTCGCACTATTGAGGCTGAACTTGCGACTGGTAAAGATTTACTTGAACCGTCCGAAATTCGCCAACGTGAAGCCAAAATAAAAATTTTGGGAAACCGCGTGCGCCAGATTAACGAAAACGCCGTCCATCTTTATGATATGCGCGTACTTGATAAAGCCCGCCGCATTGAAGATGACGGCTATCGCCCGTTGCGTATTCAACCTGATAATAAAGACGGAACTTATGACCAGTGCATTAATCTTATTAATGACGAGTATTTAGTTGAATCGTATAACGAGTTTGATGCCAAAACAGCATTTTCGGAACAAGATGAGGTCAACAAGCTGTGCTTTTTGCGCCTAATCGGTAAAATTGACCACAGTTTTGATGAAACGGCTCCAGATGCGTTTAATACCGTAAACAATATGTTTACCGAAATAAGCATGGCTGAAAAAGAACGTTTTAACGGCATCAACGAGGTTGCCGTCCGTTATCAAAAAACGGTTCAGCAAAAAGTCAGCTGCAAATATAAAGAAGATATGGAAGCCGAAACTTCCGTTTCGGCTATTCGCACCCGCAACAACAGAGGTCGTTAATCTGCAAAAACAAACCCCGCCGATTCATCAAACTCGCGGGGTTTGTTTTAATTTTCAAACTCAGATTTATCCGGAAACAATAACTGCAAAAAGGCTTTGCCGCGTGCACGGTCATCATCATTGCTGTGTTCATTGTCTTCCATGCACAAAAACTTAGGTTTGTAACGATGAAGTTTGTTATAATACTTTTTTGTTTTAAAATTTAACGGCAATATTAACGAATCTTTCTTGCCGAAATCAAGCAAATTATGTTTAAGCCATTGCAACCACGACATTTTATAAGCATTGATTATTTTTAACTTTCCGCTGCCGGTTGCGAGCATATAATAGCTGATTAAAACTCTTTGCCAATCTTGCGCGGTGCGAAAACGATTGTTGCGAGTTTGCTCAATTAGCTCCTTGCACAGTTCGTTACAGCGTTTAAAAGCCGTTTTGTTATAAACATCTAAGTTATGATGCGGATAATAAGAGCATTCATAACCGAATTTTTCCGCGCTTATTTTTTGCATATTTATTATTGTATGACAATAAGGCGTTAATCTTTCTGAATTTTTGTTATAAATCATACGACAAATAATTTTACCGTCTTCATCAATTAAATCTTGCGGTTTTATCGGCGCGGCAAGCAAATTGTCATCGTTCATATAAATAAAATTTTCCGACAAGCCTTCAATGTCGGCCAAAAAAGTTTCAATTGCGTTAGAATTAAATACCGGATTGTATTTGCCCAACAAAGACTTTTCACTGATTATTTTAATTTTAGGGTGATTAACATTAAGCCATTTCGGCATTTTACAGGCTGAAACAATATAAATATTATTAACCCACGGCATATATTTTTCAACCGAGCGCAAAGAATATTTCAGCTCATCATTTTGCACAACCCTGCCTTTGCAAACCACTTGCTTGTCTAATTTTTCTTTCGGCAAGTGTTTTTTGCGCAACTCCGACCAATTAGTATCAGCATCATCGCACCACAAATAAACTAAGTCCAAGTCCATATTTATTTCCACTTCAACAACGGTAAAATTCCCCATAACAGCGCTTTGGTTTTATTATTTTTAACTTTAATTTTCACAATCGGCACGCCGCATACTTTCATCTGCTTAACAGCGGTAAAAAATTTGCCGAACGGTATAAACCCGAACAGATAAAGCCGCAAATAAGGTTGTAACTTGGCTTTAAGCGCTTTTTCTTTCCCAATTTTATGTTTGCTTTTAAGCCAGTTTAACACTGCCGGATTGCTCCAGCTGCTTTTCCACCAATGGAGCGCATAACTGTTTGCAGTCAACATATCCGGATTAAACAACGTGCGCAACGGGAACGGATAAAAATATTCCGGCGGATAGATTTTAATATCTTTCAGGCTGATAAGCCCCTCTTGTCCCGCAGAAAACCCGAATTTTTCTAAGCAATGCGTTAATATCCGCGGCGAAGTGTAAAGCGGGCTACGCCAAATTTCGTCATTATAAAAATCAAGAGCTTGTTTAATCAACGGGTGATGCGCTTCCGCCCCAATTAAAGCCGTTTCAATATGGTTATTATTTTCACGTCCGAGCAAAATTCCGGTGTTTAACACATCATCAAAACTTTTCAGCACTTGCACATCGGTATCAAGCCAAATACCGCCGAATCTTTCCAACACATAAAATCTGATATAATCAGCCACATATGCCCAAATTTTGTTTTTATATACAAAGTTAAAAAATTCATTTTCAGCACAGGCTTTGTTGAAATCAAACCAAGCGGTGTCGTCTTCTTTAATTTCAACAATTTCATAATCGGGCAAATTTTGACGCCAGCTTAAAACACAAGCTTCAACGTCAATCGGTTTGGATGAACCGCACCATAAATAAAATATTCGTTTATTAATCATTTCAAAGCCTTGTAAAAGCAAAATATTCTGTATAGCCAAATAATAAAGGAGGTAATTTATTTTGCAACATTTATATCTTCTCACCCACAACTTATACACACCCATAATAATTCCCATCCTGAGGAGAGATGCCGAAGGCGTGGTGGTTATTACAACTTATGCACAGCACGGACTCGTAAATATTGCAAAAAAAAAACGCGAGCTAAAATCTTCTCAAATTTAACTTTTTGAGGAGATTTTAGCTCATGTATACACAATCCGGAAGAAGTATGGTGGAAATGCTCGGCGTTTTGGCGATAATAGGTGTTTTAAGCGTCGGGGCAATAAGCGGATACAGCAAGGCGATGATGAAATATAAGCTTAACAAACACGCTGAAGCCGTTAATATGCTGATTAATAATGTATTGCAACTCAAGGGACAGCTGCAATATGAGCCGAACAATACTACTTTTTACGGTACACTTTTACATAAAATGAATTTACTTCCTGACGGCATTATATATGAGAACAACGCAACCCTAAGAGATTCTTGGTTTAAAAATAAAATTATGGTTTATTACAACAATGCTAAATGGACTGATTCTGACGGAACAGAAACGCAAAACAACTTTGGCGCTATCGGCTTTCATTTTGCTCCATCTTCCGGCGGTGCGGAAGTTTGCCGCAACATAGTAATTGCCGCTAAAGAAAACTCTGCCAATTTATGGCAACTTGAAACATTCAACTCTGATTCCGATGATTATTCAAGCGGCAAATACATCGGCAATTTGGTCGGAGACAGTTACTGTAATGCATCTTACACTTGCCTACATAATTTGGACTTAAACAAAATCCACAACCTTTGCAACGCTTGTGACGGCACTGCCTGCGTTTTATATGCCTTATGGAAATAACCTACACTTGCATTGACTTAAAATAATTTTATGCATACAATGCGGTATCGTTAATTGTTAAGATACAACATCATGAATTGTAAAGACCGAATAAAGTTTATGCTCTGGAATTTAGGATTGCGTGAAACAATTCCAGGCGCGGTAATAAATAATATACCCATTAAAGAAAACCATGACAAGCTAGTCAACATTAAGCAAGACCAATCCCTTTATTTTGCTGATGAATTACAAGCGCGAGATTCTGTATTGTTACGAGAGCAGGTTTATAATAATTTAAAAGTTGCCCAACAGTATTTACCTGAAAACTATTTTTTCAAAATATACTCTGCTTTCCGCCCGATTGCCGAACAACAGCGGCGTTGGAATCATCATTACCGGCATATAAAATCGCTTAACCATGAATTGCCGGATTCTGAAATAATAAAAAAAGTAAAAGCTGTTTGCGCCGACCCGCGTTTTGGTTTTGGCGGACATCAAACCGGCGGAGCCGTTGATATTTCGTTGTGCGATAGACGGGGTCTTGATTATGATATGGGAACCAAGTATTTAGAAAATAATGCAAAAACACCGACCGACTCCGGAACTTTGAATTTGGAACAAAAACAAAACCGCGCCATATTAAAAAATGCAATGGAAAAAGCCGGTTTTAAAAATTATCCGCACGAATGGTGGCATTTTTGCTACGGTGACCGTATGTGGTCAGCATATTCTAAAAAGAAAGAATGTTTTTACGGCTTGCCATCAGGGTATGAAAAATAATAAAACCAAAGCCCCTTGAGAAACAAAACTCAAGGGGCTTTAATTAAGAACCTATAATCGGTTATTGATTATTTTTCTTCAAAGCTTCACCTAAAGCATCGCCCAATGAAGAGCCTGAATTGTTGGCAGCGGTGTATTCTTCCAATGCCTTCTTTTCTTCTTCAATTTCCAATGCTTTTACAGAAACGCCCAATTTGCCGTTCTTTTTATCAACAGAGGTGATTTTGGCTTCCAAAACCTGACCTTCCTGATAATCTTCCGGATTTTGAGCGGCTTTGTCTTTTGACAAGTCAGCTTTTTTAATGGTAGCGGCAATGCCTTCAACTTCAACATTAACGCCTTTGTCATCACTGCTTACTACAACAGCTTTAACAACATCGCCTTTCTTTAAGTTTTCCAAAGCCAAAGCGGCATTGTTTTCAGCCATTTGTTTAATACCGAGGCTGATGCGTTCTTTTTCAACATCAACGTCAATAATTTTAGCGGTAATATCCTGACCCTTGGTGTAATCTTTAACAGCTTCTTCGCCTGATTTACCCCAAGCAATGTCTGAAAGGTGAATCATACCGTCAATTTCATCGGTTAAACCAACAAACAAACCAAATTCGGTAATGTTTTTGATTTTGCCTTCAATGATTGACCCGACCGGATGCTCTTCAACATAAGCAGCCCAAGGATTCGGGGTGCATTGTTTAATGCCGAGGCTGATTCTTCTCTTTTCCGGATCAACTTCCAAAACTTTAACCTGAACTTCTTCAGAAGTGGAAACGATTTTACCCGGATGAACGTTTTTGCGAGTCCAGCTCATTTCAGAAACGTGTACCAAGCCTTCAATACCGTCTTCAAGTTCAACAAATGCGCCGTAATCGGTGATGTTGGTAACTTTACCGGTATAAACTTCGCCTACTTTGTATTTTTCGGCAACTGACTGCCACGGATCATTTTCAAGCTGTTTCATGCCAAGGCTGATTCTCTGAGTATCTTCATTGAATTTGATAACCTGAACTTTAACAGTCTGACCAACCGACAAAACTTCTGCCGGATGATTGATTCTCTTCCATGAAATGTCGGTAACGTGCAACAAGCCGTCAACACCGCCCAAATCAATAAATGCGCCGTAATCGGTAATATTTTTAACAATACCGTCCAAAACAGCGCCTTCTTTAATGGTATCAATCAATTCAGCGCGAGCTTCAGCTCTGGTTTCTTCCAAAACAACACGGCGTGAAACAACGATATTGCCTCTTAAACGATCCATTTTCAAAATTTGGAACGGCTGAGAAATACCCATTAACGGAGTAATGTCTCTAATCGGGCGAATGTCAATTTGTGACCCCGGCAAGAAAGCAATAGCGCCGTTCAAATCAACGGTAAAGCCGCCTTTAACACGACCGAAAATAACACCGTTTACACGTTGTCCGGCGTTCATGGCAGCTTCAAGCTCAGCCCAAGCTTCTTCACGACGGGCTTTTTCACGCGACAGCACAATGTTGCCGTCTTTATCTTCATAGCGGTCAACCAAAACTTCAACTTTGTCGCCGATTTTGAGTTCAGGGTTTTGACCGAATTCACGCAACGGAATACGACCTTCTGATTTCAAGCCTACGTCAACGGTAACATAGTCATCGCCGATATTGATAATGGTACCTTTAACAACCGAGCCGACAATACCTTTATCGCCGAATTGTTCATTCAGCAAATCAGCAAAGCTTTCGGTTGTTTCGGGAATTTTAAATTCTGTATTTGTCATTTAAATAAAATTTTTCAAAAATGCCGGCTCCAAACAAGCGGAGCGGTCTTGCGCGAGGTTAAAATCTTAAAAACGGCGCGCCCCGATTTTTAAGACTGATTGATTTATACACATAAATAATTATTTTTCAAGTTTTTTATGCATTTAAATCAAATAATTATTGACTGAATTATTTGACGTGATACAAACAGCGATATTCTTTAACTGTTTATATAAGGAAAAACAATGTTGTCATTAAATTTATTTGATTTACGCGAATTTTTCAGCGTGTTTTTGGTATTGTTCGCCATTATTGATATTACCGGCTCCACCCCGATTATCATTGACTTAAAAAACAAAGGCAAAGTTGTAAGCGCTACTAAAGCAAGCGTTATCTCGCTTGTAATATTTGTCGGTTTCTTTTATGTCGGCGACGCTTTTTTACAGCTGTTCGGACTTGATTTATCATCATTTGCGGTGGCCGGTTCCATGATTTTATTTGTTATCGCGCTTGAAATGATTTTGGATATTAAAATCTTCCGCGACAGCCCCAACCTGCCTAAAGACGCCACCATCACCCCGATTGTATTTCCGTTAATCGTCGGCGCCGGCTCACTAACTACCCTGCTCTCCATTCGTTCGCAGTATCATGATATTAACGTAATGCTCGCCGTGCTTGCCAATATGTTGGTTGTATACATTATCATTACCTTGACCAATAAGTTTGAAAAACTTTTAGCTCCGGGCTTTATTTACATTATTCAAAAACTGTTCGGCATTATTTTGCTTGCCATTTCCGTAAAGCTCTTTATGACCAACTTATCCCTCTTGCTGAAATCTTTATCATAAAAAAAATAAGTTTTATCACCTAACTCCCCTGCGCCAATCGGTTCAGGGGAGTTTTAACAATAAGCATACATAATCCGCAACAAAAAACCCGCCTTAAAACAGCGGGTATTTTATATCTAACAAAACAAAAGAGCTAACAAAAAAGCCTCAATTAGCCTTGACGGCATTTCATTTTCGGGTTTTTCTTGTTAATAACGTAAACACGACCTTTGCGGCGAACCAACTTGCAGTCCTTATCACGAGTTTTTTTAGATTTTAAAGAGCTATAGCATTTCATTTTTCTGTTCCTTCTTATTTCAGTTGAGCGGAATTTATGCCAATTAACTTCAAATGTCAACCCATTTTTTTAATTTTGCTAATTTTTTTAAATTAATTGCTTTTTTACTTCTTATCTGTATAATGAGGGCTAAAAAATAAGGAGATGTTATGAAAAAGTCAACTTTAGTTATGCTCATGATGTTAAACGCCGCCGCAGCTTATGCCGACGGTCCGTCTTATATTGAAGAAATGCAGTCTTTAGGCGCTGTTGCCGGTCAGGGCTTGGCTTGTCAGGCGCAAAAATACGACACGTTTGAATTGCTTGCCCGCGCCATTATGGTTTCAAAAGCATCGTCAGACGCCGTGCAGGCTGAAGGCATGAAGGCTTATAATGAATATAAAGCCAATGCGTTTGTATCTAAAATGCGCGACGGATTTAACGATTGCTCGTCCATTGCCGCCGCTTTTAATGAGCAACCGATATTTAAAGCCGTGTTATACGGCAATGGTACCATTAAAATGCCGGACGGCAAAATCATTACTCCGCGCCATGAGTATGACGCCACTTTGGTTTATAAAAAGGATCCTGACGCCCGCCAAAAATACATCAAGATGTATCAGGAACAAACCAAAAAGATTCATAATGATCCGGCCTATCAAAAAGCATTGCGCGAACGCCAAATGCAAGACGGATTTTAATTTAACTTAATCTATCAATTTTTAGCAAGGAGAAGAGCTTTATGCCCGCCTATCAATATGTTTTTGTCATGCAAAATTTAACCAAAGTTTTCCCCGGAGGAAAAGAATTATTTAAAGGTATCACCTTGTCTTTTCTTCCCGGAGCCAAAATCGGGGTTTTGGGCGTAAACGGCGCCGGTAAATCAACTCTGCTTAAAATTATGGCCGGCGTTGACAAAGAATTTAACGGCGAAGCCTGGGCGGCAGACGGCGTTAAAGTCGGCTATTTAGAGCAAGAGCCTAAACTTAACCCTGATAAAAACGTTATTGAAAATATTATGGACGGCCTTGGCGAAACACGCGATTTACTGCGCGAGTTTGAAGAAGTTTCCGCCAAATTTGCCGAACCGATGAGCGATGAAGAAATGAATGCGCTTATTGAAAAACAAGCTGAGTTGCAAGAAAAAATTGACGCATGCAACGGTTGGGACTTGGAACGCACTATTCAAATTGCGATGGACGCCCTGCGTTGTCCGCCTGCCGATGCCGATGTTACCAAACTTTCGGGCGGTGAAAAACGCCGTGTGGCTTTATGCCGTTTGTTGTTGCAAAAGCCCGATATGCTTCTTCTTGACGAGCCGACCAACCACCTGGACGCCGAATCCGTGGCATGGCTTGAACAACACCTCAAAGATTATAAAGGCACTGTGGTTATGGTCACCCACGACCGTTACTTCTTAGACAACGTCACCGGTTGGATTTTAGAACTTGACCGCGGACAAGGCATTCCGTATGAAGGCAATTATTCTTCATGGTTAGCCCAAAAGCAAAAACGTTTAGAACAGGAAGCGCGCGAAGAAACCGCCCGTCAAAAAACTTTAGCCAATGAACTTGAATGGATTCAAAAAAATCCGAAAGCGCGTCAAGCTAAGTCAAAAGCTCGTATTAACGCTTATGACGAGTTGCTTTCACAGGCAGTTAAAGACAAAATCACCCATGCGTACATTAACATTCCGATGACTGAACGTTTGGGCGATTTGGTAATTGAAGCCAATCACTTAACCAAAGCTTTCGGCGATAAGGTTTTGATTGACGACCTCTCTTTCAAAATCCCCAAGGGCGCGATTGTCGGCATTATCGGACCGAACGGCGCCGGCAAAACCACCTTATTTAAAATGATTACCGGTCAGGAAAAACCCGATTCCGGCGAAATCAGAATCGGTGAAACCGTTGATTTAGGCTATGTAGACCAAACCCGCGACGAACTCAATTCCGATAAAACCGTTTGGGAAGAAATTTCTGACGGATTAGACATTATTGAGCTTGGTAAAAAGCAAATGCCGTCGCGCGCTTATGTTGGGCAATTTAACTTTAAGGGCTCTGACCAACAAAAGAAGGTCGGACAGCTTTCCGGCGGTGAACGCAACCGCGTGCATTTGGCCAAAATGCTGCGTAAAGGCGCTAATGTTATTTTGCTTGACGAGCCGACCAACGATTTAGACGTTGACACCCTGCGCTCGCTGGAAGAAGGCATTATGAATTATCCGGGGTGCGTATTGGTAACTTCGCACGACCGTTGGTTTTTAGACCGTTTGGCAACTCATATTCTGGCCTATGAAGACGAAGGTCATGTTGAATGGTTTGAGGGTAACTTTGAAGAATATGAAAAAGACAAGCGCCGCCGTTTGGGCGATGAAGCCTGCCGCCCTCACCGCTTAAAATATAAAAAACTTGAGCGCTAAACAAGCAAAAGCCCTTGAAAATTAAAAATTCAAGGGCTTTTATCTTTCTCTTGCACCGAGCCTAAAGTTTCTTCACTTTTTCTGACCTTAAACTTTGCATTATGTAGGCAAAGTTCATATAATAAGCCTCAAATGAAGCAAGCTTTCGCTCTGATTTTTTGATTTCCGCCGCATTTTTACCGATATGCGGAACTCCTTGCAACAAACGCAAACCTTTCATTTCTTTTTGCATGGTTGCATCGGCATTGCGGAAAATTCGCACTGCTTCCGTATAACGATAAACTGAAACAATCACCGGTGACGGGGTGATTTCATTTATCTTTTTACCGGACAGGGTTTCCAGAGCAACGCGCGTACTTTCATGAGTACCGATAAGCACCGACATCTGAATAAACAAACTGTCCATCTGTGCGGTTAGCGAATCTTTGACTTCCGGCGCGGAAACTTCCTGCAACGTCTCCAAATCATGGAGTTTCTCTAACGTTGCTTCATATTCGCTCATGGTCGCATTGAAAACGCTGAGCGAGTAAGCAATTGTCTCTTGCGGAAGTACATACTGTTCACATGACGTGAAGGTCAGCAGCAATAATGCTGACAAAACAACAAAAAAATTCTTCATACTAATATGTTTTAACGTTACAAATATACCGCGATTCGGAGTTTTTGTCAATTATGAATATAAAAATTAACGATATAAATAAAGCTCGTTGCCATGCGCTTTAAGCCAACTGCGCCCTAGCGCCGCGCCGGCGTAAAGTTCTTTCACGCATTGCCAAAAAGCCGGCGAATGATTGCGATGTTTTAAGTGCGAAACTTCATGCGCCATTAAGTAGTCAATCACGCACGCCGGAGCCAAGGCAATCCGCCAGTTATAGTTAATATGATTTAATGACGAGCAACTTCCCCAGCGTGATTTGGTATCTTTAATACTGACTCCGATAAGCTTGCAGCCGAGTTTTGCCGCCAACACCTCTGACTTTTGCGAAAATTCTTCCTGCGCCCGTTTTTTGATATAATCTTTTACCCGTCTATGTAAAAAACGTTTGTCGCCACCCACATAAAGCACCCCGTTTTTAAGCTTGGGAGCGCTTAAACTTTCAGATTTATGGCAAATAAGCACCTCTTGCCCAAAGAGCATAATTTTTTCGCCGTCTTCAAAATCTTTAACTTGCGGCAAGGCATTTAAATGCGCCTCTATCCATTCCTGATGCTCACTGATAAACGCAAACGCTTTTTTTGATGAGCAAAAACGCGGCATATTAAGCACCACCTGCTTTTTTTTGCCGTCAATACGCACGCTCAACCGCTTTAATTTGGTTGACTTTTTAACTTCAAGCGGAAACGGAAAACTGTTTTCCAAATCAAAGGTCTGACCAGTCAACAATGTAATTTTCATAATCATCAACCTCCGATTCGTTCACCAACTCCCTGCCCTTGAGCGAATTGCCCGACTCATGAACGCTCATCGCGTCACCGGTAATCAGCGGATGCCATGCCGGCAGGTCATAACCGTTATCAAGCAGCCAATAAGCGCAGGTTTTAGGCAACCAACGCGGTTTTTCCCGTACCGCCGCCAAATCAATATCGCGGCAATCCGGCACCACCTCAAAGCGATGCGCATAAATTTTGCACAAACAGTTTTGGCAGTTCAAAAACCGACAATGCGTGTTGGTAAATTTAATTTTGCCTTTAATTTCAAGCTTATTAAGGCAACATTTGCCGCAACCGTCGCACAAAAGCTCCCATTCATCTTTGTTCATTTCATCAAGCTTTTTATGCTTCCAAAACTCCGGCTCAATACCTTGCATATTTTCATAGCGGCTTTGCGGATTATATTCAGTTTCTAACTTCAAATCAACGCTCATAGATCGCCCCAATCAACAATATAATCTTCCAAATTATCCGGATTAACCAAAGTTTCTGAAACACAGCGGCCTTTGATGGTGGTAACCGGCATGTCCGGTTTATGTTCAAATAAACGCCGATACGCACAGGTTTTGGGCATCCACTCAATGTTTTGCACATTGTTTTTGCTGAGTTTTAAGCATTCCGGCACCAACTTACAGCGCTTGTCATAAACCGAGCAGCGGCATTTATCTTCATCATAATATTTGCACACCACATTGGTATAATAAATATCGCCGGTATCATCATCCTGCAGTTTAATCAAACAGCATTTGCCGCAATGATTGCAAACATTTTCCCACTCTTCTTCAGTATAATCGGATATTTTTTTCATATTTTAGCCTATTTGTTCCGGTAAATTTTCTTCATTTGCCAAATTGCCGAATTGCGCGTATTCGCCGTTCCAAAACAATTTTACGGTGCCGGTCGGACCATGACGCTGTTTACCGATAATAACTTCCGCCAAATTGGTGGTTTCGCGGTCGCGTTTTTGCCATTCTTCCATACGATGCTGAAACTTATCCGGCGTTTCGTTCTGTTTAATTTTCGGCTCTTCATTATGAATATAATAGTTTTCACGGTACACAAACATAACAATATCGGCATCTTGCTCAATAGAACCGGATTCACGCAAGTCCGACATCACCGGGCGTTTATCATCACGTTGCTCAACACCGCGGTTTAATTGTGAAAGCGCAATAACCGGAACTTTCAGCTCTTTGGCCAAAATTTTCAAGCCTCGTGAAATTTCCGACAATTCTTGCACACGGTTGCCCTCGTTCTTTTTGTTATTGCTGCCGGTAATCAGTTGAATATAGTCAATCACAATCAAACCTAAGCCCTTGGTGCGCTTTAAGCGCCGCGCGCGAGTGCGAATTGAGGTAATGGTAACCCCCGGCGTATCGTCAATATAAAGCGGAATATTTTCAAGCTCGCGCACCGCCGCCGTAATGCGGGTAAACTGCGCGTTATCAAGCTCGCCGGTACGCATTTTATTGCCCGGAGTTTGCGTAACGGTTGATAAAATACGCGACGCCAACTGGTCGGCCGACATTTCAAGTGAAAAAAAGGCAACGCCCCTGTCATGCGGATCCATATCTTTGGCGCGGCTCATATAATCCGCCACATTATAGGCAATGTTAGTGGCAAGCGCGGTTTTACCCATCGCCGGACGCCCCGCGATAATAATCAAGTCCGAGTTGTTTAAGCCGCCGGTTTTGTAGTCAAGCTTTTCCAAACCGGTAGACAAGCCTGAAATTTTACCCTCTTTCTGAAACGCAATATTAATATAATTAAGCGATGAGTTAAGCGCGCTGGCAAATTCAATAAAATCGCCTTGCGCGTCACCCTGGTCGGCCAAACGATAAAGCTCTTGTTCCGCTGCCTCAATTTGCTCAGCAGCCGACAAATCCGCCGTTTCTTTAAAGGCGTTATTAACAATTTCAGTTCCGGTGTTAATAAGTTCGCGGCGCAGATATTTATCATAAATAAACCGACCGTAATATTCAACATTCGTCATCGGCGAGGCGCTGTCGGCAAGCTTAATTAAATAATTGGTGCCGCCCACCTCGTTAAGCGTGCCTTCTTGCTCAAAATAGTTTTTTAAGGTGATAACGTCGGCAATATGCCCGCGCTGAATCAACATTGCAATCACTTCAAAAATCTTGGCGTGCACGGAATCGGCAAAATGCTGCGGCTTCAAAAATTCCGAAACCTTTTCCATAGCTTTATTATTAGCCAAAATCGCGCCGAGCAAAGCTTGCTCCGCTTCCAAATTCTGCGGCAATTTTGTAGTATCTATCGTTTCCATCGTAAGTCCGTTTCAAAATGAGTCGTTTTATTACTTCTGTATTGATACATTTTTACAAAAAATGCTTGTAAAAAATTTTTTAACCTGTGGATAACGGGGATAACCTTTAAACATAAAATTTGACCTTGCCTGAATATTCAGCTATAAAATAAAACAAATTAATTGTTTACGAGGTAAAAATGCCTAAAATTTTAGTTATCGGCGGCGCCGGATACATCGGCAGCCATGTAGTAAAAGAACTTCTTGACGGTGGCTATGAAACGCTTGTGTTTGACGACATGTCCACCGGACAAGAAGTTAACTTGTTTCATGAAGCCGGTTTTATTAAAGGAAATATCTTAGACCGCAAAGCTCTTGACGCGGCTATGAGCCAAAATATTGACGCGGTTATTCATCTTGCCGCCAAAAAAGCCGTCGGCGAATCAATGGAAAATCCGCAAAAATACGCCTTAAACAACTTAAACGGCTCGGTCAATATCTTAAATGCCATGGCCGATAACGGCGTAAAGCATTTAGTATTTTCATCTTCGGCCGCGGTTTACGGCATGCCGATTTACACTCCGGTTGATGAACGCCACCCGCTTAACCCGATTAATTTTTACGGCTACACTAAAGTAACAATGGAAAGTTTAATGGAATGGTACAGCCGCCTGAAAGAGTTTAATTACATTGCTCTGCGCTATTTTAACGCTGTCGGCTATGCTGCCGACAAAAGCATTACCGGACGCGAGCAAAACCCGCAAAATTTACTGCCGATAATCATGGAAACCGCCACCGGCAAACGTGAAAGTTTTGCCATTTTCGGCAGTGATTATGATACTCCTGACGGTACCTGCGTGCGTGATTACATTCATGTCAGCGATTTAGCCTCCGCCCATGTTGCCGCCGTTAAACGCCTGATGAGCGATAAAAAGTCATATTGCTTGAATTTAGGCACCGGACAAGGCATTTCCGTAAAGCAAATTGTTGACGCCGCCGAAAACGTTATCGGCAAGCGCTTAAACTATCATTATGCCCCGCGCCGCGCCGGCGACCCTGCCACCCTTATTGCTAAGGCTGATTTAGCACGTGAAATTTTAAACTGGAAACCCAAATATTTAAATATTGAAGATATTATCCGTACTGTATGGAATCTTGAGATATAACAATAAATTATAAGGATAACTTAATGCAGAGCTTAAATGAACTTTTTACCCACCACGCCATTTTATCGCAAAACTGGATGTGGACCATTTTCGGTATCAGCGTAATTGTTTTATTGGTTTTAGACCTTTTTGTGTTTAACCGCAAAAATGAAGAACCGCACTTTTGGCACACTTTGTGGATGTGCGTATTTTATGTGGTTATCGCCATTATTTTCGGCATATTTGTAATTTATGAAGAAGGCACTGAAAAAGGCATGCTTTACTTCACCGGCTATTTACTGGAAAAGAGCCTCTCGCTTGATAATATTTTTGTTATGTCGGTTATTTTTTCCACCATCGGCGTTCCGTCAAAGTATCAGCACCGTGTGCTGTTTTGGGGCATTTTAGGCGCTTTATTTATGCGCGGCATCATGATTTTCTTGGGCGAAGCCTTAATTTCACGTTTTCATTGGGTACTTTACATCTTTTCAGTCTTTTTAATTTACACCGGCGCTAAAATGCTTTCCATAAAAGACGGCGAAGAAACCCCTTTCAGAGAATCTCGTATTTACAAAATATTATCAAAATTCTTTCATGTTACACATGAACTTCACGAACAGCATTTTATGTTCAAAGAAAACGGACATTGGCATATTACGCCGCTGTTTTTTGCCCTGATTATCATTGAAACCATGGACGTTATTTTTGCTTTTGACAGCATTCCCGCTATCTTTTTAATCACACAAGATGTGTTTGTGGTTTATACCAGCAATATTTTTGCTATTTTAGGGTTAAGAGCTTTGTACTTTTTGCTGGCAGCTATTGTCAATAAATTCACATACCTTAAACCGGCGCTTTCCATTATTTTAATTTTTATCGGATGCAAAATCTTTCTGCCGCATTTCGGCATTGAAATTGCCGCATGGCAATCGCTCAGCGTAACTTTTGCCCTGCTCTTTGGCGGTATAATGCTATCCGTTTATAAAGACAGTGCCAAATCCAAAGCTTAAAAATGACAGATAAGGCAGCAAATCAACCGCTTTCGGTATATATTCACTGGCCGTATTGCAAAAGCAAGTGCCCTTATTGTGACTTTTTCAAACGAGTCAACCCCAAGGTTAATCAGAATGAAGTTGTTGCCTCATATCTCAACGAGCTTGATTATTATCACCATCTGATGCCGAACCGAAAAATACGCTCCGTATTTTTCGGCGGCGGCACTCCGTCTTTATTAAAACCTGAGTTAATAAGCCGATTATTGGAACACATTGCCAAATTATGGAGTTTTGAAGATAACCCTGAAATAAGTTTGGAAGCCAACCCCAATTCTGAATATCCGGATATGTTTGCAAAATTAAAACAAGCCGGAATCAACCGCTTATCTTTGGGCGTGCAAGCCTTAAACGATGCTGACTTGCGTTTTTTAGGACGAACTCACAACCTTAAACAGGCTTTACACAGCATTGAGGAAGTGCTCAAAAACTTTACCAACCATTCGGCTGATTTTATTTATACCCGCCCCGGGCAAACTCTTAAAAATTGGGAGCAAGAACTTAGTTTAATTGCCGGCTTGGGGTTTAAGCACTTATCGCTTTATCAGCTGACTATTGAAGAAGGCACGGTTTTTGCCGCCAAAAACATAAAAATTCCCGATGCGGAAACCGCCGCGGCAATGTACAACTTTACCGTTGATTTTTTACGCGCAAACGGTTACCCGCGCTATGAGGTTTCAAACTTTGCTCCTAAACAATATGAATCCAAACACAATAAATGCTATTGGCTAGGCGATGATTACATCGGCATCGGTGAATCGGCGCACGGCCGCTTGAAAATAGGTGGCCGCCATTACGCATTGGTGCACCCTCACTTAACGGAAGAGCTTTCTACCGACGAACGAGCCGAAGAGCTGATAATTATGGGCCTGCGCCTGCAAACCGGCATTAACAAGCTGCATTTTACGCAAATCTGCGGCTTAAATTTTGATGATTTTGTAAATAATCGCGCTTTAAATGAGCTTGTGCAAAACGGTTTGCTTAGTGGTACGGCAGAAAACATAGCGGCAACTGATAAAGGCTTTCTGCTCTTAAACTACATAATCGGCGAACTTTGCTCATAAACAAAGAGGAGCATGTTTATTACAAAACAACGCTCCTCATTCACCATCTTTATAAAAAACAATAAAGTTAATTTATAAAGCGCTCAATTTGTAAAAAAGAAAAATATATTTTCCTTTTATCTCCTTGAACACTTTTGATATAGTCACTGCTTTCATAATATCAAGTAAATATAGCCTAATTATCAGGGTATAACTTTATACATATTGCAATTTAGCCATAAACAGAGTATGCTGATAGCATTATTAAATTTAGTCAGGGGAAATTTAATGAAAAACAACAATCAATCCGGCCGCAGTATGGTAGAGATGCTCGGCGTTTTGGCGATTATCGGGGTGCTGTCGGTAGGCGGTATTGCCGGATACGCTAAGGCTATGCAAAAGTATAAGCTTAATAAAACCGAAGATCAGGTTTCCCATATTGTTGCCAATTTGCGCACCATTTTTCTAAACTCCAAAGATTATTCATCGCTTGCAAGCAAGCCGCTCAAAACGGCCATAAAGTTGGGCGTGTTTCCCAATGACATGGTGTTAGACGAGCAAACGGTTAAAAATGCGTACGGCGGCAATGTGCTGCTTGAAACAGTGGCGATAGACGGCCATGCCGATTTAGCTTTTAAGCTCACCTATACCGGCTTGCCGAAAGAAGCGACAGTCAGCATCGGCACTGCCGATTGGGGTGACGGTGACAAAGTCGGCTTAAAAGAAATTAAAATTAACGGAACCAACAATAACCCTTAAATTTTGAAAGGATAATTTTATGAAAAAATTGATTGCAATATTTGCTTTTATGGCTGTTTTTGCTGTTTCTAACGCTATGGCAGACGGTAGCAGAACAAGTGATGATGATAGAGGCAACTCTTCTTCCGGCAATAGTTCATCTTCAGGAAGCAGTTCTTCATCATCTGAAACCAACACTGAAGATAATGCCGTAAAAACCAAATATTCGGTTTCAGAGGCGGAAGCCGCTTCCTCTGAGGGCAGCACCAACTCCGTTTCTTGGACGTTTGAATAGTCTGTAATTTAACACCAACTCCCTGTGTTTACCTATAAACACAGGGAGTTTTTTTATTTTTCAAACGCTGATTTATACGGAAATTTTTGCTGCATATACAAAACATGCTTGCGGTTAAGCTCATCAGAGTTGGTTTGCGTATCATTTAAGCAAAATTGGCAAGGCTTTTTACTCTCTAACTCTTCCATGTGCCCCATAATTAAAACTCCGGCAGTTTTGCAGTTAAATTTTTTATCAACCTGATTGGCTCCTTTTACCGCTACGCGGTGGTTTAAAAATTCCAACATACTGATAATACCCAAGCTTAAATCATTTTCGGTTCTGAATTTTGAATAAGTGGTGCGCTTAAATTCTTTGGGAAAAGTCTTTTCCGCCGCCAAAAAATCAGATTTACGAATAGCGCCGCCCGTATGCGTATCAAGCATATAAAACGGCTCGCCGCCAAACTTATCAGCAATCAGCTTAGTCGGTAATTGCCATAACTTAGCCCACATTTCATTTTTGTGATATTCAAGCAACCCTTTAACGTATGACTTTGAATACAGCTCATTATAAAAAATCGGCGTTCCGTCCGCAGTAAAGAAAAAATCAGGCGAAAGATAAACGGCTGTAAAAACATCATCATTAAAATAAATAAAATGTTCTGCCAAACCGGGAATATAGGCCAAACGAGTTTCTATCGCCATTGAGTTAAACACCGGCAACGCATCAGCCGGAAAAATCTCCGCATGACTGACAATCTTAATTTTCGGGTGCTTCAGATTAAGCCACGCCGGCACCTGATTATCGGTAACAATAAAAATATTGCGTACCCACGGCATATATTGCTCAACCGAACGCAAGCTGTATTTCAGCTCATCGCGGTCGCGCCAACGCGCCGGAGTTATGGCGTATTCATCATCAGGATTATATTGTTTTTGCCAATAAGTTTTTTTAGCCTGCCATTTCGGGTCGTTGCCGTCAACCCAGGTATAAACCAAATCTATCGGAAAATCATACGGATTGGCAGTTGCGCGATAAACCGCATAAGCGCCACACAAAACAATCAGCAGAGCAAATACAATTATCGCAAACACAAATTTTAAGCGCATCGCAGCCTCACTTATAAAATCGTTCCGTTTGCAAACGAAAATCCGCGCAATAAATCGGCAGTCGGCATTGCTTTTTTGCCCTGCCGCTGAATTTCCGTAATTTTAAGCGCTTTACCGCCGCAGGCAATAATCAGATTATCTTTTCCTTCCAAAATTTGCCCTGCTTTTCCGGATAAATCAACAACTTGCGCGCTCAACACCTTAAAACGCTCGCCGTTATACTCAAAAAACATCGCCGGAAACGGATTAAAAGCTCTGATTTTACGCTCTAACACCTCAGCCGCCCGCGTAAAATCAAGCAAGCTTTCGGCTTTATCAATTTTGGACGCATACGTAACCTGCGATTCGTCTTGCTCCTCGGCTTTAATTGTATCTAAATGCCGTAACACATCAGACATTAAATCTGCCCCGATTACCGCAAGTTTATCATGCAGCATGCCGCCGGTCATATCAGGCGTAATCGGCACCGCGCCTTTTTTATACATTGCGCCGGCGTCCAAGGCTTCAACCACCTGCATAATGGTAACGCCGCTCTCTTTATCGCCGGCCTCAACAGCGCGCTGAATCGGAGCCGCTCCGCGCCAACGCGGCAACAATGACGCATGCACATTTAAGCACCCGCGCGGAAAAGCTTCAATCACCGCTTTAGGCAGAATAAGCCCGTACGCCGCCACAATCGCAATATCGGCATTTAACGCGCAAAAGCGCTCTTGCTCTTCTTCATTGCGCAGGGTTTTAGGCGTGCGTACCTCAATGCCTTTGCTTTCAGCAAGCAAGTGTACCGGAGTTTTGCTGAGCTTATTGCCTCTGCCCGCCTCTTTCGGCGCGCGGGTATAAACACAAATCACTTCATGTTCATCAATCAGGCGCTGCAAAACCGGAACGGCAAAATCCGGAGTGCCCATAAATACAACTTTCATATACTATAATCCCTCTTGCTAAAAAGCCGCCGTAACGGCGGCTCAAAATTAGTCTTCAAAGCCCAAAAGCTTATATTTGATTTTAATTTTATACTCATTGGCAAAGCTTGAAAGCATAGCCTCGCCAAAATCAGAAGCAAGCGACAAGAATGCCTTTTGTTTTACCAAATTTTGCTCCGATTCGCTAAGCGGCGCCGAATTGTTATAATCATTGTCGGCAACGGCGATTAAATAATCATCGCCCTGCTGAATTTGACGCGGCGTATTTAAAGGCTCAGCAAACATTTCCCGAACATCGCCGTACGGCAGGTTAGCAAAAGTTTCATTACGGGTAATCGGCTGTGACTTATAAAGCTTTAATCCGTAACGCTTGGCAACCTGAGAAATTTCATCGCCGTTTTCTAAATCGTGCATAACGTCATTAATCTTTTCTTGCGCAATGGCGGTACGCTCGTTTGCTGCCCAAATTTCTTCAATTTGCGGCTTAACATCTTGCAATGCCTGCGGATGAGCCTCTGCAACATTATCAACTTTAACCACCATAAAACCGTCTTCCGTTTCAATTACTTGACTGGTTTCACCGGCATTATATGAAAACGCGGTATCAATAAAATCAGGCGATTTAACCGATTCGGCAATTTTTTGCGGAACGCGTTTAACACTGCCATCATCGGCCAAACCTTTAACTTCAAGTAACTCAGCGTTAAAAGTTTTGGCAATTTCAGCCAAATCTGTGCCCGCGCCGAGCGCGTCTTCAATTTTTACCATCTGCGCATACGATTCGTCATACAAACGCTCATCTTTAATAATTTTGGTAATTTGCGCAACCGCTTCGGCGTGCGAAACTTTGCTGGCGGCGTTAATATCGGCAACTTTCAAAATCTGCCACATATCGCCGACCTGTATCGGCTTGGTATACGCGCCTTTGCTTAACTCAAACACCGGCTGAGCAATTTCTTCCATTAAATCTTCTTCGGTAACATATCCCAAATCAGTATCGGCTTTTGATTGACCGGCTTCTTCTGCCGTTTTATAAAAATCAGCGCCGTTTTGCAAAGACTGATATGCCTTTTCGGCCGATTCTTCATCGTTAAAAATTATTTGTAAAACTTCGCGGGTTTGCGGAGTTTCAAAATCAGCTTTATGCGCGTCATAATACAAATTAACATCATCTTCCGAAACCTGCATTTTGGCGCCGATTTCTGCCAATGAAAGCGACATAACCGTTAAATCGCGGCGTTCCGGCTCAATAAACGATGAGGCAAAATCTTCGTAATATTGCTCAATTTCATCATCGCTGATTTTGCGGTCAATAGAAAGCTCGGCAGGTTTAATCATCACATATTTAAATGTGCGGCGCTTATTATCGGCCTTAGCCGCGGCTGAAAGCAAAACTTCCGGAACATTAATCCCGAATATCGGATATTCAACCAACATACGGCGGGTCAGAGTACGCTTAATATTATCTAAATAATCAGCCTCGCTCATATTTGCGCGCGATAAAGCCTGGCGGAAAGCGTCACGATTAAAATTACCCGCGGCATCATAAAATGTCGGATCCGATAATACGGCTCCCTGCAATAAACGGTTACCGAACAAAACGTGGTATTTATCGGCCGTGCGGTCTAAAACCGCATCTTTAACCATTTGCTGAGTCAAAGCCTGCAACAAAGCCTGACGCATATCTTCGTCAAGTTCGCCGTCAGCGCCCAAAAGTTTTTGAGCCTCGCGCATTTCTTGCTGCAACCGATATGAAAATTGCGCTTGTGAAATTTCAATACCGTCAACTTTAATTACCATGCGGTTATTACTGGCGGTGACGAAATAGCCGTACATACCGAACATTGACATAAAACTCAAAGCGGTCAAAGTTAAAATCAGCTTTGCCACCCAACTTTTCTGAGCCTTTGCTAATTTGCTTATCATTTTTCTTTCCTTAAATAAAAAATCATTTTTGGGGGTATTATAAATTAATAATCCGTTAATGCAATTATTAAATCGGGCGTGTTGACAAGTTTTTATATATTTGGGGATAAAAAAGCTCAATGCAACAAAAAACCGTTATTTTCTGTGTTAAAAACATTTTTTAACTGGAAAAACTTAAATCGGTATGTTACAAAGTTGGCAACAATATGTATTTAACAAAAATAGGAAAAACAAATGTCTCGTAAGGTATTGATTGCCGGCAACTGGAAAATGAACGGCTTGCTCGCCGATGGCGCGGCTTTGGCCAAAGAAGTTGCAACTGAAGTAAAAAAGTTAGGTAAACCTGAATGTGAATTTTTGGTTTGCCCTCCGTTTACGCTGTTAACCACCGTTAAAAAAGCCCTGCGCGGTTCAAAAGTAGCGCTCGGCGCGCAAGATTGCCACACGGCTGAAAAAGGCGCTCACACCGGCGACATCAGCCCGGTTATGCTCAAAAACTGCGGTTGTGCTTATGTTATTGTCGGACACTCCGAAAGACGCGCCGACCACCATGAAAGCAACGAACTTATTTGCCAAAAAGCTGAAGCCGCTTACAAAGCAGGCTTAAAAGCTGTTATCTGCATCGGTGAAACCGAAGCAGAGCGCGATGCCGGCAAAACCATTGACGTTTGCACCAAACAGATTATGGGCTCCGTTCCCGATTCGGCGACTGCCGTAAACACCGTTATTGCTTATGAACCGGTTTGGGCTATCGGCACCGGCAAAACTCCGACTGCCGCCGATGTTGAAGAAGTTCACGCCGCTATTCGTAAAGTTGTTGCCAAAAAATTAGGCAAAGCAACCGCTAACAAAATGCGCTTGCTTTACGGCGGTTCGGTAAAACCGTCTAACGCCGCTGAATTGTTGGCTTTACCTGATGTTGACGGCGGCTTAATCGGCGGCGCCAGCTTAAAAGCCTCTGATTTTATGGGCATTGCCGCAACCGTTTGTAAAAAATAAGTAACCGAAAGGAAAAACTATGGGATCAGTATTGTTAGTTATTCATTTAATTACCGCCATTTTTTTGGTGGTTGTAATTTTAATGCAACGCTCTAACGGCGGAGCATTAAACGGCTTAGGCGGCGGCTCCGGCGCTAACAGCTTTTTAACCGCTCGCGGAACCGGCAATCTTTTAACCCGCACCACTGCAATTTTGGCAACCGTCTTTTTTGCTACCAGTATTGCTTTGTGCTTATATTACAAAGGTGCCGATCATCACAATGCTTCATTGATTGATACCGTGCCGGCTCAAAGCGCTCCGGCTCCGGTTGCTCCGCAAGCACCTGCCGTTCCAACCGCTAAATAGCAGGTAACAATGAAAACACTTCAACAAAAGGCACCCCAATCCGTGAGGTGCCTTTTTCACTTTGAAAAAACAAATTTAATGTAATAAAAACAAGGAACTTCTTAAAATGACTAATCCAAATATCAAATTTATATTTATTACCGGCGGCGTGGTTTCATCATTGGGCAAAGGCTTAGCCTCCGCCTCAATTGCCGCCACCTTACAAGGCCGCGGCTTTAAGGTTCGCTTGCGCAAACTTGACCCGTACCTTAATGTTGACCCCGGAACTATGAGCCCGTATCAACACGGCGAAGTTTTTGTTACCGACGACGGAACCGAGGCTGATTTGGATTTAGGTCATTATGAGCGCTTTTCCGGAGTTGCCGCCACTAAAAATGACAGCGTTACCACCGGCAAAATTTATCAGCGCGTTATTGATAAAGAGCGCCATGGCGAATATTTAGGCGCCACCATTCAGGTTGTTCCGCACGTTACCAATGAAATTAAAAACTTTATATTATCTAACCTCACCGATGAAGACTTTGTGCTGTGTGAAATCGGCGGCACCGTCGGCGATATTGAAGGTCAGCCTTACTTAGAAGCCATTCGTCAGGTTGCCTATGAGCTCGGACGCGACCGCGTTATGTTTGTGCACTTAACTCTGCTGCCGTTTATCCCCACTGCCGGCGAACTTAAAACCAAACCGACACAACATTCGGTCAAAAAACTGCAAGAATATGGTATTCAACCCGATATGCTGCTTTGCCGTTCACAAATGGCTATCCCTGAAAATGAAAAACGCAAATTGGCTTTGTTCTGCAATGTGCGTGAAGAAAATGTTATCGCCGCGCTTGACGTCAGCAACATTTATCAGGTTCCGCTGGCTTACTCTAAAGAAGGTATGGATAACGCCGTTTGCCGCCACTTTGGCATTCCGTGCGATAAACCGGCCGATTTAAGCAAGTGGGAGCAAATTATTGAAACCATTAAAAAGCCTGAAGGCGAAGTTACCGTTGCGGTTGTCGGCAAATACACCCAACTGCTTGAAGCTTACAAGTCTTTGCATGAAGCCATTAAGCACGGCGGCATTGCCAATCATTATCAGGTGCGTATTAAATGGATAGATTCGGAAAAATTAGAGTCGGAACCTGCCGGAAATTACTTAAACGATGTTAATGCGATTATTGTCCCCGGAGGATTCGGACAACGTGGAACAGCCGGCAAAATTGAAGCCGTAAAATATGCGCGCGAGCATAAAATTCCGTTTTTAGGTATTTGCTTCGGCATGCAAATGGCGGTTATTGAAACCATGCGTAACGTTTGCAAAATTAAAAATGCCAACACCACGGAATTTGACCCCAACTGCGAACCGGTAGTGGGCTTAATGACCGAATGGGATAAAGACGGAAGTAAAGAAGTTCGCCACAAAGACGGCGATTTGGGCGGAACCATGCGCTTGGGCGCTTATCCGTGCAATCTTATGCACGGCAGCAAGGTTGCCGCGGTGTACGGAACCGAAAATATTTCGGAACGCCACCGTCATCGTTATGAAGTAAACTTAAAATACGAAGACACGCTAAAACAAGGCGGCATGATAGTAAGCGGCAAATCGCCCGACGGTAAATTACCCGAAATTGTTGAACGACCCGATCACCCGTGGTTTATCGCCGTACAATTTCACCCTGAGCTTAAATCTAAGCCGTTTGCCCCTCATCCGCTGTTTGTTTCGCTCATTAAAGCCGCTATTGACAACAGCCGCTTAATGTAAAACACGCAAATCAAAAACCGCCGGAACAAATAAAAATCCGGCGGTTTTAATTACAGCGGCTTAATTAAAATTTACCGCAAAACTCGTTTAAGCGTTTAACTGCTTCCTTAATGTTTGCTTCTGAGCAGGCATAGCTCAAGCGAATATAATCAGGAGCACCAAACGCTGTGCACGGAATAACCGCCAGTAGTTTGTCTTCCAGAATTTTTTTAGCAAATTTATCAGCATTCAAGCCGGTTTTGCTGATATTACACATTACATAAAATGCTCCCTGCGGTTCAAAAAACGAAAGATTCGGAACATTTTTAAGCAATGAACAAATCAACTCGCGGCGGGAGGCAAAAGCTTTTATCATTAACGCAACATCAGCGTCAGCCTTGCCTTCCAAAGCCGTAACCGCAGCATATTGCACAAATGACGTTGCGTTGCTGGTCGCATGGCTTTGCAAAGCGCTGATGCGTTTGGCAAGCCATAGCGGCGCGGTTAAATAGCCCAAGCGCCAACCGGTCATGGCATACGCCTTTGAAAATCCGTTCACCGTAATGGTTAAATCGGCAATTTGCGGATTAAGGCTTGCTATACTGATATGCTTAACTTGCGGATTATAAACCAGCTTTTCATAAATTTCGTCTGAAAGAACCATAATGTTGTTTTTAACCGCAATATCGGCAATCATCTGCAAAGTTTGCATGCTGTAAACCGCGCCGGTCGGATTATTCGGCGAATTGCAAATAATCAGTTTGGTTTTAGGCGTAATCGCTTTTTCCAAATCGGCCTTAAGAGGCTCAAAATTGTTTTCAGGATGGGTAACAACTTCCACAACTTTAGCGCCGGAGGCTTTAATCATCTCAGGATATGAGAGCCAATAAGGCGCAAACAAAACAGCTTCATCTCCTGCCCCGCACAAAGTTGTAATCGCCTGAAACAGCGCAAACTTGGCGCCGGTTGAAACAATAATGTTTTCCGGCGCGGTTTTAATTCCGTTACCGGCAAATTTTTTTACAATTTCTTTTTTAAGCTCCGGCAATCCGCTTGATGCCAAATAGCGAACTTTACCTTCGTTAATAGCTTTAATGCAAGCGTCTTTAATTGCTTGCGGAGTATCAAAATCAGGCTCGCCCGCCGTCATGGAACAAATATCGGCGCCTGCGGCTTTAAGTTCTTTGGCCTTGGCGGAAATTGCCAACGTGGCGGATGGCTGCATAGCGCCCAACGGGCTGAAATTTTCTTCTAAATTATGCATTGCAATCTCCTTTAACTTAATTTACGCCTTTGGCTGAAACAGTATGCAGTTTGCTTACTGCCGTTTGCAAAGCATCATCAGGCAAAGCAACGCTTAATTCCGAAACGCGGTTTTTAAGCAAAGCCTGCGAAATAACGCAAACGCTGGTGGCAATACCGTAATTGGTGCGCCCTTTGCCGGAAATAATCGTCATGCCGTAATTTTTAACCACATCGGCAATTTCTTGTTCATAATCTGCCGTGCAGTTAATACCCTTGGCCGCACAATATTCTTCAATTGATTTACCGCAAATTTTCACGCTGTTCCAATCAACAATTTGCGAATCTCCGTGCTCGCCGATAACATATCCGCTGATATTTTCGGTCTTTTCGCCAAAGCGGTCAGCCAATACGCTGATTAAGCGCGAGCTGTCCAAAGCGCAGCCGCTGCCGAACACGCCTTTAACCGGCGCGGTAATCATTTTTGAAACATGATAGGTTAAAACATCAACCGGATTTGAAACCACCAACACAAATGCTTTGGTATTGGTTTGGTTAATTTGGGTAACAATACCCTCCATAATCTTAATGTTTTTGTTTAACAAATCCAAGCGGCTTTCACCGACTTTGCGACCCGAACCGGCAGTAATAATAATCAAATCACTGTCGGTGCAATCGGCATAAGTTCCGGCTTTAATATGGGTTTTGCTCAAAAAACTAAAGCCCTGATTAATATCGGCAACTTCCGCGGCAACCAACTCGCTGTTAATATCAATTAAAGCAATTTCATCGGCAACTTCTTTAAGCATTAAAGCGTATGTAGAGGTTGAGCCCACAAACCCTGCGCCGATAACTGAAATTTTAGTCATATTCTGCTTTCCTTTCTATTCGGCAGTCATAATTTTACGACGACCTTCCAAAGACTCGTCAATAAATTTAACTTGTTCCATAATTAATGAATTATCTTTATATTTTTCGTGTGCCGCTGCCAAACGTTCTTCAAATGTGCCTTCTTTGCCTTTGAAAATAAACATAAAGGCGCGGGTAATAGCTTTAATGGTGTGTTCGTCAAACCCGCCGCGTTTCAAACCGATAACATTTAAACCGCGCAATTTGCCTCTGTCGCCGGTAACAATACCGAACGGAACAACATCGCGGTCAACCCCGCTCATACCTCCTATCATAGCCTTACGACCGATACGGCAGAACTGATGCACGGCAGAGTTTCCGCCGATAATCACCCCGTCACCCAAACGAACATGTCCGCCGATAACGGCATTATTAGTCATAATCACATTATTACCTACCACACAGTCATGCGCAATATGCGAGTTTACCATAAACATGCCGCCGTCGCCGACAACCGTGGTAAAGTGCTCTTTCGGAGTTCCGGCGTGCATCGTAACATTTTCACGAATAATGTTGTTTTTGCCGATAATCAATTTGGCTTCTTCTTTAAATTCATTACCATGATCTTGCGGACCGCTGCCCAAGCATGCTCCCGGAAATACGATTGTGCCCTCGCCGACAGTGGTGTTTCCCATAACGCTCACTCTGGCAAGCAACTTAACATTCTCGCCGATTTTAGCGCGGGAACTAATCCAACAAAAAGGACCGATTGCGGCAGTTGCGGCAATTTGAGCGCCTTCTTCAATAACGGCAGTAGGATGAATTTTAGTCATATTTTTAATTCCTTTACTTTAGTAAAATTAACTTTAATGCACCCACTTTAATAAATTAAACGAGCAATGTCTAAACAAGTTGCATTTCAATTTATTACAAAATAAACATAACTTATGCACAGCGTGGACTCGTAAATATTGCAAAAAAAAAACGCGAGCTAAAATCTTCTTAAAACTAACTTTTTTAGAGGATTTTAGCTCATGTATACACAACATACTAAATTTTCAGGCTCTAACATAAACCCACAATCCGCCACCACTATATCGTCACCATCGGGCTTGACCCGATGGTCCAGGTCCAACCAATTAGCTAATTTGCCCCACCTGGATATTCGGGTCAAGCCCGAATATGACAGCATTGAGAATACCGGACGTTCTATGGTGGAAATGCTCGGCGTACTCGCTATTATTGGCGTGCTTTCAGTCGGTGCCATCGCCGGTTATTCCAAAGCAATGATGAAGTACAAACTTAACAAACATGCGGAAGTGGTAAATATGTTGATTAACAATGTGCTTTCCATAAAAGACAAATTGCAACACACACCAAATACAAACACATATTACGGAACATTGTTTTATAAATTAAATTTATTGCCGGACGGAATACGCTATATCAGAAACGATTTATTAGAAGAAAGTTGGTTTAAAGGAAACATTGTAATATACTACAATAATACCGAATATTCTAATGGGGGCGGCAGAAACAGTTTCGGACAGATATATTTTCAATTTAGTCCATCTGCGCAAGGAGTTGAAATTTGCCGTAATATTATGATTGCTGCCAAAGAAAACGCAAGTAACTTAATCGCTGTTTCCCTTTATCAAACATCTGAAATCGGACGACTTTGGGGCGATGCTCGCTGTAGCTCTGAAACAGAATGTTTACATAGCGCAAGCATAACTAAAATCCACAACCTCTGCAATGCTTGTGATGATGGAAGTTGTAGACTTTTTATAATTTGGAAATAATTTACCCGCCGACAATTTCTCATCGGCGGGTTTAAACTTTATTTTTTATCGTCCGGTAATTTGGCGGGGATGTATTTATCCCACCCGCGCGCTTTGAGTTCCGAAAGGCAAGAAATATAAAAATTGTTCCCGTTTGAATCAAGCCAGTTATATTCATCTTCATCATCACAATTAGCAACTTTACTGCTCATAGGTGCAGCATGGTTCATAGAGTCAACAACTCCATATTTTATATCAAAACTGCACCACCATACTCTACATATCTTCTGTTCTTTAGGATGTTTATATATCTCTTTATATCTGGTAAAATACATTTCATAAAATGTCGTTTTTAAGAAATTCTTATCTGCATGATGGCACTTTAAAAAAATTGCTTTATCATCTTCAGTGATATATGAACATTCTTCATCAAAACCGGTCGTTAAATCTTTAATGTAAGTTGGGGTGATTCTGGAATCACGGGAAAATTTATAATTATTTGAATAAATGATATCATTAAATATCGGATTTTTAAACTTTTTAGGAGCCTCTGCGCTTTCAGCCCTAACCGGCATCGCGATCACCAACAAAATCAGCAGTAAATATTTTTGCATTTTTATAACCTTATTCACCTAAGCAATAAGGTATTCTGGCAATAAAACCTCGTTCTATATTAGTTCCATCATAGTCATATTCTTTAACTAAATAGTCACACCCAAAATATTTTGCGGCTTTAGTTATCTTAAATTCTTTAATATTTTTGAGCGTTTTATCTGCCGTATCTTTTTCTTCTGCCAAATAAATAGAACTACATAAATATTGTAAATAACCGATTTCATTTTTTAATAGTTTACAGTCATTATAAAATTCATGAAACCCGTTATCAGCATAAATTTGATTTTCGGATAAGGTAATTATCCCTTCAACCTCTTGAAAAGGTATCAGTTTTTGATTAAAACGTTTATCCACAAATTCGGCTTTACAAACATTGCTAAAAGCCATTAACATTACAAAAATTAAAATAAATTTTTTCATTCTCTTTGCTCTCTTAATAAAAAATATAACATAATAATAACAACCATAATTATATTTGCAACACTTATTTGAGGAAAAATCCTTTATTGCATTGCTCAGCCGCCCATTGATTACGCGAAATCATATCGGGTCTTCCTGCTTCTTCACGATGTATTTCATTGCAGATATCTTTTTTATTTAATGCAGCCAAGGCGCCTTTAAGAAGTCTCCAACCCAATACATTAGTTGTAAAATGAGGATCCATTACCGCATTTTTCATAGACTGGCTTAAATATTTATAATTTGGAAATTGTCTTCCTAATTCTTTATCCCTAATATCCACATCATGGTCTAATAAAGATAAACAATATCCTTCTGGCAACTCCAAATTCGTTAGATCCTTAAAATATTCCACTCTATAATTTTTAAGGTTTTTATCCAGTTTACTTAATTCTCTTTCTACTTCTTCAGGCGTTGCCAAGCGATTTGTCCCTTTTATCATCCATGGGTGTTTTTTGAAGTCCTCTAATGTTTTATCCATATGACCAACACAAACCGTATAATCTCCATTTGCATCCAGATATGGATATTGTATCATTTTTTCCTTATCTACTAGATATTTTTTGAGTTCTTCAAATCCATCATAAGTTGGGTCAACATAACCATTATTCTGTACCTGTGCCCACGCCATCGGGGTTTGGGAGGCGTAGGTGGAATAAGCCGTTTCCGTTTGTGGGAATTGCAGTGCCAGAGTCGGCTGTTGGAACTGCGGTGCCGGTGCAGGCGCAAACTGTGGCATTTGAGGTTGTTCCGGTTTCGGGGCTTTCGGGAATGTCGGCATTTTGGGTAGTTTCGGCATTGAAAATCCCGTGCCAAGCATCTGTTTTTGTTTAGCCTCGTTAATGCCAAAACCGGTTACCATATCCGAATGCTTTAAATCCAGTCCTTTGGTTAAATCCGGCAACTTGGTTTGAGCAAACCCGCTGGTGTTGCCAAATCCGCCTAAGCTGTTGGTGTTATTAAGTCCGAAAGCGCTTGAATTGCCAAGCCCGCCTGCATTACCGAAACCACCGGAATTGCCAAGCCCGAAAGCGCTCTTTTGCGGTTTGTACGGTTCAAAGCCTGAGCCCGTATTAAGCGGCTTCGGCTGCACCGGCTGTATCAGTAATCATTATTTTAGGATTTATATATGCGGTGCTCTATTATTAAAGTAAAAAGTTATCTGCCAGTATAACAGCAAGCGGAACAAGCGCCGCAATATATGCTTTTTTATAATTTTTATTCCATGTCATAACGGCGTAATAGGTAGGAAGCAGCATGATTGCTAACCACAGCGCTGAGACAAGAAGCACTACATAAAAATTATATTCGTACCATAAATGATGGTTAAAGAATTTAAAATTATCTTTCTGTGCTAAGTCAATACGTAAAATCACAGTAAACCCATGAGCAACTAACACATTGAATGTGCAAAACAAGGCAAAAGTAATATTTTTAATTTTGTTCATAATCAACCATCACTCCGGCTAATAATCAATCAACACATTTTCTTGCATATATTTGTTATAGCTTTTTCTGACATCATTATTAAAAAAGAACATCATAAGCGCAATAACCACCAAAACAGCAAGTGTATAAAGTTTCCATTTTTCAGCCGGTAAAAACGTAACTGATTGCAACATTAAAAACAGCGCAATTTGCACCAACAACCAGAGTTTAACATAACCATACGGCGGATTACTGTACATAAAAATATCGTATGCCAAAAAATAGATAAGCAAAAACAGCGGCAGTGCAATCCAAACCTTAACTCCTGTCCATATTAAATCTTTAATTTGCGGCCATCTATTTTTTATTTCTGCTTTAATATCCAAAGTCATTGATAATTTGTCCTTATTTTTATTAGTTTATATTGAGGATATAACAAGAATAAGGGTTGTGCAATAAAAATATTGCACAACCCTATATTTTTTACCAACAGTCTTTATCGTATTTGACAAATAGATCTAAATTTTCAGGATACCGCTCAAAAAAATCTTGAAATTTAGACATATTACCTGTCAAATCTATACATCCGGCAGAACCCAAATTATCACCTCCATGAATAAACAAGCCATCTCTTCCCATGGTATCAAGCCCATTTTGAGGTATAATTCTGGCCCTTGCATATCCCCATGCTACTGGATCATTTTTCCATTTTTGAAACAACCTTTTATTCAACCATTGTTGAAATTTATTAAATTTTGTTCCCTCTGGATACGAACTATAAGTATTTTTATCAATTTCCCATAAGCCTTCCGGAAGCGGACCATTACCTTTGTAACCTACAAAATCTTTACATTGATAAAAAGGCTTCCCTGACATTGCTGGAATTGAATATAACAATTCTCCATTGTTATAAATATCAAACTCACGACCATTAAATGTTGCATATGCTTTTCTCGGTTCTATTTTTGCCCAAGCCATCGGGGTTTGGGTGGTGTAGGTAGAGTACGCCGTTTCCGTTTGTGGGAAGTTCGGTGTCAGAGCCGGTTGTTGGAACTGCGGTGCCGGTGCAGGCGCAAACTGTGGCATTTGAGGTTGTTCCGGTTTCGGGGCTTTCGGGGATGTCGGCATTTTGGGGAGTTTCGGCACTCCTTGTAAAATTAAGTTAAAAAAATAGCTCCGTGTTTGCACACAGAGCCGGTTAAAAAAATAATCGCGATGGGCGTTTTTCACGCTCTTCTCGCGATTATGCCAATTTATATAGCAAACCCCACCGGCAATTCCTCACCGGCGGGGTTGATGTTTCAATTCTGCTCAAAGCTTTATGCAAACAAAGCA
>CABQIK010000015.1 GCA_902464275.1 uncultured Alphaproteobacteria bacterium | reverse complement strand
CCGGTCGGTGATTGCCCTTATATGATATTCCCCTCACCTTGTCAATAGATTTTTTACATATTTTTTATCTTTTTTTACAAAAAATCACAACCCATTAAAAATACTGAATAAAAGTTTTTGCGGTTTTTATTTATACAGGGCACATTATTATGCAAATAACATGCCTCGCCGATGAGTTCAATATAGCTTTTACGCCGTATCCTTTTGTTTTAGCTAATTTTGCGCTAAAAACGACTCGCGATGCGCAGTGATTTAGGAAATTTTAACACCGCGCATTACTTTTAAATATATATACACACATATACGAGCGTTGACAAATCAGACAAATTATGCGAAAATATTTTTATTAAAACAAGGAGAGCTCCTATGGCTGATGATGCGGCAAATAATGAAAATAATGAAAACGAAAATGAAACAGCTTTAACTCAAGAAGAATTGGCTGAAGCAAAACGCATTATTGAAAGTCTAATAAAAAAAGATAAAAACAAGATGTTAGCTTTATCAGCTCTTTCAAGCTTGGTTAGCTCTGCCGACAGTATTACCGGCAGATTATCAGCCAAAAGCCTATATTTTTAGCAGGAAGCGCCGGAACCGGCGGTTTATCTGATTCAACCATGCAAGCAGAAGAAATGATGCAATGGATGGTGGCGCAGCGCGTTATGCAAAGAACAGATATCGCTTTACATAAAGATTATGACCAACGATCGCGCAATGAGCGTAACAGCATTAACCCTGAACAAACAAGCCAATATTCTCAAACAATGAGCCAATCGGCAGCCTCTTATTTATTCCAAAAAGGCAAAATGATAAAGGCTTATGCTTCGGCCGCCGTTGGCTTGTGCCTAACAGGCGTTGCATTTGCCGCTAATCCGCCGCTTGCCGCCGCCGTTATCGGCGGTTCACTTGTTGCTACTATTCCTTCATACTTTATAAATAAGCGTTTAAAAACACATAAAGTTAACCTTAAAAACATAATTGATGAAAAACAGAAGAAAGTAGCTTCATTCAGTCGGCAAATGTATCAAAACAGTCGTATGACCGAATCGGTTAACGCACAAGAAGAAACTTATAAACGTTTAGCTGACAGACAAAAACGCGTTATTCGGCGCGGAAAGATATTTACCCAAAAGATACTTAAATACGGTATATCCATGTCGGCTTGGAACACCGCTTGCGTTGCCGGAGTTATTGCCGCTTCAGCTGCTATCGGACTACCGCTTGCCACAACCGTGTTGGCGGCTGCCGGAACCGCAAGCACATTAGCGGCGACCAGCCGCATTTTATCCGGCCATTACGGCAAAAAAGAATATATTGAAACCTTTGCCAAAACTTACAAAAAATTTAAGTCAAAATACAAAGATTTTCAGTTCGGCAATGAAAAAACCAACCCTAAGGACAATATTTTACAGCTTGACCACATTGCATACCGTCACCGTATTAACAGCGGCAAAAATGCCGGAGAACGACAAGACGCTGACTTCTTTAAAAGCGATGAGACCATAACTTTTAAACCCGGAATCTCGGTTTTGAGCGGAGCGAGCGGCGCCGGTAAAAGCACACTAACCGAACTTTTAATGCACGCTGACAACGTGACCGGCGGAAGTATTAAAATCGGCTCTTTAGATAAAGACGGTAATTTAGTTGGCAAAGATTATTGCAATTTGGCAATGGGGGCTCCGTGCCAAAATATTGCCATTTCATATCAAAGGCCGGAATTAACCGAGTGCACGGTTGATACTTATATTAAGCTCGGCAACCCTAATGCCGATCCTAAAAAAGTTGATGAAATTAAAAAATTGCTCGGTATCGGTATTGAAAACGGCGGCACGATTGATGACTTAAAATTGCTATCTCCGGGGGTAACTTTATCAGGGGGTGAACAAACGCGAATCGGCTTAGCACAAGCTTTAATTAAAGATTCGCCGATTATGATTTTGGACGAGCCGACCTCCGGCGTTGATGAAAAAATGTCAGAAAACATTGTAAACTACCTCAAGTCGCAAAAAGACAAAACCATTATTTACATTACGCATGACCCGCGCGAGATTGACACTATCGGAGCTTATCAAGCTGTTGACATCGGCAAACATTCTAAAGATGACGAAATCAACACCATAAAAAGTTATGACTTAACTAACCCTCAAACTAAAAAAGATTTTATTAAGTTTTTCAGCGACCGCAAAATTGCAGAGCAATCAGAACAATCTGTGCAAACGCAAGCCTCGCTTGACAAAGTTCATCAGCGCATGAAAGATTTGGTTGAAAAGCGCATGCATGAGCGGATTACCAACGGCGAGCCTATCAGCGCATCTGAGTTGCAGGCAGTTAAAAAGATTAAAGGCATTGCCCCGAATGAGGCCAAAGCGCAAACCGAAACCTTATTTAATAAAATTCGCACTGTCAGCGGCGCCGAATCGCGTTAAAAATTTGTTTGTAATTTAAAATTAAATTGCATTTGTAATTTTGCGTGATAATCTATATATGTTTTAACAAAACGCGTATCAATTTTATATGGAGGAAAACATAGCTATTGAAAATACCAATGCGCCAGTACGCGAGAGCGACGGACCGCGCATTAATGAAGCCATTAAGGCTAAACAAGTTCGTTTAATTGATGAAACCGGAGAGAATCGCGGCGTTGTTTCAATCAGAGAAGCATTGCAGATTGCAGCTGAAGCCGGTTTTGACTTAATTGAAATTTCGCCGCAGGCTAACCCGCCGGTTTGCAAAGTTCTTGACTTTGGAAAATATAAGTATGAAGTTCAAAAGCGCAAAAATGAAGCTAAAAAGAACCAGAAAGTGGTGAACATTAAAGAACTTAAAATTCGTCCGGCGATTGATACGCATGATTATGAAGTTAAAATCAAACAAGCCAAAAAGTTTTTGGCGCAAGGCGATAAAGTTAAATTTACGATGCGCTTTAAAGGACGCGAAATGAGCGCCAATGATTTGGGCAAAGAAGTTTTGAACAAGATTATTGACGATTTGGATTTGGTCGGAAAAGTTGACTCTGCTCCTAAACTGGAAGGCAGACAAATGACCATGATGATTGTTCCGGCATAAAAAACATTGCATTAGCAATAAAAAACCTCAGCTGTAAAAGCTGAGGTTTTTTATTGTTGCTCGTGCGTCAGATTTTGGTGATTGAGATTACCTCACCTTTATAAATCTTAACGCTGACGGCGTCTTGTGGCTCTATTCCGGCGGTATCTACACCGTGCCTCACTTTGAGAGCGCCCTTACCGGCAAGTATTACAGTTGTACCGATAGGATTCCTGTCAATGTAATTAACAGTGAGCGTTTCTGCCTTAGTGGCATTCTGAAGCTCTTCAGAAGTACATTCATGCAGCCAAACGAGCCTTCCTTCGTAGGTTATGACTTTTACAATGTCGCCGGTTTTAAGGTTAACAGAACCTTTGACATCAACGTCAAAAATGCCTTTGCCCTCTATGTAAACTCTATTACAATTTTTATCTACATAGGTCAACTGGACGACTTTAGGAGTTGCCTGCGCGATGTACTCTTCCTCTTGACGGTCTGCTCTAACTATGAAAGAAAACGCAAAGACAATGAGAATTGCCAGAACTGCCGCACCTCCATATTTTTCATCTCCGGCACTCAATCTCCATGTCATCACAATGCTAATGATAGCAAAAGGAATGTATACCCAATAAAAGGATATTGGACACTTCCACATTATCGTGATGGCAAGAAAATAGACGGTAACCCACAGCATCTCCGCACATCCTGCATTGCGGTCATACTCCGCCCCTGATATATGCAAGTAAAGCAATGTCAGGATAGACAAGACAGCAGAGCTATAGAATACAATTCTGTGCTCGCGAAAGATGTTAGGGTTGGTCAGATAGAGAATACACGCGACAACGATGATTACGAGACTGACGAGCCAACGCCAGTTTTCTTGAAAAAACTTTTTCATAATTGATAATTATTTAATAAAATGAAACTTCAAACTAACAAATTATCAGAAAAACGCCAAAGAAAACCGGCGGACAATAACTTTCTAAATAATTTGTTTACAAGGGGCATTATAGCACTTTTGACAAATTTGGCAAGATATTTTATTCAGGCTGATAATTTTCCATAATCGGTTTTAATTTTTGCACCGCTTTTTTATAGACTGCACGCTTGAAGGCAACAATTTCAGTAACCGCCTCATCAATATTTGCCCACCGCCAGCTTTTAAATTCCGGTTCAGCGGTGTTAAGGTTAATTTCCGAATCGCCGCCGTAAAAATACAGCAGGTTCCAATACATATTCTGCCCATTGCTGACAATGCCGCGGCTCAGCAGTTTGCGGCGCACCGCGTCAGGAAAATTATAGCACAGCCCTTCCGGCAGACTATATACCACCTTAGCGGAAGTTACGGAAGTTTCCTCGTTAAGCTCTCGCAATGCCGCGGCGGCAGAAGATTCGCCCTCATTAATGCCGCCTTGCGGAAACTGCCAACAATTACTCTTTTTATCATTGCGGGCACAAAGCAAAACCTGTTTGCTGCGATTAAAAAGAATAATGCCGGCGCATTGGCGATAATTTAGCATTTTATTTGCTCTCCGTTGCGGCTTTTTCGGCTTGCGGAACGCTGTATAAGTTAAGGGCTTTAACCAAATCAAGCGCGCGAATCAGCTGATAATCAGCAAGTTCTTCTTTATTTTCAGTCTTTTCTTTTTTGCCTGATTTAGCGGCCTTGGTGTCTTCTTCATTTTTAAGCGCGCCTTTTAATTCCGCCTCTTTAATATTGAGCCCGTACGATTCAATCTCCTCAAGTTTAGCCTGCTTAACCAAAATATCCGGTTCAATGCCTTTGGCCTGAATAGAGCGTCCGGACGGAGTGTAATAACGAGCCGTGGTAATGCGCATTGCTCCATATTCGCCAAGCGGAATAACGGTTTGCACCGAGCCTTTGCCGAATGATTTTTCACCGATAACAATGGCGCGGTGATGGTCTTGCAAAGCACCGGCAACAATTTCAGAGGCAGAAGCCGAGCCTTCGTTAATAATAACCACAATCGGCAATCCGGCGGCAATGTCACCGGCCTGCGCCGTGTATTTTACGGTATCTTCTTCATTGCGGGAGCGGGTGGAAACAATTTCGCCCTTATCTAAAAATAAATCTGAAACCGCAACCGCCTGATCAAGCAAACCGCCCGGATTGTTGCGAACGTCTATAACAATACCGGCAAGTTTATTTTTAAGCTTTTTTTGCGCGTCTTTTACCGCTTTGGTAATTTCTTTGTCGTTTTCTTCAGCAAATGATGAAATTCTGACGTACAAGATGTCATCATTTTTAATTTCGGTTTTAACCGAGTGAATTTTAATTTCTTCACGCTTTAAGGTAACCTCAAACGGTTTGGCATTGGCGCGGCGCACCGATAATTTTACTTTAGTGCCGATTTTACCGCGCATTTTGGCAACCGCTTCGTTTAAGGTTAAGCCGATAACGGTTTGCCCGTCAATATGGGTGATATAATCGCCGCTTTTAATGCCTGCTTTGGCAGCGGGAGTATCATCAATCGGCGATACCACCATAACAAGCCCGTTATCCATGGTAACTTCAATACCCAAACCGCCGAATTTGCCGCGGGTCTGCTCGCTCATGTAGGCAAAACTTTCCGTATCAAGGTAACTGCTGTGCGGGTCAAGCGAGGTTAGCATGCCGTTAATTGCCGCTTCAATTAATTTTTTATCCGAAACTTCTTCAACATACGATATTTTAGCGCGTTCCATAACTTCGCCGAATAAATTGAGCATTTCATAGGTATCGGGTTCGGCTTCTTTTTTAGGCGCGGCGTTTACATTTACATTCATCAACACAACCGCTAAAATCAATATAAATTTTTTCAACATCTTGTTTTCCATTTCGTAAAAATCAGTTACCTTGCAAACCACGGCGCCGGATTTACCGGCTTGCGGTTTTTGCGAATTTCAATATACAATTTGGCCGTATCGGCATCCGGCATGGTTCCGACCGGCTCGCCGGCAAGCACCATTTGCCCGATTTGCGCGTCAATCGCGCTTAATCCGGCCAACAAAGACATATAATCTTCGCCATGTTCAATAATAATCAGGTTGCCGTAACCCTTAAAAGGGCCGGCAAAAATAATTGAGCCGTCATAAGGGGCTATAACCTGCGCCGCCGGTCTGGTTTTAATAACCATACCCTTAGAGGTAACACCCTTGGAAAGCTCTTGCCCGTATGAGGTTACCACCTGTCCGCGCACCGGCTTGGTTAATTTGCCGCGAACACCGGCAAAATTAACTTCCGCATTATTTATACTCTGCGCTTTTACATTTATCAAGTCTGATTCGGGCGCCGCGTAATCTTCACCGCTTTCAGTTTGCAAACCGCTGCCTTTACCGGCGGCAATCCGGCGCTTTTGCTCTTCTTCCAGGCGGCGCTGCTCTTCACGCTCGCGGGCGGCGCGTTTAATTTCTTCTTGCCGGCGACGTTTAAGTTCTTTGTCATGCTCCAGTTTTTCCATTAAGTCGCGCAAGTCTGAGGCCTCTTGCGCCAACTTAACCGCTTCGGCCTGCGTTTTTTGGCTCTCGCCTTCAATTTTTTTACGCATAGCCGCCTTTTGCGCCGACATTTGTTTTAAAGATTTTTGCTGCGCCTGCAAAGATTTTTTGTGTTTTGCAAGCTCTGCCAACTTGGCTTCATGCTGTTGTTTTTGCTTGGAAATATTATCTAAATCAGTTTTAATTTTGGCAGCTTTGTCGTTTAAGAAAGGCACGCTCTCACGCATTAAAATAGCACTGCGGATAACATCAACCGGCGAAAGCGGCTGCATTAACAAAGATTCGGTCGGGTGCAACGCCAAATTTTGCAGCGCCGCCAAAGTTTGCGCCAAATTGCCGTACTGCTGATTAAACTCCTCTTGCGCAACCTGCAGCTTGCCTTCTAAAAGTTTTAATTCCGCCTCGGTTTTGGTGGTTTTTTCTTCTTCATCTTGCAGTTGTTTGGCGGCTTTTATCATTTTTTTGTTTACATCGGCAAGTTCAATGCTGATTTTAACCGCTTCCGCCTGCAGTTTTTTATATTCCATTTGGCGAGCTTGAGCTTTTTGCTCGGCCGCTTTAACATCTCCGCCTGAAACAGGGGCGGCAATAACCGGCTGCGCCGTTAAAAGGCACAGTAAAGCCACGATGTATGCCGCCCGTGTTTTCATTTGCTTATTTTTCCAACAATGACTTGCCGGTCATTTCTTGCGGCTGTTTGATGTGCAGCAAGTCAAGCAAAGTCGGCGAAACATCAGCCAAACGACCGTTTTTCAGGCCTTTTACATCAGCCGGAGCATTGTATAAAACCGCCTGAACTTTGCCTACCGTGTGGGCAGTATAAGGCTGACCGGTGGTTTCGTCTACCATTTTTTCAACATTGCCGTGGTCAGCGGTAACAAATAACACGCCGCCGGCGTCTTTAATGGCTTTCATAACTTTGCCCAAGCAATCATCAACCGCGGCAACCGCTTTTAACGCCGCCGGCATAATTCCGGTATGTCCGACCATATCGCCGTTGGCAAAGTTACAAATAATTACGTCAAAACGCTTGTTTTCAATGGCATCAACCAATTTTTCAGTAACTTCATAAACGCTCATTTCCGGTTTAAGGTCATAAGTGGCAACTTTCGGGCTCGGAATTAAAATGCGGCTTTCGCCTTTAAACTCGCGTTCTTCGCCGCCGTTAAAGAAAAAGGTTACATGCGCGTACTTTTCGGTTTCGGCAATACGCAGTTGGGTTAAACCATGCTCTGACACAACCTCGCCGAAAATGTGCGTTAAGGCTTCCGGCGCAAACAAAGTTTTCATAAAGCGGTTGTGGTCAACCGAATATTCCGCCATACCGACGGAAATTGCAAATTTAACGGTTTTTTGACGGGCGAATCCGGTAAATTCAGAATCTGAAAGCGCATACAAAATCTCACGCGCGCGGTCTGCTCTGAAGTTTGCCATCAGCACGGCGTCGCCGTCTTTGGCGCCCTGATAGTCGCCGATAACGCACGGCACAACAAATTCATCATTAACACCGGCGGCATAAGAAGCTTTAATCGCCTCGTCAACCGTGGCATAACGTTTGCCGGTTGCCGAAACAATATTGTTATAAGCATTTTCAACTCTGTCCCAACGTTTATCGCGGTCCATAGCGTAAAAACGACCTGACAAAGTAACAACTTTAACATTCGCCATATCTTTAACGGCATTATTAAATTCTTGCAGAAAACCGGCGGCAGAAGTCGGCGGAGTGTCGCGGCCGTCCAAAAAGGCATGAACATTAACTTTAATGCCGTTATCATTTAAAATACGAGCCAACGCCACAATGTGATTTTGGTGCGAGTGCACGCCGCCCGGCGACATTAAGCCCATTAAATGGCAAGCTCCGCCGGTAGATTTTAAGGTTTTAATTAAGTCAAGCAAAACCGGATTTTTTTCAAGTTCATGGTCGGCAATGGCTTTATCAATACGCGGTAAATCTTGCATTACAACGCGTCCGGCGCCAAGATTCATGTGGCCGACTTCCGAGTTGCCCATCTGTCCGGCCGGCAAGCCGACATCAAGACCAGAGGTTTCAACAAAAGCATGCGGACAGGTTTTAAGCAGGCTGTGCCAATTAGGCGTGTGCCCTTCTTCAATGGCGTTATCTTGAGTAATTTTTTCACGATAGCCCCAACCGTCAAGAATCAACAACATAACAGGTTTTTGCATTACATTTTCCTTTACTATAAACATTCTGTTTTAAACTTCCTCTATTATATATAAGAAAAGATAAGAGAAAAGTATATTTTTTTGAAAAATTTTTTTGGTGATAATTTTTGAGCAGATGAATACTTCTTCAGATTATAAAAAAGTTGACATTGTGCCGTTAAAAATTTAAGCTTTGCCATAAGGATAACAAAGGATTTTTGATGTTTAACAAAGCGTTTTTGTTTTTAACGGCATTTTTATTACCAACGGCGGCAAGTGCAGGCGGCATTGAATATGAATATGGCGGAGATTTACGCGCGATTGCCGGTTATGCTGAACCGTCCGGCAATTTTTTAAGCAAGCAGAATCATTTTCATGCGCCGGCAGTCGGAAATTTAAGCGGAGCCGCAATTTATAACTTTAACGATAACACTTCAGTTAAACTCGGGGCGGAACTTAAAGCTAAAACCGGCAGCAATTTAGACAATCTGAACTTTGGGCAGTACGGCGAAGAAGTTTACGGCAAACTGCAAACCGCATACGGTGATTTTTATGTCGGACAAATGCAAAATCCGGCGGCATTGCTCAGTGTGGTTCAGCCCAATTTACCCATTTGGCAAATCAGCCCCGCAGAAGCCGCCGATTTTATGGAGAATCCCAACTGGCGGCAGCATAATCGCCGTAAATATTACAGCACCTTAACCTCTGCGCAAATTAACACTGACGGAAGCTCGTTTAAGCTTGCTTATTTTACGCCGGAATTTGCCGGAACAACTCTGGCCTTAGGCTTTACGCCCGAAAACAACGCCAATGACGGATTAACCTCAAAATTTGCGCCATATTACAAGCAGAGCGCCTATCATATTGCGTTATATAACTCGCATGAGTTCAGCTTTGCCGATACGGAGTTTTACTTGGCCTATGCCGATTTTAACCACAGCCACCGCGAATACGCCGGCGGAGTTTCAGTTTATCGGCGCGGGCTGACTCTGTTTGCCGCTTATCGGCAAACCGAAAGTTATGACCACGCAATAACGGGTACAACCTTATCGGCCAACCAACCCGCTTATTATGACGCTTTTCGCAACGGCTTTGCCTTTAACGGCGGCGTATCGTATGAGTTTGCAATTTTAACCTCTGTTTTAAGTTATTTTGAGGCAAAAGCCGACAATTTGCCGGCGCGGACGCGGTTGGTTACCTTGCACAACAGCATTAAGCCGTACAAGCACTTAGGTTTTTATCTTGGCGGCGGATACGCTGAATTTACTGACGCCGAGCGCAGTGAAAATCGGGGGCCGTTAGTTTACGGCGGACTTGAAATCAGTTTTTAGGAGTTAACATGCCAAATTTACTTATAGTTTCAGACAACAATGTTTTTTGTGATGATTTGCGTCTGCAAATTGAGCGTTACGCTCCTGAATACGCGGTTAATGCCGAAGCGGCAACGCCGGATATTGTTATTTTAGATGAAAAGCCGGAAATGCTGGCTGCAATTAAAGCCAAACACCCGCAAACTCCTGTTTTTGTGTTGTTAAAAAAAGGCGCTGACAAACCGCAGGCCTCAACTTTTGTTAAGTTTGAAATTAAACCGATTGTGCTCAAAGATTTTATTAACGCCTTATGTTCCGCCATTAATTTAGCGCTTAATTCCGATGACGGGCGCATAAAATTTAATTGCTATGAACTGCGGCCGCTAAGCAAAGAAATTTATAACTTCAGAACCGGCGAGGCCACCAAATTAACGGAAAAAGAAGTGGCAATTTTGCAGTATTTATACAAAATTAAAGGGCGAATCGTAACCAAAACCGAATTGTTGCAAGAAGTTTGGGAATACAGTCCTGACGTTACTACGCATACGATTGAAACCCATATTTACCGTTTGCGGCAAAAAGTTGAGCATGAAAATTCTTCAGCTCAACTGATTTTAACCGAGGACGGCGGCTATTTGCTTAAACGCTAAAGAGCGCCGACCAACGACAATGATGAAATTGTATCGCCCATACCAACTAAGGTGAGCGGTTTTTCAATTAAAATAGTGGGCACCACAATTAAATCCCAACCGCGGAAACGGCCGATACCGGTTTGCGCTAAATCATTTTGACCGGTTGCCCATGACAAACCGTCTGCCTCAATCAGCCCCACGTCAGAAACTTCGCGCCCCTGCGCCCACAGCAAGTTATCAATACTGCCGGTTCCGGCTTTGGCGGCGGCAATGGTGGCGGCGGTCATCATTCCGCGCAAATTAGCCTCAGGAGTTATGCGGAAGTTTTTATCCTGTAAGGTTATATAAAGCCCGAACATGTGCAGCTGAATACGCGCCACACCGGTTTTTTCTTTAATTTTTACAAGTCCGGCAAACAAATTTTCAGATGTGGTTTGGCGGCGGCATTGTTCGGCTAAAGATTCTTCGCCGATTACCTCCAAAATGTCCATGGTTTCACGCTCGTTAATGCCGAGCGAATCCATTAACGGAGCCGCCTTTTCCACAATCGCTTTGCGGATAATTTTATCTTGAGTGGAAGCAATTTCCAAATGGAAAATTCCGTCCGGAGATTTTTGCTTCCAGTTTTTAATTTCAGGTAAAATCTTTTCAATTAACGCCACGCCGTTATTGTTGGAAGTTAAGGCATGAAAACCCGATAAAACCACATACTGCATGGGGTGATTGTGAATATAGCGCATAAAATGCTCGTCGGTTACAAGCTTTAAGTTAAGCGGGTCATAAGTGGCAATAAAGCGGTTAGATTTAGGACAGCGGAAAGTACGCCCCTCAATGGTGAGCACATCGTTTTTATTAAATTCGGCAATCCAATGGATAAGCGGAGTTTCAGCTTTACGGTCAATGGTGTATGCCGGCGCCGGTTTACCATTATCATCAAACGAGAACAAATTATCTTTTTTTACAAACCGGTCGGCTTGTAATTTAGGCAATGAATTTGTGTGCACATAAACGTTTTGAATCCCGACGGTTGCCAGCGCATTGGCAACAATTCCGCCCTGCCCGCCGATTTGCAGATGGTCATAACCGATTTTTTCATTCATCCAGTCATAAACCGCTTTTTCTTCGGTAATCCACTCTTCGGCAATGCCTTCTTTAAAGCATTTGAATATACCCTTTAACACATCGGCCGGAGCATTAATTTTGGTTTCGGTAACATCTTCTAAATCTGCCAACGAAAGGCCTTCTTCCGCAATAAGTTTGGCAAGTTTATCTGCCGAAATTTTAATTACCGCGTCAATGTTGGCATTAAAGGCCGTAGCCGCGGTTTTAATTTGTTTAATTTTTTCAAGCTGCGAGGGCACAACCTGATACTTATTTTTCCAAATTTGTTTTAATTCCGGTGTATCCATTGCTTTCTCCTTATTTTTAATTTAATCGTCCTTGGCCGATTTTTCCACATACAAATGCCATTTATATTCGCCGACTGCGGAACATTTATTGCAAACCGGACGCCATTTTTTACTTATATTGCCGCATTTAGGGCAAACCCAAACCGAATCATCGGCATAAGACGCGGTTTTATTTTTCCAACTTTGCGCCGCCGCCTCGTTTTTATGAAAATGTTTTTCATACTCATAAATAACTTTGGCAATGCGCTTGGTGGCCGGATTATTAATTAAAAAAATTTCAAACTCGCCGCGCGCTTTGTTCCAGAGTTTGGCTTCGGCATCAAAAACAGCTAAAAGCAAATTGTTAAGCGACGGGCGTTTACTGTTGGTTAAAGCCAAACTTTCCATACGCTGAGCTTTTTCGGCCGCGGTATCGTCCGCCCATAAATTTAAGTACATTTCGGCAATTTCGCTTGTGGGATTGCGGCGCCAAATACGGTTCAGCACATTAGCGGCCTTGCGGATTTGATTGTCATTTTGCACATAATATTCCGCCAAGGCCAACGCCGCCGGAACAAGCTCGGGATTATACTCGTTTGCCTGCGAGCAATATTTGAAAAAGTTGACCGAATCGCCGGATTGTTTGGCGTTTTCAGCAAGCTGATATAAAGCGACCGCCTTTAATTGTTTGTATTTATCATCAGGGATAAGCTTTTTTTTCCGGCCGGAATTTAAAACCTGTAACGCGCCTTCCCAATCACCCGCTTTAGCGCGCAAATTAAAGGCGCTTTCAATTACCCAATACAAGTCTTGCCGCACTTCAAAGGCTTTGTTGGCGGTAATTAAAGCCTGTTCAAACTCTTTTTTCTGCATTTGCGCTTCAACCGCCGCTTTTAAGCTGACCAGTTCTAAATCAGGATTATTCATCAGTTGGGCGGAAAGTTCTTCCATTTTATCAAAGTTTTTTTCGCCCTTATAAATTTTGAGCGTTAAAACATCAATAATCGTGTCATCGCCGATAAGATTGCGCAACTCTTTTAAACATTTTCGCGCGGCAGACATATCTCCGGCAGTAATTGAAGTCATGGCTTTAAGCAACAACATCATGGAATTGTCTATATCGGCACGGTTCAGCACCACTTTATCCGCTATTTTACCGCCTTCAGTGTTGCGGGCTTCATGGCCGGAAAAACGCAATGCCTCATTTAGCTGACCGGCAATCATTTTATGCAGCAAAAAATTAAGCCCATAAATAACGGCAACAAAAATCCACAGCCATAAAAGCGCCCCTGCAAGCGGCAAAACCTCATGAAAACCGCGCCAGTTGATAATGATTGAGCCGGTTACATCGCCCTCGCGAATCAGCAAAATCAATAACAGACCTATAATCCAAAATGTATAAAATTTTTTGTTCATTGCCTCTGCCGCAATATATTAATTGTTTTCAGCGGTTAAATTTTCGGCTTTCATCACCGCCATGGTCAGCGCCTCAATTTGTTTTAAGGCCTGATTAAAATCTTCAGCGGCGGTAATCTGTTTTTGCCATTTGGCAAAGTCTTCAGTCTGATATTCAGGCTTAGCCGACATCAACACCGACGCCTCTGAAAATTTACCTTCATTAACCAAACGATAAACCTCATCTTTGGCCATTAATTCGGCAACCGGTTTTTCGTGGTATTCAATGCTAATCAGTTTACTGAGTTTGGAGTTAATTTTTTCTTTCCAATCTGGTTCTTTTTGCGCATTTTTTGCGTTTTCAGCCTGTTCGGCCGCGGCAATTTCAGCGGCGGCTTGTTTGGTTTGCTCTTTAACATAAAGCTGATTAAAGCGTTCGGTCAGTTCCGCAGACGATGGGATTCCTTCATACGAAAGCGAGGCAATTACATCGGCAGGAGCTTCCATATTGGTGCCCAAAGCCAAATTGCGCAAAACTTCAGCCTCATAAACAAAGGGTTTGCCGGTGGCGGCCGAATCTTTTACCAACATGGCGGCGGTTAAGGTTAAGGCGCCGCGGGTGCTGACCTGTCCGAAAGAGCGGACTTTGGACTCTAACGCGTCAACTCGTGAAATAACCCCAAGCATAGCGCTAGTGCTGACCCGCGAATCTAAAATTTCGGAATTAATTTTATTAACGTTATCAATTTTGCCGTTAAGCATAGCGGCAAGCTGCAGCGAATCGTTTTTAGCTTCAGCATTCAGGCGTTTAAGCTCATTTACTTCCGTTTGCAAGGCTTTAATTTTGCTCTCAAGCTGCAAAATGGCATTTTGCTCAGCCGAATCGTGATTCGTTTTTTGCAAAATTTGCGGATTTTGCTGTAAATACCAGCCTCCGCCCACAACAACGGCGGCAATTATAACCGACCAGGTTAATCCTTTAACAAACCCGACGGAGCGCTTGCTTTGCGGTTTATCGGCAACAGGCGCGGTTTTATCAGATAAAGTTTTTGTAACCATTTTTGTATCCTCGCTTGATTATTCTTGGCATTATTGTTTTTATAGTTTATATAATTATAAATAATACTGCAACAGATTAAATCGGATTATGCAAAATGTTAGTTTTAGGAATTGAAAGCAGCTGCGATGAAACGGCGGCCGCGATAGTTAACGAGAACCGGCAAATTTTGGGGCAAGCCTTGCTCTCGCAAGAAGAACATAAAGCTTTTGGCGGAGTTGTGCCTGAAATTGCCGCCCGCGCTCATTTGGAACATATTGATGAAATTATTGAAACCTGCGTTAAACGCGCCGGCGTTAAACTTGAAGATTTAGACGCCATAGCCGCCGCTTCAGGCCCGGGGCTTATCGGCGGAGTGGTGGTCGGGGTTATGGCGGCAAAAGCCTTGGCCTTAGCGCTGAATAAGCCGTTTGTTGCGGTTAATCATTTGGAAGGGCACGCCTTGTGCGCCCGTGTTTCCAACGATGTTGAATATCCGTATTTGCTGCTGTTGGTATCAGGCGGGCACTGCCAAATTTTGATTGTTAAAAACGTGGGCGAATATGAGCGCTTGGGCACCACTATTGACGATGCCGCCGGCGAAGCGTTTGACAAAGTGGCTAAAATGCTAGGCCTCGGCTATCCGGGCGGGCCGATGATTGAAAAAGCCGCCGCCGTGGGCGATGCTTCCCGCTTTGCCCTGCCGCGTCCGCTTATCGGCTCGGGCGATTGCAACCTTTCATTTTCAGGCTTAAAAACCGCAGTGCGAAAATTGATAGAATCGTACGCGCCCGACGGAAATATTGAACATGCGAACATACCGGGTAAAGACATTTCCGATATTTGCGCCTGTTTTCAATATACCGCAACCGATTGTTTGGTGCGTAAACTGCGCAAAGCTATCGGCATTTTTAAGAGCAAATATCCGCAAGGCAAAAATTTGGTAGTATCGGGCGGGGTTGCCGCTAACACTTATTTGCGCGAACAACTAAAATTGCTTGCCGATGAAAACGGATTGCTGTTTGCCGCGCCGCCGATTAAGTTTTGCACTGATAACGGCGTAATGATTGCTTGGGCCGGGTTAGAGCGCTTCAGAGCCGGATTTCATAACGAGCTTGACTTTAAACCGCGTCCGCGTTGGCCGTTAGATGAAAATGCGCCTAAAGCCGCCGGTGCCGGAGGTGTTAAAGCATGAGAAAACCTCAAGAAGTTTTGCAAATTATGCAAATTTTTAACGAGCGCGAACCTAACCCGCGCTGCGAACTTAATTTTTGCAACGCATATACTCTTTTGGTGGCCGTGGTGCTGTCGGCGCAAAGCACTGACAAAGGCGTAAACAAAGCGACCGAATCGTTGTTTAAGATTGCCGATACGCCGCAAAAAATGCTTGCTTTAGGTTTGGACGGATTAAAAAGCTATATTAAAACCATAGGGCTTTATAATAACAAAGCGCAAAGCATTATGTCTTTGAGCCGCGATTTGGTTGATAAATTCGGCGGCGAAGTGCCGTCTTACCGCGAATCGTTGGAAAGCCTTGCCGGCGTGGGGCGTAAAACCGCTAATGTGGTGTTAAACGTATGGTTTGATCAGCCGACTTTGGCAGTTGACACGCATGTGTTCCGCGTTGCGCACCGTTTAGACTTTTCAGACGGAAAAACTCCGTTGGCGGTTGAACAAGATTTATGCGCAATTTTGCCGCCGGAATATATTAAAAACGCCAATCACTGGTTAGTGCTGTTCGGACGCTATATTTGCAAGGCCAAAAATCCGGACTGCCGCAACTGCCCGATAAGCAAATTTTGTTATTCAGATGATAAAGCAAAGGATATAAAATAATGAGCACTTTTAAGAAACAGTTTTTAATTATAGGCGGAGCTTTCATTGCTTTTTCTTTTATTTTCAGCACTGCTCGCGCATCATTTCCGGATATAAGGCTTTTTTTGTTATTAAAACAGCTTAACTTTATATACTTTGTAGTCGGAATTATTGTTCTTTGTTTTAAGAGAAAGATTATAATGATTACTGATTTGCAAAATGCTCTCCCGAAATTATGCAATTATTTAATGGCGTTCGGGATTTATTTTTACATAGCTATATTAGTTGGAATTTCGGGTTTTTCTTACGGTTTTTATTCAGAAAACCTCAGTTATTTTGAAACTTTAAACGAAAGTACATTTAAAGCGATTAATACGGTTGTTAAATATTTACTGTTTGCTGTTAATATCATTGCTTTGGTGTGGCCGTTAATATGGGCAACCCGCCAAAGCTTTTTCCCAAAAAAGCAATAAATACAACCACCGCTTAATCATAAATCATGGTAAGATATTTTTCAGCAAAATAAAAAAATGCGCATATCAGCAAGATAACTAATATTGGCGAATAAACCAAAAGAGTTAAAATAAATATTTTCAGCTCTTTTTTGAATTGCTTTTTATCTGTTTTTTGCATTTCTCATGTTTTCCGTTCGTAAATAATCAAGCAAAACCGTACACGGTATAGCTTTATTTTCATATCCAATATTACTACCATAATCATTGTTATTCAAGTCTTTTGGGGGTGTCATAAATTGTTGGTGATTTTGACCTTAAATACAACTTATACACACCCCGGACTCGTAAATATTGCAAAAAAAAACGCGAGCTAAAATCTTTTCAAAACAACTAATTTGAGGAGATTTTTTATTATGAAATCAGAAAATGGTCGTTCAATGGTGGAAATGCTCGGCGTTTTGGCAATTATCGGCGTTTTGAGTGTCGGGGCAATAAGCGGATACTCTAAAGCCATGTTTAAATACAAATTAAATAAACAAACCACCCAAATCGGCTATATTTTAGACTACATAATCGGCAATCAAGATGCTCTTCGTAAAATACCTATACAAATGACTTATACTTTAAACAAACTCAGCATCGTACCTGATGAAATGATAAAAGATAACACCAACTATGTTTATGATAGTTTTAACTCACGAATTAAACTTGAAAACCATACCGGCGACTCATCGCTTTATGGTTATGCTCTCGGCGTTGAAATTAATAACAGCGATTACGCTTCGGAGATTTGCCGCAATTTTATGATTATGGCGAAAGCACGAGCCGATGACATTTCGTGGGTATATGTTCAGCGCGGTGAAAGCGATGGCAGTTTTACCAATTTAACCTCATATTACGGCAATCAGGCAACCGGCAAAAGTAATTATCTGCGAAATATGGACATGGTTACAATGGATAATGCCTGCAAGATGTGTGAAAATACCGATTCTTGTTTTGTGTTTATACTTATCGGTTATGATACAGACAAGCTTTAACCGTTCGCCAAATTTAAAAATTCTTCTTCGCTTAAAATTTTTACGCCTAATTCTTGGGCTTTTTTGGCTTTAGAACCGGCGTCAGCGCCCATGATAACGTAATCGGTATGGGCTGAAACCGAACCCGCAACTTTGGCGCCCATACCCAAAGCTTTGGCCTTGGCCTCAGCGCGAGTCATATTTGCAAGCGTGCCGGTAAACACTACCGTTTTGCCGGACAACGGCGAGTTATAGTCGGCGGTATCATGAAATTCAGCAACTTTAACCTCGCTTAGCAGCTCTTTGATGATTTTTACATTATGCGCTTCTTTGAAAAATTCCACAATGTCTTTAGCCATGGCGGCGCCGATGCCGTCTATACTTAAAAGTTTTTCTAAATTTTCCGCCTGCATTTGCTGCATAAAGTTAGCAAAAGTGCCGTAATTTTTAGCAATCAGCAAAGAAGTTGCCGCGCCAACCTGCCGAATACCGAGCGCATAAATAAAGCGCGGCAAAGTTATATTGCGGCGTTCGTTAATCGCCTTAAACAAATTGTCGGCCGATTTTTTGCCCCAACCCTCGCGGTTTTCAAGGTGCAAGCCCTCACCGGCTGAGAATAAATCATCTCCGCCGAAATTGCGGCGCTCCAATGAAAAAATATCAGCCGGACTGCGCAAAATTTGTTCATTAAAAAACTGCTCAATGATTTTACTTCCCAAGCCTTCAATATTAAACGCCTCGCGCGATACAAAGTGTTTTAAGCGCTCAATCGCCTGCGCCGGACAGCTTAGTCCGCCGGTACAACGCCTTACCGCCTCATCTTCTTCACGGATAGCGTGCGCGCCGCATTCCGGACAATAATGCGGAAACTCGTATTCTGCCGAATCGGCAGAACGGCGCTCTTTTTCAACACCAAGAACTTGCGGGATAACATCGCCGGCGCGCTGAATAACCACATAATCGCCAATTCTGATGTCTTTGCGTTTAATTTCATCTTCATTATGCAAGGTGGCATGCGCAACTATAACCCCGCCAACGTTAATCGGCTCTAAATCGGCCACCGGAGTTAAAGCGCCGGTGCGCCCGACCTGAATACGAATATTGTTAATGCGGGTAATTGCTTTTTCGGCCGGAAACTTATGCGCTATTGCCCAACGCGGAGTGCGGGTTAAAAAGCCGAGCCGATTTTGCAATGCCAGGCTGTTCACTTTATAAACTATGCCGTCAATATCATAAGGCAGGTCGGCGCGGGTTTGCTGCAAACTCTCGTAACTGTCGGCAATTTCCGCCGCATTATGGCACAAGCGATTATACGGATTTACCGGAAATCCCCATGCTTTTACTTTTTGCAAAAACTCACTTTGCGACCGCCATACAATTTCAGAGACCTCACCCCAGGTATAAACCAACAAGCTGAGTTTGCGCTGTTTGGTAATATTGGCGTCAAGCTGCCGCAATGATCCGGCGGCGGCGTTGCGCGGGTTGGCAAACGGCTTTTTGTTTTCAGCTGCATTTTTAGCGTTAAGCTCTATAAAATCAGCCTTAGACATATAAACTTCGCCGCGAAGCTCAATAATTTCAGGAAAATCAGGCGCTGAAACTTTGTGCGGCAACCCCGCTATGGTTTTAAGATTATCGGTTATGTCTTCGCCGATTTTGCCGTCGCCGCGGGTGGCGCCGCTTATTAAAACGCCTTTTTCATAACGCGCTGAAAATGAAAGTCCGTCCATTTTAGGCTCAGAGGTAAATTCAATATCATCGGAAGTATTCAAAAAACGCTGCACGCTCTTTACAAAGTCAAACAACTCGCCTTCGCTGAAAATATCGGCAAGCGAAAGCATCGGAACTTTATGCGCCACTTTGCCGAACTCGCTTTTTACCGGCGAACCGACCCGTTGCGACGGACTGTCGGCTCTGATTAAATGCGGAAACTTTGCCTCAATTTGTTCATTTAAGCGTTTTAATTCATCATATTCCGAATCGGTTAAATACGGGTCATCATTTTGGTAATAGGCGGCGTCTGATTTAGCAATTTCAGCAGCCAAGTGTTGTAATTCAGCTTTAGCCTGTTCTTCAGACATATCAGCAATATCACGCATTTAAATCTCCGTTATTCGGTATAAAAAAAGTCATACAATTTGGCAAAAACCACGCTGAAATATAGGCAGAACAGCGAACCGAACGCCAAAAACAGCCAATTATGACAGCCGAGCAAAACATCGGCTCCGTAAGCGGCAAAGCACGGAATATCAAGCAGCGCAATTACCAACACAAAACGCCAATAATTACCTTGCGTTTTACGAAAAGCCTTGTGCATGGAACCGTTAAGCCCCTGTAATGCGGAAAGCCACGCAAAAGTGGGGCGGCTGATAATAAACGGCGATAAAAACAGCAAAACGGCAGCAAATACCATTTGATTTAAGATACTGCCTTCAATATTTTGCAAGGCCGCCATGTATTTTTCAAACCAAAGCAGGTACTGTTCGTTAAAGCCCATAAACAGCGGCAAAAACGGCAAAATCACCAACAAGAACACGACCACAAACATAAAGAAAAACATCTTTGTGGACGGAATTACGCTGCCGAAAAAATCCATGGTTAAAAAATACGGCTTTTTATGAAAGTAAACCCTGAAAAACACAAACAAAAAGTAATAATAGCTTAAAACCGCAAGCACCGGCAACGGAGTCGGCGCATCTTGCGGAATCAAGCTATACAAGGCAAACAGCGCAAAATTAGCAAGCCAAAACAGCCTGATTTGTTTTAAGTTGTTTTGCATATATAAATATGCCTGCCAAAATATTTGCTTTACCGGAATGTATTTTATGCTTTCTGCCATAATTGTTCCTTAATTACGGATTATTGCCTTTCAACTCCGGCATTTTCAGACTCGGTATCTTCTTCAAAGGTATCTTCAGCATTGGGGTCATAGTCAATGCCAAGTTTTGAAAGCATATCATCGTTAATGTCTTCACGCTGAGCCACAACCCAATCCGGCACAAACGGCGACGGTTTTAACGAGGCAAGTTTGCGCATGTTTTTATCAAGATACCATCTTGGCGAATCGGCCATAATCGGGCGGTCAATATAGCTTTGCATCAAAACAACCTGCTTTAACATCGGCAAGCTCAACAGCTGCGTAGTACTGATAACCGAAACGCCCTGCAAACTGTAACTTACGTTTTTGGCAAACGGATTAGAACCTTTACCCAAACCGCCTTCATTTTTAGAGTATGAAGTGGTTTGCACCGTGCGGTTACCAATCATTTTTGAAAAGCGCTGAGCGGTAACTTCGTTGTTTTGAGAAAGAATAATCTTGCATGCGGTAGTAGAAATTACCGTTTCAAGGTCATCTTTACCGTATTTACCGGAAATTTGGCCTAGGTCTTGTCCGATAAGCAAGTATGAAACTTTTTGACCACGTCCGACCGCCGGTCCGTCAATAACCGCTTTTAATTTAGGCATTTGCGGAAACTCGTCAAGCACAAACAAGCACGGATAAGGCCCCATTTTGCCATCGGTCTTGTTTTCATATTTTGGCGGATTTGAAATTAAGTATGAGCTCATAAGTTCAATAAACACACTGCTTATCATACCCAAAGCGCGAGCATCGGTTTGGTTAATGGACAAGTATACCGAAATAGGTTTCCATTCGCCGGTAACCGGATCTTTAACCCCGCGCAAATCTTTAAAGTGCAAATCTGAAAAGCTGGTACGAGCTACCACCGCCGAGTTTTTGAAAATGTTAATACCGGCAAACGCGGTTGAAATAACAGAGCCGCGCTCTTTATCCGGCATAGCGGAAAGAGAGCTCAATTCAGTGTAACAACGTTGCGAATAACCGAATTTACGCGCTTCTTCAACCGCTTCATCAAGCAAATCATGCATCGGGTCGGCCATGGCCGCCATTTGATCGCCTTCTGCCAAGCGGCGCTTAATATCTTGCGCCTGTTTAATTTGCGCCTCAGTCAGCCATTCCAAAATCATGGCGATACTTGACTCGCGCCCAATCCATTTTTCCGGCAGCAAATTCCAGGTGCCGATAGGCAAATAATTGTCTATGGTAACGGTGCCGTTTTTAAGGTCATTCATAGCCTTGGGCACCATCGGGTCACGCATATCGCGGTAATAACCTTCCAAAACGCGTTTGTCTTCTTCATCAAGTTTGCCCTCGTAAATGCGGCCGATAAAATAATCATTAGCGCGAGCGCGCTCGCATTTAGAGCAAATAAAGTGAATAAAGCCGTTTAACGCCGCGCGGCCGGTTTGCGACCAGTGCGGGTCAGCGCCGCCTTTGGGGTCTTCAACCAAAATGTTGCAGATAGAGTCAACATACATATCTCTGTCCGGTCCCATTTCAGGCAGAGCATTCGGCGATAACGGGTTCCAGCTCGGATAATAAATCCCCTCTGAGGGACTGTCTTCAGCACCCCAGTTAATAACAAACACCGGCCCCACTTTGGCGCGAGCGCCTGAAGTTTTAAAGCACAATTCCGGCTTAGGGTCATTAATAATCAAACTTAATTTTTTTGAATTAAAGATGGTAGGAATAACCACGCCGGCAGTTTTACCGGTTCCCGGAGGCGCGCAGCACAGGGTGGAAAGCGTTTCTTTTAACAACAACATACGGCCCTTAACTTTGCCAACCACCTGACAAAAACCGTCAAAGCCAAGCAATTCCATGCTACTGATGTCACGCAAAGTGGCAATACGGGCAGAACCGTGAACATTAGACTGAAAACGATACGGACACGCAACCGCGCCGGTAATTAAACCAACCGGCAATGAAATAAAAGGCAAAATCGGCAGCCAATGGCTGATTGAAAAGCCTTTGCTGGACATAAGTTTTTCCATCCAGTTGCCATATTGCGTAAACAAAAATGACGGACGATCCTGAATGGCGCGCAAAAACATTTTAACGCTTTCAATCGTTTTTTTAGAGATGCCTTGTTCAATTAAATAGGCAAGCGGCAATGAAAAAATTGTTAAAATTAATGTAATTACAAGGGTGATAATCATGGTCATGGCCATCCAACGGACGGCCTTGTCATATTCTTCCCATTCTACGCCTCTTTCTCGTAATGCCATTTTGTCCTCTTATGCTAAACTGCGAATTAATTTTTTAACGGTATCCAAAGTTGCCTTATCGGGCTTGTCTTCAGCCTCTTCAATGGTTTTTGAAAAGAGCTTGATTTCTTTGGGCATACCGCGGTTAATGCGGGTAACTTCTATACCCATATCGTTCCAAACCTCAAACATATCTTCAGCGTTAATAATATTGCCGGTTTGAATAACAACATAAGCATAAACTTCAAGGTTTAAATCAGAACCCTCAAGTTTATCGGTTAATGCCTGTTTGGCAACATCGGCGCGGCGCACCGGTGATATACGGTGACTGTTTTCAGAAAACCATAAAGGCTCTTCATCATTAAAGCGCTCTTCATCGGCCAACCAATCGCCGGTTTCTTTATCAAGCAGGCATAAACAAATTTTATCTGACGAAACACCCACAAAGTCAACCAAAGTGTTGCCGATGTTAACACCCGAAATAAGTTCATAGCCTTTTTGGGTTAAAATATCAGCCACAGGGTTTAAGCGTGCCGCGGGCTGTTCTTCAGCGGAAGCGGCGCGGTTTTTATTGCGCGTATCGTCTTTAACGCGAACATCATCGCGGCGAACATCATCACGGCGGCGGGTGTCTTTTTTAGCATCGCGGCGGGTATCATCGCGATTGTCGCGAACTCCGCGTTCATCGCGGCGGGTATCATCGCGGCGGCGCGGTTTGTCGTCATAATCATCATCGTCATCATATTTTTTACGACGAGGGCGGTTGTCATAATCATCATTATCGCTGCGACGAGGTTTATTGTCGCGGCGCGACGGGCGATAATCATCATCGTCATCATCGGCTTCATTAAATTCAAAGCGATTATTGCGGCTGTCTTTGCTTTTGGGCGCCGGTTTTTCATTTTTCTTTTGATTGTCTATTTTAAATATGTCTGATGATTTTCCGAATGAATCAAAATCTAAGTCAAAATCATCATCGTCATCATCTAAATTAAACAAGGCATGACTGAAAGTTTCGCGCGCATTAGCGGCCTTGTTTTTAAGGTCTGCGCGAGCCGATGCCGATTTTTCAGCCGGAACCGTAACCGCAGGCGCGGCAGGCGCAGTCGTAACAGCCGGAGTCGGCGCGGCGGCAGGCGCGTCATTGTAATCATAAATAGGCGCGCGCGGCCCGTTAGGACGAATTTCTTTGTAAGACTTCTTTTTAACCACAACCGGAGTTTTGGTAACAATTTTCAGCGGATTAAACATTGAGCGCACCAAATTTATCGGGTACATAACCGCCTTAAATGCCCACATTTCCCACGGAATAAGGCTTAGAGCAATCCAACCGGTCAACCATAACGGAATAAAAGCAAGTATGATTAAAATAAACGCCCATTCTTTGGCAGTGTCTATAACCCACCCATTAAGCCACAAGTTCCATGCGTGCATCCAATGCGGCGGCCAAAAAATATCAAAATGCCAGTTTTCAAGCATAATAACTCTTATACCTTCAATGAAGACTATGCTCCACAGGCATCCTACAAAAGCTATTCGTGCCAAAACTCTTAACGGTTTCAAATTTTTCTCCTGCTTTGGAGGTTATCATATTCTGTATTGGTTAACAATTATTTATTGTTCCTTGTGGTTAATAATTTTTTCCGAAAGACTGCGGCGTATAGCGTCAGATTCTTTTACATTCTCGGTTTTTTCCTGCTTAATGCGATCTTGGATTATATCTTCAACCGTAATTTTTTCACCCACTTTGATGTTTTTTATCACCACATGGGTGTCTGCTTCTTCATATTTTTTAATATTGCGGTTAGCAAAGTAATTAAGCGGAGCTAGTAAAAGTTTAACATAATCAAGACGATAGAGCTTTACCCAACCTACCATCCATATTACTGCAATAAGCAGCAACGACAGAAAAAAGGTATAGTCTGCGGCGCCTTCTATCACGCCGTTATTATTCCAAAAGCCTTTTACCACGCTCCACTGCTTGGCATAAAAAATGTCAAACTTCCAAATATAAATCATCAACAGGCGAGCGATGTATAAAAATGCGCTCGTCCACATTGCCCCAACAAACAGGCATTTGGTTAATTTTGATATTTTTTTAAGCACTTACATTCCTTTTCCTGAATTATTTTGAGCAATTCGGTTGACAACAGTCCGATCGCATTTAACAATTTCATTATTGAACTTTTGCACTGCTCGTTTACGGCTTTCAGGTCCGCGGAAGCGCGCGTCATTGGTTTGAGCCTGATATTGATTTAATTGCTTCATGTGCTCAAATGTTTTAGCCATGCTGTCCGCAGAATTTTCATTCATTGCCGCTTCAAACAATCCGACTTTAGCCTCAATGCGCTCTTTAGAATGTTCTTCTTTGAAGATTGAGTTGTCATAAACAGCGCCGTTGCTGATTTTTTGCGAAATTAATTTTTCAACATTATTCAGGCTGCGGGCAACCGAACGGTCATGCTTTTTAGCGCCAAATGAATCAAAGGCGTTATCATCCAAATCTTTTTGCTGAGTAGCAACCGCGTTTTTGGTAGCCTCGTTTAATTGTTTCAAGAAAGCGTTAATTTCGCGACTGGTATTTTCAGCCGTAAAGGTTTTAAGATCAGGCTTATCGCCCTCTAAATTGTCATAAGCGGCTTCCGAAAGCAAACGCATGTCTTCAGAAATTACTGCCACCGCCTTCAAAATGTTTTTCTGACAGTCTTTGGTCTTTTGAGTAAATTGCGCTTTTAACTCGTCATCTGATAAATACTCACCATTACGGCGCCATGCTCTATCATCACCCATAAACTCTTCTGTCATGCGGGTAGAAGTCATCATCATAGCAAGCTTGCCGGTCATTTCAATAAGTTGGGTGCGATTGCCTAGTTCTTTAGAGGCATAATCAAGGAATGCGGCACTCTTGGTCGGGTTAGCCTGCAATTTTTTAACAAACTCGTCATCCTTATCAAAATATTTCCAATTGGGACGCGGATTGTTTAAGTTATCGGATAAATCAGATAAAATTGCATCATAAGAAACTTTTTTACCGGCGCTATCATCACTTAAACCTGTCAGGTTTTGGGATACCATATCACAAAACGTATTAGATTTTTTAACAGCTTCTTGCAACCCATTACCCGTCGGTATCTTTTTATCGGCAGAAGGAGCGGAAGAACGGGCTCTGCTGCGGTCAACATAAATTTCAGCTGCGGCATCAACAATATTTAAAATTTTATCTTCAATTGTATTAAACAGCCAACTTGCACCGCCTAATAACCATTCTTCATACATATATTTAATAACATCTTCATCTTTGAATCTGTCTTTACTCTCATGATTTTGTCTTTTACGGTCGCCGGGCACGTTGTTCATATCGGCAATTTTCTTTTGATCCTCAGCCTGTCGCAACTGGTTAGTTTGGTCAATAGTGAGCGGTTGCAGATAAGCCAAGCTTTTAAGTTCATCAATGGTTAGGGTTTTACGCGGAGCTTCCTGTTTGCCGTTAATCATCATATTTTTACGGTCTGACGATTCCACCGTTAAATTTTGGCGGTCTTTAACAAACTGCTTCATTAAACCCTTGGGATTTTGCTTTTGCATATTGACTTGGTTTTCATCAGCGCCGTAACCGTTTGCGTCATAGGCTTTGTCAATAAACCCCCGATATTCAACCGTGTTGTGGTGTTTGACCGCCGCTTTTTGTTCATCAGATAAGCCTTGCTCATTTTGCAATGCTTGTAAAAAGCCAATATTTTTAACAGTTTGCGTACCGATAGTTTCGCCGTTAGGCGCAATTCCGGCAACAGCTGCCGCCGCCGGATTGTCAACGGATGACAACCAACCGCTTTCTTTAACCTTTTGCAGATTGTCTAACACTCTTTCAGTGGTCTTTAACGACTCGGCAGAGGTTTTAAGTATTTCATCGGCCGATTTGTTTTGATTGCGCATACTCATTAAATCAGGCAAGGCTATTTTGGCGGAAAAATCGCGCCATTCAAGAATCGCCGGATATTTTTTGACAATCCCGTCAACGTCAACTTTGTCACGCTCCATAAGCTCTTCTTTATTTAACAAAGCAAACAGATCTTCAGACGCTTTTGCCAAATTTGCTTCCGATATATTAGTTTTTTCTTCTGCCATAATGGTTCTCCGATTTTATTTGCCTTTATCTTAGCATTATTTTTTGTTTTTGTCCAGAATGTTTTTGTTACAAAAATACTACACCCGTAAATACTTCAAAAACCTGCCTAATCGGAAGTTTTCGCGGATTCCGTCTTTCGGGGTCGGCTTAATCAGCCCGAAAAAACGCGGCTTAATTTTGTCCGTTTCTATCGGGGCATAAACCGCCGGATTTTTGGTTAACGCCTCATAAGCGCCTTCAGCGTCTTTTTGCGCGGTTTTAAAATAGTTGCCGATAAGGCGCTCGGCATCAACCGGAAACTTGCGCTTTTGCACCGCCTCAACAAACTTTTGCTTGCGCTCTTTGCGGCGCTGATATTCATCATACAACGCTTTTTCAATGCGGCGGCGCTGAGCTTTTAAGCGCTTGGCCTCGTATGAAATTTCGCAATTTTCAATATCTATTAAAATTTCAACATAAGAAATTATGGAAAGTTGTAAATTTTGATCTGATACGCTTTCGGCAAAGTTTAAGAATTCTTCATCAGTTGCATTGGGCTTTAAAGATGAAAGTTTTTCAGGAAATGACATCAACATAATATCCCAACCGAGCGATAAATCTTCGCCGATTTTGCGTCCGGTACTGGGTTTATAATTCGGCACCAACATTCTTTTGCGAAAAATAAAATCAGGCAACGGAATATTTCGGATAGCCGCCATGGCTGAAACCGCGCCTAAAAAATTGTCATAGGCTTGGGCAAGCTCAGTTTCATCAGAGCCTAAGTTCAAAACATCTTCAGGCTCGGCATGAGCGGTATAGGTAAAATCAGCCGGTTTATCATTATTTTCAGGCGGAAGAATATTTAAGCTTTCTAAATCCTTATGTTTTGCAGGCTCGGGCGGAGTTTCTTCCGCCTGAGCGGCAGGAGTTTCGGACGAATCGTCATCGCCGTTAAGAAAGCTGTTCAAAAGCTGCTCAAACTCATCGTCTTCGCTGTCTTTAACCATCTCGCTTTGCACAACCGGTTCCATATTAACAACCGACTGGTTAATATCTATTATGCTATTGCTGTTTGAAGCTGCGGATTTGCGTTTATTTTTCTTTGCCATCGTGATTTTCTCCGTTAAGATAAATGGCGCCTTCAAGGGATTTATCTTTCAAATTTACGACATATACCGCCGGAATATCGGTTGCAATAAACAAGCGGTTACCCTCTGCCAACATGCCGCTAACCCGGCTATTTGCCGCGGGCAAGCTGATTTTAAACGCCTGTGCCGGTCGGTTTGATTTTAAAATAATCTGAGAAACGGCAAAACACAACAAAAAAATCAGGCAGAATGTTAACAAAAAGACCGCGATTTTAACAATTTTGAGCTTATCCATAAACAATCCTTGCATTTACGTTTGTTTGCTATATGCTGTTTTACAGCAAAATGTCTAACATATCTTTAAGATTACCATAATGAGTGAGCAAGATTCCAACATTTTTTTAAGCGAACCGGTAACCGACGAGCAAAAAGGCTTGCGGCTTGACAAGTTTTTAAGCCTATTGCAAACACAAAACGAAAACTTAAAAAGTTTGTCGCGCAGCCAAATTCAGCGTTTAATTAAAAACGGATTCGTCACCTGTGAAGAAAATGAAATTTATGATTGCTCCTTTAAGGTAAAAAGCGGCGATATTTTTCAAGTTGAAATTCCGGCGCCGGAAGAAGCCGAGCCTGAACCTGAAGATATTGCGTTGGATATTGTTTATGAAGACAATGATTTAATTGTGGTCAACAAGCCTGCCGGTATGACCGTTCACCCTGCCGCCGGCGCTTATCACGGAACTCTGGTTAACGCTTTGCTATGGCATTGCCGCGATAATCTTTCCGGTATCGGCGGAGTTAAGCGTCCCGGAATTGTGCACCGTATTGATAAAGAAACGAGCGGGCTGTTAGTGGTTGCAAAAAATGATTTGGCGCACCGAAAGCTTAGCGAACAGTTTTTCAATCACTCCATTCAGCGCACTTATTTTGCCGTTACTTACGATGTTCCCAATCCGTTAAGCGGAACCATTATCGGCAATATCGGGCGCTCGCATTATGACCGTAAAAAAATGGCATTGCTTGAGAGCGGCGGAAAACATGCCGTAACACATTATAAGACCATTGAGCCGTTTAAAAATTTTGCCGCATTGATACAATGTAATTTGGAAACCGGGCGCACTCATCAAATCAGAGTACATCTTGCCAGTATCGGGTGCGCGCTTATCGGTGACAAAATCTACCAAAAAAATCATAAAAGCGCTTTAAAAATTCCGTCTGAGATAAAAAATTACATTAATAATTTTCCAAGGCAGGCTCTGCATGCCGCCACACTCGGCTTTGTACATCCGCGAACCGGCGAAATTTTAAGCTTTTCAGTAGATTTTCCGGCCGATTTTAAGGAACTGACCGATAGATTGCGCCAAATAAATCTTAGATAAAACTAAAACTTTTTGCTATGTTGTGCTTTGCCTTATTTTGTTTAGGATGTGACTCCTCAACACTCAAAAAAGGAGATAAGGCTATGGATACTACTTCTGGACTTATCGGACTTGATTTTTCGCCGGAATACAATCTGGCAAGATATTTGCAGTGTATTCGTAAATTTCCAATTCTGGAGCCGGAAGAAGAATACAATTTGGCAGTTGAATATCAACAAACTCACAGTAAAAAAATTTCATACAAACTTATAACATCGCATTTAAGACTGGTGGTAAAAGTGGTTTCAAAATACCGCGGTTACGGCCTGCCGATAAGCGAGCTGATTGCCGAAGGAAATATCGGCTTGCTTTATGCGGTTGAAAAATTTGAACCCGAAAAAGGTTTTCGGTTTTCAACCTATGCTTTGTGGTGGATAAAAGCCTCAGTGCAAAAATATATTCTTAATTCATGGTCGCTCGTTAAACTGGGCACTACCGCCGCTCAAAAAAAGCTGTTCTTCAATTTGCGTAAAATTAAAAACCAACTTAATCTGACCGACGACCGCGAAATGTCGGAGCCGGTAATTAATCATATTGCGCAATCGCTTGATGTTACAACCCAAGACGTTACCGATATGAATATTCGGCTTAAAGCGCATGACGGCTCTTTAAATACAGTGTTAAACAGCTCGTCTGACGGCACCAGCGAATGGCTTGACTTTATATCTGACAGCAAGCCCAATCAGGAAGAATGTCTTTCATACAATGAAACCATGAAATATCGGCGGCGCTTGTTTAACAATGCCTTAACAGTGTTAAACCCGCGGGAAAAAGATATTTTGTTTAAACGCAGAATGGCCGAAAAAGCCTCCACGCTTGATGATTTAAGCAAGTTTTATAGCATATCAAAAGAGCGGGTGCGCCAAATTGAACTAAACTCGGTGCGCAAAATTACCCGCGCGGTCAGCACGGTGCAATAAAACCTTAAACAAACATTGAATTATGCCCTTCCCCGATTATTTAAAACGGAAGATTAAACAAATAAAGGGCAATAAAATGTTAAAAAAACTTTGGTGGCTGATTGTAATTTTACTTATGATGATTGCTTTTGCGGCAGGATATTATTGCTTTGCGCTGCAACATAAAAATTCTGCCGCAACGCATCAGGCGCCGGTATCCGACACTCTGGCGCTTGCAGCTGAAGCAATAACTCCGCGCAACATTGAATTTACGCAAAGTTACGTCGGACGAATTTTGCCGATACATGAGGCAAAGGTTCAGCCGTTTATAAGCGGATTTATTGAAAAAATTTATGTGAACGGCGGCGAATATGTTAAAAAAGGCGACATATTGCTCACTCTGCAACAAGAGCAATATCTTGCCGAACTTGAAGCCGCTTATGCCAACGTTTTACAGGCGCAGGCCGATTTAGCCAACGCCGAAACATATTACAGCCGCATACAAAAAGCCGGCAAAAACAGCGTTTCGCCGACTGAAGCTGATAATGCCAAAGCGCAATTTTTAAGCGCACAAGCTAAATTTGAATATGCAAAAGCCAATCTTGCCGCCGCAGAAGTTAATTATAATTACACCGTTATTCGCTCGCCGATTGACGGCTTAGTCGGCGATGTTTCATTAACGATTGGCAATTATGTTTCACCGTCAGCGGGCGAATTGTTTTCAGTCATGCAATATTCTCCGGTGCGGGTAATGTTTTCAGTTACCGATAAAGAATTTTTAAATGAAAGCGCTAAGCCCTCGCCTTTTTATGACGATAAAATTTATCTTAAACTTGCCGACGGTAAAATTTTTGCAAACGCCGGAAAATTTAAATATACCGACAACAGCATAAACGCGGCAAGCAACGCCCTTGCCGTCTTTGCCGATTTTGACAACATCGGCAAAACTTTAGTGCCCAACGCCTATGTTACCGTTTTGGTAAAACACACTTTTAAATACAGTGTTCAAATAAGCAAAAATCTGATTTTATTGGAAAATGACGGCAACTATGTTTTCATAATCAGGGACGGAAAAATTATTAAAGAAAAAGTAAATATTCTGGCCTCGGAAAAAAATGATTTTATTTTAGAAAACACCTTCAAAAAAGGCGATGCAATATTAACCGAAAAAATGCGGCAGTCTTATTACAACCGCGCCATAACGCCTAAATTTGCCGATAATAACTTGACCGGAGAGGATAAAAAATAATGTTTTCAGCGTATTTTATCAGCCGTCCGCGCTTTGCCATAGTAATTTCTGTTGTGTTGGTATTGTTGGGGTTGCTCGCTATTGCCGTGCTGCCGGTTTCGCAATATCCTGAAATTACACCGCCGCAAATTATTGTAAAGACCACATACTCCGGCGCTAATGCCGAGGTTTTGACCGACACGGTTGCCACTCCGATTGAAAACAAAATCAACGGGGTGGAAAATATGCTTTACATGTCATCATCTTCGGATGATTCCGGCAATTATACATTGACCGTTACTTTTAATGTGGGCGCTAATCCTGATATTTCACAAGTTAAGGTGCAAAACCGGCTGCAACAGGTAAACTCTGAATTACCGGCAATCGTAACGCAGGAAGGGGTTGATGTAACAACCCAAAATCCGAACATTTTGGCATTGTTGGTATTACGCTCGCCAAACAAAACTTATGACAATTTATTTTTAAGCAACTACGCTTACAGCAATTTGCAAAATCCGCTCGCGCGTGTTAAAGGAGTTGGCGATGTGCAGATTTTCGGACCGCAATACAGTATGCGTATATGGCTAGACGTTAACAAAATAACTTCGCTCGGCTTAAATTCTGAAAGCATCGTTCAGGCAGTTAAACAACAAAACGTACAAGCCTCAGTCGGAAGTATCGGGTCGGCTCCGGCACCAGAAAATACCAACATGGTTTTGTCATTAACCGCCAAAGGCTTGCTCACCAGTGTGCAAGATTTTGAAAATATTATCGTTGCTACCGATAACACCGGCGCCGTGGTATACTTAAAAGACGTGGCGAGAGTTGAGCTCGGGGCAAACTCGTACGGCATACAATCGGCCTATAAAAACGAACCGGCCGTTATTATGGCACTTAACCAAACTCCGAACTCTAACTCGCTTAACATTATGGATAATGTGCGCGCTGAGATTGAAAAACTATCCGAAACCTTCCCTGATGACATGACTTTCAGCATTGCGTATGATTCAACCGATTATGTGCGCGCTTCTATTGACAGCATTGTTGAAACACTGTTCATCACTTTTGCTTTGGTGGTTTTGGTAACTTTTATATTTTTGCAAAAATTTAATACCACGCTTATTCCGTTGTTTACGATTCCGGTTTCATTAATCGCAACTTTTATTGTGGTTTACGCGCTCGGATTTGATATAAACATTTTAACCTTATTTGCCATGATTTTAGCTATCGGGCTGGTGGTTGACGACGCAATTATTGTGGTGGAGAGAGTGCAATACTTAATGCTCCATGAAAAGCTTGAGCCGAAAGCCGCCGCGCTTAAAGCCATGCAACAGATAAGCAGCGCCATTGTTGCCACCACATTTGTTTTGCTTTCAATTTTTATTCCGGTCGGCTTAATGGCAGGCATTACCGGAAAAATATATCAGCAATTTGCCGTTGCCATTGCCACTTCGGTTGCTTTTTCAGCTTTTAACGCTTTAACATTAAGCCCCTCGCTGTGCGCCGTTTTGTTAAAGTCGGAAGAGAGCGGTAAATCAGGCAGATTTTTTACTTGGTTTAACCGTACGCTTGACTTCGGCAAAAAACATTATCTCAGCGCCGTAACGCTTTTTTCCAAACGCTTATGGCTCACAACTTTTTTAATTTTAGCTACTATCGCGCTGATTTTTATCGGATTTAAAATTACGCCTACATCATTTTTACCGGAAGAAGATCAGGGTATTGTTTTTGCCAATATTCAATTAAACAACACAGCAAGCTTAAACCAAACCGAGCAAGCCTTAAAAGTTTTAACCGACAAGGCTTTAAATATTAAGGGCGTAAAATATTGCATTACCGTTGCCGGATACAGTCTGCTCGGCGGCCAAGGCGAAAACGTTGCTTTAGGGGTCATCGGACTTGATAATTGGGACAAGCGCAAAAGCAAAAATCTTTCGGTTGAAGCCATTACGCAAAAACTTTCAGCTGAATTTGCCGACAACAGTTTAGGCGAGTTTAACTTTTTTGCGCCGCCGGCAATTCCCGGAATCGGACAAAGCAACGGCATTTCATTTGAGCTATTGGCAACCGATAGCAATATTTCATCTCAAGAATTATACCAAAATTTATCGTTACTGTTGGAAAAACTTAATGCCTCACCTGATTTATCTTACGCGTTCAGCACTTTCAGCGCCGACACGCCGCATGTTTATTTGGATATTGACCGCACCAAAGCCGAATCATATAAAATTCCGGTGGCAAACCTGTTTACCGCGTTGCAAAATAATTTAGGCTCGCGATATATTAACAATATTACTCTTAACGGACAGATTAATAAAGTTATTATGCAGGCTGATTTTGCATACCGCAGCGATATTGACGACGTTATGAATTTGTATGTAACCTCGCTTGACGGCTCGCAGGTAAAACTCGGCAGTTTTGCAAACGTAAAAACAGAAATTAATCCTAAAATCATATACCGTTATAATCAATACAACTCCGCTTCAATTACTGCCGCAGCCAAAGAAAATGTGAGCAGCGGAACCGCTATTGCCAACATTGAAAAACTTGCCAAGCAAACTTTGCCCAAAGAATATCAGCTAGCATGGACAGGTTTGAGCCTGCAAGAAGTTGAAACGCAAGGATTGGCAGTTTTGCTAATCGGATTGGCGTTGGTGTTCTGTTATCTGTTTTTAGTGGCTCTATATGAAAGTTGGATGTTGGCTTTAGCAGTTATGTTTTCAACCATATTTGCCATTTTGGGCACAATTATCGGTTTGCATATTATGGGGCAACCGCTCAGTATTTACGCGCAGCTCGGTTTGATTATGCTGATTGGTTTGGCCGCTAAAAACGCCATTTTAATTGTAGAATTTACCAAAGAATACCGCGAGCAGGGTTACAGCATTTTGGAAGCTTCGCAAAAAGGAGCTGAAGAGCGGTTCAGAGCGGTATTAATGACGGCTTTAACTTTTATTTTGGGCGTGTTGCCGATGGTGGTGGCAGAAGGCGCCGGAGCAAGCTCGCAAATTGCCATCGGCAGCTCCGTATTTTTCGGCATGATTGCGGCAACCAGCGTCGGAATTATTTTTATTCCGGCATTGTTTGCGCTGTTTGAAACCATAAAAGAACATTTTGCCACACCGAAAGGAGGTAATAATGCCTAAAAAATACACTTGTTTATTGTTGTTGCTTACCGCCGCGTGCACGGTCGGCCCTGATTATGAAGCGCCGCAAATATATGAAGACAGGCAAATAAGCCAATCCTTAAAACTGAAAGGCAGCGGAATAAAAATTTCACAGCAATGGTATGAACAATTTAACGATAAAAACTTAAATTTTTTAATTGAAACCGCCTTAAAGCATAACTCCGAGCTTAATGCCGGAATTGCTCGTTTGCGGCAAGCGCGGATTACCGCCGATATTAATCGGGTTAAATATTTGCCGGTATTTAACGCCGCTGTTAAATATGATTATGCCAAGGCAAGCAAAAACATAGGCCTTGCCGCTGATACTAATTATTTTCAACTCGGGTTGGACGCCTCTTGGGAGCTTGACATTTGGGGCGCAGGCAGGCGCTTAAATGAACAATCCTCGGCAAAATTTGCAAGCGCAATGTACAGTTTGCGCAATTTACGAGTTACGATTACCGCCGAAACCGCCAAAACTTATTTTGCCTTAAAAACCGCGCAAGAGCAATTACGAATCGCGCAAAATAATTTAAAATTGCAACAAGACATATATCGCACGGTTAAAGATAAATACAACTCGGGACTAACCGACATTGCTGCTTTTAATCAGGCCGGATATGTAACTGAAACCACCAAAGCGGCCATTCCGAGTTTAGAATATAAAATTGAGGCGTATAAAAACGCCTTGGCGGTTTTAACCGGACTGCTTCCGCAACAAATAGATACCGGCAGCAATAATCCGATTAAATACGCATACAAATATAACACCGAGCTTTTATACAATCTGCCGAGCGATATTATTCGCTCCCGCCCCGATGTTAAAGCGGCTGAACGCAATTTGGCGGCGCAAAATGCGGCTATCGGTCAGGCCGTGGCCGAACTTTATCCTGATTTAAGCATCAGCGGATTATTCGGGCTGCAATCAAGCGCGGGCTCAAAACTTTTTAACTCCGACAGCAAAGCTTACGGTTACATTCCGTCAGCGGTTATGCCGTTGTTTAATTGGAACAAACTAAAAAACAATATTGAACTGCAAAAGCAAATTAAAGCCGAAACGTATGAAGCTTATCGGCAAACATTGCTGCAAGCGGTTGAAGAGCTTGGCAACGCCATAACCGCAACTCAAAAAGAATATGCTGCCAACAAAGCGCGCCGCACTGCCGTTTATCGTATGCGGCAGGCGTTTGAAGCCACCCGCGGCAAATACCAAAACGGCTTAATTGAATTTGCAGATTTATTAAAAACCGAGCAAGATTTGTTACAGGCCGAAACCGATTTAGCCGCAAGCAACGGCGCAATATATCAAAACATTATCGCGTTTTACAAAGCCACCGGCGGCGGATATAACTAAAGCAAGCGGTTAGCGATAATATTTTTCAAACGGAGTATCCTGATTAATATCTTGCGGTTTGTATACAAAAATATTGGTAGTGGTCGGAATATCATGCTGACGACGGGTGTATCCGCGGGCTTCCATACACTTGCGATATTTACGCGGGCTGGAATCCGAATCATCGCGAATAGAATTTACCACTATCGGCTGAGCGCCGGTATAAGGAACATAACTTGCCCAAATGCCTTTTTCGGAATGCCAGTCGGCTCTGATGTCATAGCGGGCTTCTTCCGAGTAAAACCAACTTTTAATATTCGGCAAAAATTTAAAATCTTCCGCTTTGCGCATACACTCCGAATGGTCGCGAGCAAATTTTTCAACGCCGGTGCGCGGGCGCTCCCAGTGGTAAACTATTTGTCCCTCACCTTCAGAAAGCCAGGTGCAGGCTGAAAATAACAACGGTAAAATTAAAGGTAAATATATTTTTTTCATATCAAAAATCCAAATTTGTGTAGTGTTCAGCCGGAAGTATGCCTTTTATAGTGTCTTTAAGAATATCCTTAAAACACGGGCGTGACTTTATTTTTGAATACCAAAGTTTAGCGTTTTCATAATTATCCCAGGCAATATCGCCCAAATAATCAATTACGGAAAGATGCGCGGCCGCCGTAATATCCGCCAAGGAAAATTCTTCGCCGGTCAGATAATTATTGCGCTCGGCAAGCCATTCAACATAACTTAAATGATATTTAAGATTATTCATGCCGGCGCGCAAAATTCGCGAATCGGGCGCGGCACCGTCACGAAAGCGTTTATAAACCTTTTCCATAACAATATAGCGGTACACTTCATTATAAAATTTGTTGTCAAACCAATCGGTTAAGCGCCTGACTTCCGCACGATGTTTGTTGTCGCCGGTGATTAAGCGCGGTTCGGGATAATTTTCTTCCAGATATTCGGTTATGGGGTAATTGCCCGAAATAATATTGCCGTCAAATATAAATACCGGAAGCTCTCCGGCCGGATTAAGCTTGCGGATTTCTTTGGACAGATTCCACGGTTCTTCTTCTCTTAACACAAACAGCATCTTTTTTTCAGACATCAGCATTCTGATTTTGCGCGATTGCGGCGAAATGCTGTGATGAACCAAAAGCACCATAGTTTATTATTCCCCCTTATCTTCCAACAAATTGTTTGCCTGTTCATCGGCCGGGGTTAATTCATCGGTTATGTTTTTACGGATGAACTCCGGCGGAACAACGCCTTGCGATTTTATTTCAATTTCTTTTACTTTATTTTTGAGCGCCCGATTAATTTTTTGCGAAAACTCAGGACTTGCCACCGTTTTTTTCAAAAACGCGCTAATTCTTTTGTATTTCGGCGAAGCTTTGGAAACACCGATAAACATCGGCATGCTCCACAATGCCGTTTGCGAAAACGACACATAATTTTTAAGCCCTAATTCACAAACCTTGGCATAATTATAGTAATATGTGCCGGCAATATAGTCAACCTCGCCGGAAAAAAGTTTTTCATAGGCCGAAAGCGTGGTTTCGGTCGGTTTAATATTAAACGATTCAAAATTTTTAAGCATATAATCGCTGAAATATTCTTCATTGCTGTATGTGCCTTTAAGCGTTTTCAGATCATTGGTATTTTTTACCTTAGAAACGGTTTGCGGCAGCATGATAATGTTTATCGGGTTATTTATAACGGCCGGATAAACATATTCAAGCCCCGAATAACGCTTGGTTCCGTAATAAATACCTAACAAAACATCTACATTGCCGCGGCGAACAACATTAATAGCCTCGTCATAGTTTTCCGATAAAATATAAATTAACTTAAACTCGCCGAGTTTGGCAAATTCTTGCAAGGCGTCATCAAAAATAGTTTGCAGATATTCCATATTGCGGTTATCATATTCAGTGGTGGCTATCGGCGGATAGTTTGAAAAAGAAGTGAGCGTTAAATTTTGCGTGCCCAAGCTCATTTTGGTTGTAACCATGGTTTGCGCCCACCCTGAAAGAGGCGCAATTTGTATTATCATCATCAAAATCAGCCATATTTTTTTCATGTTTTCACCGCTTTAAGCCGTTTATGTTCCAATTTAAGCAAAATTATAAACAAATTGTGTTAAAAAGATTTTAACCGGTTGAAATTTTTTGCAAATTTTGCCAAACTTTAAGCCATACAGGAAATATCGCTAAAATGGAAAATAAACTGAATAATTCAGCGTTAAAAACGCCTAAACAAATTTATAACAAAAGCTGCGTTTCGGCGGTGTGCTCGGGCACAACCGGCATAGGCAAAACGTGGTTTGCCACCGCCTTATGCCATGCTTTGAGTTTAATGAAAAAAAACGTGCTTTATTTTGACGCCGATTGCGGGCTTGAAAACATATCATACCAAAACAACTTGGAAACAAGCACGCCTTATGCCGCGTTAATTGGCGGAAAAACCACGCTTAACAATGCTGTTGTTCATTTTGAGCGCGGTAAATTTGATGTTATTTCATCGCCTTCCGGCGAAGACGCCTTAACCACGGCTCCGGTCGGCAGAGCGCAGATTTTAGCCGGCGATTTATCACATCTGGCGCAATACTACGATTATGTTTTTATTGACTGCTCCGATGACGGAAGCAAACAGCTTAATCCGTTTTTCAGCATTTGCAAAAATATTATTATTATCGTAAACGCATGTTCTTCATCTTCCGTGGCCGCGTTTAAAAAAATTGAAGAATTGCAAACCATCGCCCCGCAAGCCAAATTTAACATTGTTATAAATCGGGCGTTATCGTATGAAGAAGGGCGGCAAACATACAAAACACTATTGAAAGCAAGCAAAGAATATATTAAAGTTGATTTAAATTTACTCGGAATAATTCGGCAAGACGCCCGCATCAGAGATTCGGTTATTAATAAGGCATTGTTGCTTAACCGCTATGCAAAATGCGAAGGAGCCGAAGATTCCGTTGCCGTTGCGCGCCGGTTTTTGGAGGAACAACCATGATTTTTGACCCTTTGGGCTATTATCGCTGCTTGAATGCCGATTACAACACCGATGAAAAGATTTTAAAAATCAACTATCGTGAAAAAGCCAAGTTTTGGCACCCTGACCATAACAAATCTGAAAATGCGTTGGAAGAATTTCAAAAAATTTCAATCGCTTATGAAATTTTAAAAGATGTTAAAACCCGCACGATTTATAACCTTTTGGCCTCAGCTTATGACGCGACAACTTTTCCGGACATGAAAAGTCTTAAACTGTACAAAGCCGCCAACGGTGATGAAAACCCGTTTTTGCGAGTGTTTAATTTACAAAAAATTGTTTGGAACAAGCATCCTGAAATTAAAGAAGAAAAGCTTATCGGCACGTTTAATGACGCGCAAAAATTTATCAGTGATATAACCAGGCATAACTGGCTTAAAGGCTGGTGGTCGCCGCGAGCCGCAAAACTTAATATTAAAGCGCTTAAAAACAACTTTTATAATATCGGGCAAAACGCTGCCGATAATTTTAAAATGCTTATACACAACGCGGCGGTTTATTATGACGCCGGAAATACCGACAAAGCCAAGCTTTCAGCCTTGCAGGCGCTTGAATACGCCACAGCAGAGCAAAAGGCCTTGCTGTTGCCGTTTATTGAGTTGCTGCCGCCGGTAAACACCGCCATTTTGCCATGGAACTATCAGCAACTTAAAAAAATTCAGCTTAAAATTCCACTAACCATTGCCGCGGGCGCCGCTTTGGTCGCCGCTATCGCCATCGCGCCGCTGATATTGCAACTGATGCCCGAAAAACATACCGAAGATGATAAAATTGCTTATTATCAACAGGTTAAATTTAATACCGGCGCCAAGACGGTAGACGATGTGGTGGTTTCAAAAATATTTAACATTCCGGTTGATACTTCTGATAAAACAAAGCTTTATCATCTTAAAAGCAAGGCCGAAATTATGTACGGTCCTTCTGATGAATTTGATGTTTTAACCATCGGCAGGCGTGGACAAACGGTCAGACTGACCGGATATTCGCCTGATGAAGAATGGTTCAGAGTTATGCTTGACAACGGCGAAATGGGTTTTATAAAAAAGCAACACTTAAAAAAAGGCATCGGAGCGGAAATTCCGGTCGGAAGCAAAATATATAACGCAACCTCAGATAATGAAAGATAGTTAAAAACATGGCTCTGAAATTTGAAATTTTGAAAACAATCGGCAAAACCCGTTTGGGTAAACTTTACACTAAACACGGCGTTGTCAACACTCCGGCGTTTATGCCGGTGGGCACCTGCGGCACGGTAAAAGCCATGATGCCGGAATCGGTTGCGGCGACCGGAGCTGAAATTTTACTTAACAACACGTATCACTTAATGTTGCGTCCGGGCGCCGATTTGGTTGAAAAAATGGGCGGCATGCACAAGTTTATGCACTGGGACAAGCCGATATTGACCGATTCCGGCGGGTTTCAGGTTATGAGCTTAACCGGACTGCGTAAATTAACGGAAGAAGGGGTTACTTTCCGCTCGCATGTTGACGGCAAAAAGTTTTTTTTAAGTCCTGAAGAATCAATGAAAATTCAGCACAAACTGGATTCAAACATCACCATGTGCTTAGACGAGTGCACTCCGTTTCCGGCCACGTATGAGCAGGCTAAAAAATCTATGCAGATGTCTATGCGTTGGGCAAAGCGCAGCCGCGACGCTTTTATTGACCGTGACGGATACGGAATTTTCGGCATTCAGCAAGGCAGTATTTTTAAAGATTTGCGTGACGAATCGGCACAAAAGCTCACTGAAATAGGGTTTGACGGCTATGCCATCGGCGGTTTGGCGGTTGGCGAAGGGCAAGAAAAAATGTTTGAAGTGCTTGATTACGCGCCGGTTTCATTGCCTTCGGACAAGCCTCGTTACTTAATGGGCGTGGGGCGTCCAGACGATATTGTCGGCGCGGTTTTGCGCGGCGTTGATATGTTTGACTGCGTTATGCCGACCCGCTCGGGGCGCACGGCGCAAGCATTTACCAAATACGGGCCGGTTAATATTAAAAACGCGCGACATCGTGAAGATAACCGCCCGTTAGAAGCTGATTGCGACTGCCCGCTCTGCCGCAATTTTAACCGCGCTTATATTCATCATTTGCAAAAATGCAATGAAATACTTGCCGTGATGCTCTTGACATGGCATAATATCAGATATTATCAGCGCCTTATGCAAGGATTACGCAACGCTATTGCAAACGACACCTTGTCAGAATTTTGCGCTGAATTTTACGCTAATCAAGCCAAAGGCGATATTGAGGAGATTTAATAATGACTGATGCGTGCAATAATCAGGAACAGGTATTAAGCTCATTTATTGAAGAAAACAAAAAAGACGGTATCAGAGTTTTTGTTGCCGGCGGCTCACGTTCGGGCAATGACCAAATTTATAAAGAAGAGGCTTATAATTTAGGCCGTCAAATTGTTAAAATGGATTTTAAGCTTGATTTTGGGCTTTCAAATTGCGGCATTATGGGAGCAGTGGCGCGCGGCGTGCTTGACGGATGGAACAAAAAACAGTGCTCCGATGAAGAAACCCCGATTCAGGGCATTACCACCAAAGAATATTTTAAGCTTTATCCTTCAGATGATGATTTAATTGCGCAAACCGAAGTTATTTTGGCGCAAACCTTAGAAGAGCGCAAACAAAAGTTGCTCGGCGCCGATTTTGTGGTTTTTGCCCCCGGCGGCGTTGGCACCTTAGATGAGCTTGCATATGACTGTGTTGCCATGCAAGACGGTTTGCTAGCCATGAAACCGTTTATTTTTTACAACATTAACGGCTTTTTTCATCACTTGTTAGAATTTTTAAAATCATTAAGCGCGGAAGGATTTGCCGATCCGGTGCCGTTTATTGTGGTTGACAACAGCCAAGAGCTTGAAATTGCCTTCAGACTCTTAAAACTACGTTACAACAAATGCGATGACGGACGCGAGGCTTATGCCAACGCGCGGCAGTTGGTTTATGAATTGCCTTATTTTATTAAGCGCAAAGAGCATAAAAAAGTTTTGGTTGAAGATATTTGGGCTGAAATTCAGCAAATACGCACTTCCGGCACATTAGAAGAACGGCAGGTTTTGTCGGCAGAAATTGAAACCGCGTACCTTGAAAAAGAAATTGAACGCATGTATGACCGCCTGGCAAAATCTGGGCGCGACACATCAGTTGTCAGCGATAAACTTACCCGCTTAAAGCTACGCCGTCAAAACGCGCAAAAGCACATTCCTAATTTGTAAAATATGTTTTAAGCGATTATTTAGCAAGCAACCACTCTAAAACATTAAGTCTTTTAATGCCGTTATAGTCAGAAACTCCGTAATCCCGGGTTAAAATAAACTTAGGATAATGGTCGCGCACGGCATTTAAGGGAGCAAGCTCTCTTTGCAAAACATTATTATCCAAAACCGTATCTGAAACCTGATAATACTCAATACCGTTTTCATTTTCAGCCACAAAATCAATTTCTAAGCTTTTGGTTTTGCCGTCTTTATCGCGTGCATCAATTTTACCGATATAAACGGTGTAACCACGCCGCAAAAGCTCAAGATAAACAATGTTTTCAAGAATATGTCCGTCATCTTTATCGCGATTGCCTAAAAGATGTTGGCGGATTCCCATATCAACCAGATAAAATTTATTTAATGTTTTTAAAATCTTTTTGCCTTTAACGTCATAGCGGTCGGCTTGATATAAAATATGGGCATTTTTAAATCCATCTAAATAATTTTCAACAGTTGTCGGCAAAATTTTTACGCCGTCTGAGGTTATGGTGTCGCTGATTTTTTTAACCGACACTTCAGAGCCGATACAACTTGCCATAAATTTAATAACCCGCCGCAAGCGGCTTTCTTCGGGAATACCCATATTTTCCATAACGTCTTTTAAAATAATGGTATTAAATATGCCCTCTATATAGGTGTGTATTTGCTTAGCCGCCTCTTGCGAGCCTTGGGCAATAAAGCGGGTAGCATACGGAAAAGAGCCGTATGTTATGTAATCGGCATATATTTTATCGGGGTTTTGTTTTGCCTCTTCAGAATAGGTTTCATAAAATTCTTTATAAGAGAGCGGAAACATTTTTATTTCAATGTATCTGCCGGCTAAAGAAGTTGCCCATTGTCCGGATTGAAGCTTAGAATTTGAACCGGTTAAATAAAGGTCAATATTACCTTTTTCAAACAAACTTCTGACCGCCTTTTGAAAATCAGGCACATTTTGAACCTCATCTAAAAAAACGTAATTTTTTTCATGCGGAACTAAATTATCCATAATATGCTGATACAGATTTTTGTAATCAAGCAAGCTTTCATTTTCAAGTTCTTCCAGTTTAATTATTTGAATCTGCTTTGGAGTTACGCCCATGCGCAACAACTCTTGCGCATATAGGTCAAATAAAGTGGATTTACCGGCGATGAAGGCTTTGGGTGTGCCGGAGCTGATGGCGTTTGTTAAA
>CABQIK010000014.1 GCA_902464275.1 uncultured Alphaproteobacteria bacterium | reverse complement strand
GAGGACAAGCTGATTTCCAAGAGCTACCGGGATGTCAAGCGTGAGATCATAAACGCTACGACCGAGAGAGCTTCGTTTACGGAAGTTGAGACGTGGTCAGAATCTGGTGAAAAGACCAAAACTATCACCAGAAACTTGACCAGACACCTCAGCGAGCCGGCTCTTCAGTGGGTATATACTGCTAATAACAGCTACACCACCAAGAGCAATGGTTCCTCTCAGGTTAGCGAGAGTCCGAGCAAAGACGGTAACTGGACGGTAACAACACGTTCCATGAGGTACAGTTCAACTGCTACAAATGGTGCGAACCCGTTCCAGAACGTTTACCTCTATGACTACCAGAAGGCGGTATATGTAGATCCTGACGGATACTACACAGTCACATTTGACTACGCCAACTGGACGTTTACAGAGGCAGGCTCAAGCGTTTCCTCACAGGCTTCCGAGACGACACAGAATGGTGTTACTTATCTGGTATACGATTATCAGAACAAGATTAATACCAACTACGTGATTTCCGGCGGTAACTATAAGGCATCTGCTTCCGCAGCTGCTAAAATAGCTATCGTTAAGCCTAAACCGGAGGACAAGCTGATTTCCAAGAGCTACCGGGATGTCAAGCGTGAGATCATAAACGCTACGACCGAGAGAGCTTCGTTTACGGAAGTTGAGACGTGGTCAGAATCTGGTGAAAAGACCAAAACTATCACCAGAAACTTGACCAGACACCTCAGCGAGCCGGCTCTTCAGTGGGTATATACTGCTAATAACAGCTACACCACCAAGAGCAATGGTTCCTCTCAGGTTAGCGAGAGTCCGAGCAAAGACGGTAACTGGACGGTAACAACACGTTCCATGAGGTACAGTTCAACTGCTACAAATGGTGCGAACCCGTTCCAGAACGTTTACCTCTATGACTACCAGAAGGCGGTATATGTAGATCCTGACGGATACTACACAGTCACATTTGACTACGCCAACTGGACGTTTACAGAGGCAGGCTCAAGCGTTTCCTCACAGGCTTCCGAGACGACACAGAATGGTGTTACTTATCTGGTATACGATTATCAGAACAAGATTAATACCAACTACGTGATTTCCGGCGGTAACTATCAGGCTAATGCGTCAGCAACAGCTAAAATAGCTATCGTTAAGCCGATCAAACGCATCATTCCTGATGAGTGGGGCAAGATTATCGGCATGGCTGTTACAGCAGTTCCTGCTGATCAGGTAAGAGGAGAATATGCACAGTTGTGCTTCAATCTTCGCACTGACAAAGGCTCAACTGCTATCGTTACCGATATAACGAATAAAGCTCCTAGTCTTAACGAGATTCTTGGCAGCTACTTCGTAAAAGGCACCTTCGGCCAAGAGTATAATTCCGGTTACTACACAAGTAACAGCAATAGGGGTTCCTATGCTGTCAACAAGTGGGCGCCGGCTATTGCCAAAGACCTGACGGATCGTATCGGCTATTACCGCGACCAGAATACCGGCGCTCGTAATATCCGCTTCACGACCCTCAAGATGTGGAACTGGCGTAATGGTAACTATTCAACCAAGGTTGATGGTTATACCTTCGCCGTTTCCGATGATGGCACTCTGACTGTAACCTACAAAGGGGAAATTGTCTTGCAACTGAGGTAATCTGACGCAATCTTTTTACTCAATGCCTTTTGTTTTGGTATTGAGGTTTGTATATCTTTTTGTAAAACCTTAACCATACATGTTATGGAAACGAAAAATAAATCTCCCGATAGCCAAGCGCTATCGGCATAAATAAAAACAAACGGCGTCCTCTTCGGGCGCCGTTTTCTTTTTGCCTAAAACGTAAATCGGTCTTGCAATTTTTAACATAAGCCGTTATAGTGAAAAAAATTTTGATTTTGACTAACGGAAAGGTAACCACTTTAATGCTTACAGCAAAAAATAATGTTGCGACCATGCACGCGCAAATTTTGGCCAAAGTCGCCGAAAGCTTTATTAAAAACAATTTTACCGATATTGACAATCTGCCTGAGATTTTAGTACCTGACGAGACTCGTCCGGTGCGCGGCTCGCTTGCCAAAGACCGACAGGTTATTAAAGAACATATCGTGGCGGTTTTGGGTTTTACCCCTGAACAAGAAGATTTATCCCGCCCGCTGTCAGACTTTGCCAAAGAGGCTTTAACCCGCAATGCCGCGCCGGTGGCGACCGTTTCGGTTTTGCCGTCCGCTTGCGCCGCTTGCATGAAAACTCAATTTACGGTGACCGATATGTGCCGCGGCTGTGTGGCTCGTCCGTGCGAGGTCAACTGCCCTAAAAAAACTATCACGGTTGAAGATAAAGCCTTTATCAACCAAGCAAACTGCATCAAATGCGGAATGTGCGCCAACGTTTGCCCTTATGGCGCCATTAACAAAGCGCCGGTTCCGTGTGAAGACGCTTGTCCGGTCGGGGCTATTACCAAAGATGAAAACGGCTTTGAACACATTGATTACAATAAATGTATTTCTTGCGGCAAGTGCATAAAATCTTGCCCGTTCGGCGCTATTGCCTACAATTCGCAACTCACTGATGTTTTAAACCAAATTAAACGCGCGCAAAAACCGGTGGTTGCCATGTTGGCTCCGGCAGTTATCGGTCAGTTCGGCACAGACGCCGCCAAAATTATCACAGCCTTAAAACAGCTTGGTTTTGCCGATGTGGTTGAGGTTGCCGAAGGCGCTGACGTTACCACCTTAAACGAGGCTAAGGAATTTATTGAGCGTATGGAAGAAGGTCATCCGTTTATGACCACTTCTTGCTGTCCCGCATGGTATAAAGCCGCGCAAACCCATATTCCTGAAATTGCGCCGTATGTTTCAAGCACCAAACCACCGATGTATTACATTGCCGAGTTGGTTAAAAAACAAAATCCGGAATGTGTCAGTGTATTTGTCGGCCCGTGCCTTGCCAAACGTATTGAGGCGGAAGGCGATAAAGACGTTGATTATGTTTTGGTGTTTGATGAAATTGCCGCTATGTTAGCCGCTGCGGGCATTAATGTTGCAACATGTGAAAATTCTGCTTTTGCCAAAGTTTCATCGGCGCAAGGTCGTATCTTTCCGGTCAGCGGCGGGGTTGCCGGCGCGGTTGCTCATATTGTCGGCGATAGCGCTGTTTGCAAACCCGAACCGATTAACGGCTTAAACAAAGACGCCTTCAAAAAGCTTAAAATGTATGCGGCTAAAAAGAGCGCCGGCGAATTTAACCTGATTGAGGTTATGTGCTGCGAAGGCGGCTGCGTTGGCGGTCCGGGGTGCGTGGTTATGCCTAAAAAAGCCGAAATTATGGTCAATAACTATGTTAAAACCAGTCCTGATTTGAAAGATTTGCAGAAAGATAAATAAAATGCAAGCGCTTTCATCTGAGCAAATAGCCGCCATCGTCGGCTCTGATTCTAAGGTTGCGCCGGCAGTTGTTACCGGCGTTTCAACCGATAGCCGCAAATGCGGGCAAAATGATGTGTTTATTGCCATCTCCGGCGAAAAATTTGACGGTCATGATTTTGTACCTGACGTTATTGCCGCGGGGTGCCCTCTTGTGATTGTAAATCGCTTGCTTCCTGATGTTCTGCCTGAAAAGCAAATTGTGGTGACGGACACCTTAATCGCTTATGGCAAAATCGGCGCTTATAACCGCTCATTATTTAAGGGAACGGTTATCGGCTTAACCGGCAGCGCCGGCAAAACCACCACCAAAGAAGAGCTTAAATTTGCTTTGGCAGAGTTTGGCAAAGTTTATGCCACGACCGGCAATCACAATAATTTTATCGGGGTGCCGGAAAGCTTATGCAATATGGATTTATCGGCTGATTTTGCCGTGATTGAAATGGGCATGAGCGCCAAAGGCGAAATATCGCGCTTAACTTCATTTGTAAAGCCCGATATTGCCATTATCACCAACGTGTATCCGATGCATATTGAGTTTTTTAAAAATCTGCAAGGCATTGCCGAGGCTAAGGCGGAAATTTTTGAGGGCTTGCCGTCAAGCGGCGGTATCGCCGTTATTAACGCCGATACCAATTATGCCGATGTGCTTGAACAAAAAGCCGCCGCGCATAACGCCAAAATTGTAAAATTCGGGCAAAAATATCAGCCGCAAGCTGAGTTTACCACCTCAACCGAAGGCGAACACTGCCTTTATAACGCATGGTGCGTGCTTAAAACCATAGAGGCTTTGGGTTTAGATGTTAAAACCGCGGCCGCACAGATTAAAAATTTTGAGCCTTTGGAGGGCAGGGGAAAACATTATTTTTTAAAACTTGCCGGCAATAAGGGGACTTATACCTTAATTGACGACAGCTATTCCGGACAGCCCGAGGCTATGAAGCTTGCAATTAAGTCATTAAACGGGCTTAAAACCGACGGTCGTAAAATCGCGGTTTTGGGTAAAATGGCCGAACTCGGCGCCTGTTCTAAGCAAAAACATTCTGAAATTGGGCAGGAACTTGCCAAAAGCAATATTGATATTGTGGTCGGCGTCTGCCCTGAAATGAAAGATATGTTAGCCGAGCTTCCGCCGCATATAACGCAATATTATTTTGAAAATAAAGATAATTTGGCTGATTTTTTATTAAATCAGCTCTTGCAAAATAAAGATATTGTCCTTATAAAAGGAGCAAGATATTCGTCAAAGCTTTATCAGGTGGCTGATGAGTTAAAAGAAAAGGGGCTTAAATCATGAAATGTCCGTTTTGCGGGTGTGATGACACGGTTGTAAAAGATTCGCGCAACACCGATGATGATACCTCTATTCGGCGCCGCCGCGAGTGTCCGGAATGCGGTTCGCGTTTTACCACCTTTGAGCGGGTACAATTAAGAGAGCTGATTGTTATTAAAAAAAACGGCGAACGTACTTTTTTTGACAGAGACAAGCTTTACCGCTCCATTGAGCTTGCCGTTCGCAAGCGTCCGATTTCACCGGAACGGGTTGACAAGGTTGTAAATTCAATTCAGCGCCGCTTTGAAAGCTCCGGTGAAAATGAAATCAGCACTGAGGCTATCGGCGAGGCGGTTATGGAAGCATTATCAAGGCTTGATAACATTGCGTATATTCGCTTTGCGTCGGTTTATAAAGATTTTAAGGAAATTAAAGACTTTGAAGAATTTGTTGATACGATTGATAAATTGGCAAAGCCGGTTTTAGAAAATAATATTGAAGGAAAAAACGATGACTAAATTTGTATCGGGAAAAATTCGCCGCAAATCCGGCGCTCGTTTGGCAGCCGTGCAGGCAACTTACATGATTGCTTACGGTCAGTTGCCGGTTGATGAAGTTATTAAAGACTTTACGGAAGGCAAAATCGGCCGCTATGTTATTGAAGAAGATTCGGTTACTGAAACCGAAGAAATGATTGAAATTTCGCCGATTGATACCGAATACTTTGAAAGTTTGGTACGCGGCGTTCATGCCAAAAAGCAAGATTTGGAACGTTCGCTTGAACATTACTTAAAAGAAAAATGGTCATTAGAACGCATGGACGGTACAATGCAGGCTTTGCTGTTGTGTGCGGTTTATGAATTAACCAATACGATGGACATTGATACTAAAGTTTTAATTCAAGAATATGTTGATTTAGCTTATGCTTTTTACAACAAAAACGAGCCCAAAATGGTAAACGCTCTGCTTGATCAAATTGCCCACGCCGTAAGAGCTTAATCAGGAGAATAAAATGGCGGTTTTGCAGCTTTATGAGTACCCGCACCCGATACTGCACCAAAAATGCGAACGGGTTTTGAAAGTTGATGACGAGTTGCGCCAGCTTTTAGACGATATGCTTGAAACTATGTATGCCGACAAAGGCGTTGGGTTGGCGGCTCCGCAGGTCGGGGTTTCCAAGCGCGTGATTGTGGTTGATACCAAGCAGCGCGGTGAAGACGATAACTGGAAAGCCGGTAAACCGATGTACTTAATAAATCCTGAAATTATTTATAAGTCAGAAGAAAAAATCATTTTTTGCGAGGGCTGTCTTTCGCTTCCGGGGCAAAGTGCCGATGTTGAACGCCATGAACGAATCAAAGTGCGTTACACCGATTATAACGGTAAAGAATCTGAAATTGAGGCGGTTGATTATGAAGCGGTTGTCCTCCAGCATGAAATTGACCATTTGGACGGTATTTTATACATTGACCACCTAAGCCGGTTAAAACGCAATATGCTTTTGAAAAAACTTGAAAAATATCGCGCGACAAAAACAGAAGAGGCATAAAAACATAAAGTTATCCCCTTTTTTAAAATCAACTCTTTACTATTTATGAGTATGCGCTTATCTTAAAAGCTGATAAAAATTAATAATCTGATAAGGATATTATTAAATGACTAAAAATGCACAGAATGATTTTTTAAATGATATAAAAGAAAACAAAATTGCTGTTACCGTGTTTTTAATCAACGGTGTAAAGTTGCAGGGCGTTATTACATGGTTTGATGACAGTTCTTTGCTTTTGCGCCGCGATGGTCATACTCAGCTTGTTTATAAACACGCAGTTTCCACCATTATGCCGGTGCAAGCCGTTGATGTTGTAGAAGAATAAAACTTGCCTGAATTTAATCAAAACGTTAAAACCAACGTATGTGTGGTTTGTCCGTTTGTTTTAAGCCGGAAAAAGCTCATGTCTGCCGAAAGCCGTTTGGCTGAAGCAATCGGGCTTTCTCTGGCTATTAATTTAAATGTTGTATTTACCGAATCGCCCAAAATCCGCGAAATAAAGCCCGCAACTTTTTTTAGCCGAACTTTTATTGAAAACATTAAGCAAAAAGCTGAAATTAATGATATCTGGTTGATGATTGTTGATGCCGCGCTCACTCCGATTCAGCAGCGCAACCTTGAAAAGGAGCTTAATATTAAAGTAATTGACCGCACTGCGCTGATACTTGAAATTTTCGGCGAACGTGCGCAGACCAATGAAGGTAAATTGCAGGTTGCTCTTGCGCATTTAACCTATCAGCGCTCGCGTCTGGTTAGAAGTTGGACCCACCTTGAGCGCCAACGTGGCGGCGCCGGTTTTTTGGGCGGTCCCGGTGAAAAACAAATAGAGCTTGACAGGCGTATTATTGATGAAAAAATCATCAAAATTAAAAAAGAGCTTGAAAAAGTTAAAAACACGCGCGAACTGCAGCGCGGTAATCGCCGCAAAGTCCCGTATCCGATTGTGGCGTTGGTTGGTTATACCAATGCCGGAAAGTCATCGCTTTTTAACCGGCTGTCCGGAAGTAATGTGCTTTCTGAAGATATGCTCTTTGCCACGCTTGACCCTACATTGCGCAAAGTTGCTCTTCAATCGGGGCGTGAAGTGATTGTTTCCGATACGGTCGGTTTTATTTCCGATCTTCCGCATGAGCTAGTGATGGCGTTTCGCTCCACGTTGGAAGAAGTTTTAGAAGCCGATATTGTGGTGCATGTGCGTGATATATCAAACGCCGATACCGACCTGCAGCGCGCCGATGTGCTTGAAGTTTTGCACAATTTGGGCTTAAAACAGATAGAAAGCGCTGAAAATTATATTGAAGTTTTAAATAAAACCGACCTCTTGACTGAAGGTGAAAAAGCGGTTTTGACCCACAAGTTAAGCAATCAGCCCAAGGCGCTTTTGGCAGTTTCGGCGCTAACGGGGCAGGGCTGTGACGCTTTGCTTAAAGCCATTGATGATAAACTTGCATTACATAACAAAATATACCAAATAGAGGCCGATGCCGGTAACGGCAAATTGCAGTCGTGGCTGTATGCCAATGCTGAGGTTCTCGGCAAAACGCAAAATGAGGATAAAATTGTGTTCTCGCTCAAAATCGGCGCGACCGAGGCTGCAAAATTAACTAAAATTTTCGGGATTAAGCTCTGAAGATAATCATCTTGTGCAAAACTTATTTATAAACTCAAGAGCGGGTTGCAAGTTAAGTTTAAATGCTTTACACTTGGCGCATATTTGTAAACAGGGTGCATGATGTTGTCTATAAAAAAAATATTCTTTACGTTAATGTTGATGATTGCGGCTTTTGCGGCTGAGGCAAAACCTGCCGATGACGTTAAGCCCACCAAAGAATGGCTTGCTTTTTTAAGCGAGCTTAAAGCCGATATGATAAAACGCGGCATCAGCCCTAAAACGATTGATAGAGCCTATGGTAACAACACCTATTACCACCAAGCGCCCGAAGTGGTGAGTAAAGATAACAAACAGACCGAATTTGTTTTAACTTCCAAAGATTATATTAACCGTTTGGTAAATCCGCGCCGTATTGAAAAAGCCCGTAATTATTATCGCAAATTGCAAAAAGATTATCCTGATATTGAGCGGGAATACGGAGTGCCGCTGAATTATTTGACGGCTTTTTGGGCGGTAGAAACCAACTTTGGTGAAAATAAGGGCAAATATCACTTAATTGACGGCTTAACCAATTTAAGTTACAACAATCGCCGTTCTGACTTTTTCAAAAATGAACTGTTTAATGTTTTGAAAATTATGGAAAAGTATGACCTGCAAAATGATAAAATGTTAGGTTCATGGGCAGGCGCGATGGGGCATTTTCAGTTTATGCCCTCAACGTATAACGCTTATGCCGTAGACTATGACGGTGACGGTGTTGCGGATATTTGGGATTCATTTGATGATGCCGTCGGTTCGGCCGCCAACTATTTAAACAAATTAGGATGGAAGTCTGATGAGCCGTGGGGCGGCATGGTGCGCCTGCCGTGGAATTTTAATTATAGCGATACCGGATATAAAAATCCCAAAACGGTTAAACAATGGTCTGAAATAGGCGTTAAAACCGCTGACAACAAAAAACTTGCCTGGAGAGAAGATTTACAAGGATACTTAATTATTCCGGACGGCCGCAAAGGTGTTGCTTATCTGGTCTTTGGCAATTTTAAGCGTATTTTAATTTGGAACAGATCGGAAAATTATGCTTTAACGGTCGGTATTTTAGCCGATTATATTAATAATGAGCTTCCGCACAACGCTGTTAAAAGCGCTCAGCAATATAAATTAACCGATAAAGAGGTTAAAGAAGTTCAGGCTTTTGCCAACAAACTTTTGCGCGCTAAATTAAAAGAAGACGGCATTTTAGGCCCTCAAACCAAAAAAGCGGTAAAAAGATTGCAGGCTAAAGCCGGCATGCACCAAGACGGGTATCCTGATTGGCAGCTTTTGAACAAAATTCGCCATTATAATTCTAAAACCGGATTTATTGTTCCGGTGCAGCCGCCTAAAAAATTGCAAGCAAAAGATTCACAGGCTGCAAATGATGCTGGACGTAAAGCAAAAAGCAAGTTAAATTAAGCCAACCTGACTATTAAAAGCGAGAACAAACAATAAGATGAACCTTAAAAAAATAAAAATTTATATAAGTTTGATGCTGATAACCGTGTTGGCGGCGTGCTCTTCAACCGGAACGCCTGAATTAAGCGGGCTTTCGCCGCAGGCACAGGCGGTTACCATTAAGCAATACGGCGGAGTGTATAAGGTTGGTAATCCGTATAAAATTATGGGCAAATGGTATTATCCGGCTGAAGATTATGATTATTCCGAGGTTGGTATGGCCAGTTGGTACGGCGAGGATTTTCACGCCAAAAAAACCGCCAACGGCGAGCGCTATGACATGAACACCTTAACCGCCGCTCACCGCACATTGCCGTTGCCGTCCATTGTTAAAGTTACCAATTTGGAAAACGGGCGTTCGCTTGTGTTGCGCGTTAATGATCGCGGACCATACGCCAAAGAGCGCATTATTGATATATCCAAACGCGGCGCGCAGCTTTTGGGTTACCAAACCAAAGGCATTACCAAAGTGCGGGTTGAAATTATGGCCAAAGAAAGCAAGGCGCTCAAAGCGGCGCTGTTAGGGCAAAAAGTTCCGGATAATGTTACAATTCCGGTAATGCAACTTCCGGCGGCAAATGCGGAAATTTCTTATTATGTGCAAGCCGGTTCGTTTTCACAAAAAGAATATGCCGACAATCTGTCTGCCAAGCTGTCGCAATTCGGCAAAAGCCGCGTCAGCAGCGCTCTGGTCGGCAACGTAAAGTTTTATCGGGTGCGCATCGGGCCTTTTTCGCATGAAGAAGAAGCGGTGGTCACCCTCAACAAAATCAGAAATTATGGCGTTTATGATGCCAAAATCATAAAAGAATAAGGAGAATATTAACATGAACGGTAAAAAAATGTTGTTAACGGCATTGCTTTTAAGCGGTATTTCAGCTCAGGCTTATGCCTTTGAAACTGCGGCTCGCAATGCTATTTTAATTGATTATGACACCGGAGCGTATATTTACACCAAAAATCACGATGTTAAAGTGGCGCCGGCTTCCATGAGCAAACTTATGACTTTGTACATAATTTTTGATAAATTAAGAAACGGCTCGCTCTCATTGGAAGATACCTTTACCGTGAGCGAAAACGCATGGCGTAAAGGCGGCGCGGCAAGCGGCGGTTCTACCATGTTCTTAAAAATCGGTGAAAATGTTACCATTGAAGACTTGTTGCAGGGTATTATCGTGCAGTCAGGCAATGATGCCTGCATTACCGCGGCCGAAAACATCGCCGGCACGGAAGAAGATTTTGCGGTTTTGATGAATGAAACGGCTGAAAAAATCGGGCTCAAAAACAGCACTTTTGCCAACTCAACCGGATTGCCGCACCCTGATCAAAAAATGTCGGTTGAAGATTTAGCCTTGTTGGCGCGTAAAATTATTAAAGAATTTCCGCAATTTTACCATATCTTTTCTGAAAAAGAGTTTAAGCACAACAACATTAAACAAGGCAATCGCAATCCGTTGCTTTACAGCATGTCGGGAGCAGACGGCTTAAAAACCGGTCATACCGATGAAGCCGGTTTTTGTTTAACAGCCTCTGTGGCCAAAGGCGGACGCCGTTTAATTGAGGTTATGTCAGGCATGAGCAGCAATAAAGAACGCTCGGAAGAAGCTGAACGCCTGATGAACTATGGCTTCCGTGAATTTGACAACTATAAAATTTTATCCGCGGGGCAGGTAATGGCTGAAGTTCCGGTTTGGTACGGCATGGCTAAAAGCGTAAATATCGCCGTTCCGGAAGATATTACCGAAACTATTCGCCGCAATGCCCGCTCGCAGTATAAAATGAAAGTGGTTTATGATGAGCCGGTTAAAGCCCCGATTAAAAAAGGCGAGCTTATAGGCCATGCCGAAATTACCGACCCCGAGGGTGAAATTCGCAAAATTGATTTAGTTGCAACCGATGATGTTGCCAAACTCGGCGTTATGGGACGCTTTTGGGCTAACTTAAAATATTTGGTGTTAGGGGATAAATAATGGATACTTCAGCCGGAAAATTTATCACCTTTGAAGGCGGCGAAGGAACCGGAAAATCAACCCAAATCAAGTTATTGGCGGATTACCTTGAGCAAAAAGGTAAAAAAACGCTTTTAACCAAAGAACCGGGCGGAACCGAAATCGGCAAACAACTGCGCCATATTTTAACCGAGGGTGACAGCGATAAAATAGACGCGGTCGGCGAGGCATTGTTGTTTTTTGCCGACAGACGCATACATTTGACGCAAAAAGTTTGGCCTGCGCTTAAAAAAGGAGAGTGGGTTTTAAGCGACCGCTTTGCCGATTCTACCATGGCTTATCAGTATTATGCTTATGATAAGCGCTTATCACGTGCGAATATTAACGCGCTGTATAGCTTTGTTGCCGGTAATTTTAAGCCTGATTTGACCATTATTTTGGACATTGACCCCAAAATAGGCCTGGCGCGCTCGTTCAAAAAAGCCGAAGGTATGGAAACTAAAGAAATTCGCTTTGAAAACAAGGCGCTTCAATGGCATGAAAAACTGCGCCGCGGTTATTTGGAAATTGCTGAAAATAATCCGGAAAGATGCGTTGTGCTAAATGCCGATAAAACCGTTGCTGAATTGCACGATGATATTGTTGCCGTAATAGAAGCAACGTTTAATTTGTAAAGGATAGTCATGGAAAAAATTGAGCCGTATGCCAATCCGTATTTATGCGGGCACCAAGAAGCAGAAGAGCTTTTTTTAAGAGCATGGAAAGCCGGAACTTTGCATAACTCATTGATGATAACCGGTCCCGAAGGTATCGGCAAGGCAACTTTAGCTTATCGTATGGCGCGTTTTTTACTTGCTGCCGATGAAAGCAAAAAAGATGAGTACACCTCGCTTGAGTTGCCGGAAAGCAACCCTGCTTTTAGATTGGTTGCCAATCGTTCGCACCCGAATTTAAAAATCATCGTCCGCGATTTTATTGAAACCGACAAGAAAAAAATTATTAAAGCCATTAAAGACGGCGAGGCATTAAGCGATGATGAGCTGCAAAGCTTAAAAAAATCGGCCGTGATTAAAGTTGATGAAGTGCGCGCCGTAAATGAATTTTTGGGCAAAAAATCGTTTGACGGCAAATGGCGTATTGTGGTTATTGACAGCGTTGATGATATGAACACCGCCAGCGCCAACGCCATACTTAAAATTTTAGAAGAACCTCCCGCTAAAAGCCTGCTGATTTTAATCAGCCATAATCCTAATCGTTTGTTGCCGACTATCCGCTCGCGTTGTGCCAAAATAAATTTACAACCTTTGACGGAAGATGAAGTTGCCTCGTTGCTGCGCCGTTACAATCCTCAATTAAATGAAGCGGAGGTTAAAGGGCTTGCTAAAATCAGCTCCGGAAGTATCGGCAAAGCTTTACGTTATGCCGAATATGACGGGCTTAATAAATATCAGTTGCTAACCGGTTTGTTTTATGCTCGTGAACACTATAATTTAACCGATGCTCTGCAATTTTGTGATGAAGTGTCGCGAGATGAAAATTTGTGGAATTTGGCGGCGGAGCTGATTGAGCATTTTATTTCTGAAAATCTGAAAGGCGGCGCCAAAATTAATGAGTTGAGCGAAGCATGGAACAAAGTCAGAATTACGCTCAATGAAGCCGATTCGCTTAATATGGATAAAAAACAGGTTATGTACAATATTATCACTACCATTTGCGGAGCGCTGTAAATGTTAACCGATAGCCATTGCCATTTGGGCTCTGATGAAGTTTTTGCCGATATAGACGCGGTTATGCAACGCGCCGCACAAGCCGGAGTTAAGTATATGCTTAATGCCGGCGGCAAGTTTGATGAGTTGCCGCGCCAACTTAAAATTTGCGAAAACTATTGCAATGTGTTTACCGTAACCGGCGTACATCCGCATGATGCAGCAGCTTATGAAAATGTAACGACCGAAGATGTGCTTAAAAACACCTTGTTGCCGCAAGTGGTGGCAATCGGCGAGTGCGGACTTGATTATTTTTATGATTTCAGCCCTAAAGACGAGCAAATAAAGGTGCTTAAAAAGATGATTGCCGCTGCGCAACAAAGTGGCTTGCCTATAATTATTCACAGCCGCGAGGCTGAAGACGACACCGCTGAAATTTTAATTACTGCTTATAAACAAAAAGCGTTTACCGGCGTTTTGCACTGCTATTCTTCCGCTTGGGAGCTGGCTTCATCATTGCTTGATATAGGCTTTTATGTTTCGGCATCAGGGATTATCACCTTCAAAAACTCGGGAGAGTTGCGAGCGTCATTTGCCAAAGTTCCGGAAGAAAGGTTACTGCTTGAAACCGACAGCCCGTATCTGGCGCCGGTGCCTTTGCGCGGCAAAATGAACGAACCGTCGTTTATAGTGCGCACGGCGGAATGTTTGGCTAAAATAAAAGGGCTTGATTTAAATGATATATCGGCTATAACTACTAACAACTTTTTTAAGTTGTTTGCCAAAGCACAAAGAGTTTAAAAATACTGTAAAAATAAAAAAATAAAGAAAGACACAGACAGATGAACAAACTTGTAATAATGGGCAGCGGTGCTGCTCCCGGAGTTCCGGCAATCGCCAACGGATGGGGTGATTGCAATCCGAATAATCCTAAAAATCGCCGCAGTCGTACCGGCGTGTATTTGGAAATTCGTTCAACAAAAATTTTAATTGATACATCGCCTGATGTGCGTATGCACTTGTTAAACAATAATATTCGGTTTTTGGATGCGGTGCTGTATACGCACGGACATGCTGATCATTTGCACGGTATTGACGATTTGCGCGATTTAAATCGCATTTTGCTGCGTCCGCTTGATGTTTATGCCAACAGCCAAACTTCAGATATTATCAAACAGCGCTTTTCTTATTTGGTTGCAAATAAAGAACATATGAATAATCCGATATTTTTCCCGAGCTTGGATATTCATACCATTGAAGAAGGCAAAGAATTTTATGTCAATGATGTTAAAATTGTGCCTATTTCATTAGAAGGACACTCTATTCACTCTACCGGTTATATTATTGATGACGGCAGAGTGGATTATATTGCCGATTGTAAAAAAATTTCCGAGGCCGGATTAAAAACAATTACCAAACAACCTGAGATTTTGGTTATGCCGCTGACCACGCTTATACCGCAGCCATCGCACATGGGGTTAGACCAACTGCTTGAATACGTAAAAATCATTAATCCGCGTAAAACCGTTATTAACCACATGGCGGTTGAGTGTGATTATGACAATATTAACAACCTGACGCCGGATAACGTTTATCCTGCGTATGATAATATGACGATTGAGTTTTAATAAGAAAGGAAGTTGCAATGCTTTGTATATACCATATTGCCGACCATGATGGAAAAGGCTCTGCCGCTATTGTAAAAAGCGTATATCCGGAAACTGAGCTGATGGGGCTTAATCATGATATGGAAATTCCGTATGATGAAATCAATAAATATGATAAAATCATTGTTTGCGATTTTGCGCTTCCGCTTGATTTTATGTTCAAATTAAGCCAAAACCGCGATTTTACATGGATTGACCATCATGTTTCGGTAATAGAGCAGTATGAACAAGCTATCAAAGAAGGAAAACAAAAACCGATAAAAGGAATACGCCGCGTAGGCACGGCGGCTTTGATGCTGACATGGGAATATTTTTATCCTGACCGTCCGTTGCCGCTTGGCATAAAGCTGTTAGGATTAAACGATGTGTTTGACTTGCGCGACAAGCGTGTGCGCCCGTTTGAATATGCGATGCAGGCTCTGGGAGTTAATCGTCCCACCGATAAAATTTGGAACGAATTAATTCATGATACTCTTGATGTTGCTGAAATGGTAGAAAGAGGAAAGGCCATATTATCTTATATACGCAACCGCAATTATCGTTTGGTGCGGGCAGAGGCGTTTGAAAGCGAATATCAGGGCTTAAAATGTATTTGCGCCAACATACCTCAAGGCTATTCGGAGTTCTATGATACCTTAGACAATATTAAAGATTATGATATGATGGTAAACTTTTTTATGAACAAAAAAAATTGTTGGAATTTGTCATTTTACACCGCCAAAGATAATGTTGACGTTTCTAAAGTGGCGGAAAAATTCGGCGGTGGCGGTCATGCCAAAGCGGCTGGCGCGTCTTCATTAAAAGAACTGCCTGAATTTTTACGTAAAGGTAATATGTGGGTTAGTCCTAAATCAACCGGAAATAAATAGAGATTAAAGATGACGGAAAAAGATTATTACGAACTTTTGGAAGTTAGTAAAGACGCAAGCGGAGATGAAATTAAAACCGCGTTTCGTAAATTGGCGATGAAATATCACCCGGATCGTAACCCCGGTGATAAAGCAGCCGAACAAAAGTTCAAAGAAATTAACGAGGCTTATGAGGTTTTAAAAGATGATCAAAAACGCGCTGCATACGACAGATACGGCGCGCAGGCTTTTCAGGGCGGAATGGGCGGCGGTAATCCGTTCGGCGCCGGATTTGGTATGAATGCCGAGGATTTATCCGATATTTTTTCCAATATTTTTTCTGATTTTATGGGCGGCGGCCGGCCGCGCGGCGGCAATGGTGCTGTTCGCGGCGCCGATTTATCCTATAACCTTGAAATTACTTTGGAAGAAGCTTTTACCGGCGTTGAAAAAGAAATTAAAATCAAAACTTCGGAACCGTGTGAAAAATGCAACGGTTACGGCACGGCTGACGGTAAAGAAGCCCCGATTTGCCCCACATGTCGCGGCAGCGGTAAAGTCAGAAGCAACCGCGGCGGATTTTTGTTTTTTGAAACCATATGTCCTGAATGTCATGGCGAAGGACGCATTGTTAAAGATAAATGTAAAGATTGCGGTGGTAAAGGCGCAACAAGGGTTGAAAAATCGCTTAAAGTTAAAATTCCGGCCGGAATGGAAAATAACGTGCGTATGCGCATTAACGGCGCCGGTGAAGCCGGAAAACGCGGCGGCGAAAAGGGCGATTTGTATGTTTATGTAACCGTTAAAGACCATAAACTTTATGAGCGCGATAACAAAGATTTATACACGGCGGTGCCTGTTGCTATGGTTTGCGCCGCATTGGGCGGTAAAATGGAAATTCCGGGAATTGACGGCAAAAAAGTTGAGCTTTCTATTCCGGCCGGAACCCAAACCGGCAACAAACTGCGTATTAAGGGCGAGGGTATGAGCATCATGAATCAGGACAAACGCGGTGATTTGTATGTTATTTTGAATGTTGTAACCCCGACCAACTTATCAGCGCGTGAAAAAGAACTGTTGGAAGAGTTCAGAAGTTTAAGCGAGGATAATAACTGCCAACCTGAAATAAAAAGCTTTTTTAACAAAATTAAAGACTTATTCAAATAGTTTTACTTGTAAATCGCCAACAGCCCCGTTACAATCAGGGCAGGGAGAAGAAATAAATGATTTTTTCAAAATTTGAACGAATGGTTGCCGGACGTTATTTAAGAGCCAAACGCAAAGAGGGCTTTATCTCGGTAATTACGGGATTCGCGTTTACCGGCATTGCGCTTGGTGTGGCCACTTTAATTATCGTTATGGCGGTGATGAACGGGTTTAAAAGCGAGCTTTTGTCGCGTATTTTAGGGATTAACGGACATATTATGATTGTGGCCGCGCAAGGATTTCCGTTTACCGATTATAAAACCGCGGTGACGGATATTGAAAAAATAGACGGCGTTACACTTGCTATCCCGATGATTGAAAAACAACTGCTCATCTCCGGCGGCGGCACGGCGGAAGGGGCGATTGTTCGCGGCATCAGTAAAGAAGATTTGCTTAAAAAACAAGTTGTCCGCAATGGGCTTGCCGGTGTTGACGTTGAACAGTTTATCGGCAATAAGGTTATTTTGGGTGAACGCTTGGCTAACAAAATGGGTGTGATTGCCGGTGATGAGGTTACGCTTATTTCGCCAAACGGCAAAGTAACGGCGTTCGGAACGGTGCCCAGAATGAAAACTTATCAGGTTTTAGGCACATTTAACGTTGGTATGTATGAATATGACGCCACTCATTTGTTTATGCCGTTAGAATCGGCTCAGGTTTATTTCAGCCTGCCGGAAGCGGCCACGCAGATAGATGTTACTTTGCTCCATGATGAAGATTTAGCGGATATTCGTGAAATTATAGAACAAAGCATCGGTTATGACGGTTATGTTTATGACTGGAAGCAAAGTAATTCCGCCTTTTTCAATGCCATAGACGTTGAGCGCAACGTTATGTTTTTAATTTTGACCTTAATTATATTGGTGGCGGCTTTTAACATAATTACCGGCTTGATTATGTTGGTTAAAGACAAAGGCCGCGATGTGGCGGTTTTGCGCACCATGGGCGCAACCAAAGGTATGATTATGCGTATCTTTTTTATGGACGGCGCCTTTATCGGCGTGGTCGGAACGCTTATCGGCTTGGGCTTGGGTATAGTATTTTGTGAAAATATTGAATCTATCCGCCAATTTTTGGAAGGCTTATCCGGCCGCGAGCTGTTTTCGGCTGAAATTTATTTTCTATCCAAACTTCCGGCTAAAATTGACTGGGCTGAGGTTGGCGTAGTGGCCGGAGTTTCGTTGCTGCTTTCATTTTTAGCCACAATTTATCCGGCATATCGCGCCGCAAAATTTGATCCGGTGGAGGCCTTGCGTTATGAGTAATAAATCGGTAAACACTTTGCAACTTCAAGATATTTGCAAACATTATTATCAGGGCGAACAAAAGCTTAAAGTTCTGAAAGGCGTTGAATTATCAATCGCGCCTAATGAGGTAGTGGCGTTAATCGGTCCGTCCGGTTCGGGCAAGTCAACCTTGCTGCAAATTGCCGGTTTGCTTGATAAACCCTCTTCAGGACAAATTTTTCTGGATGGCGAAGATTGCTCTAAAGCTGATGACGGAGTGCGCACATCTTTGCGCCGCGATTATTTGGGCTTTGTTTATCAATATCATAATCTGTTGCCTGATTTTAACGCGCTTGAAAATGTAATGATTCCGCAGTTGATTGCCGGCAAAAATACCAAAGACGTTAAAGAAAAAGCCGAATGGCTGTTATCGCGCTTAGGGTTAAAAGATAGAATAAGCCATCGTCCGGCCGAACTTTCCGGCGGCGAGCAGCAAAGAGTGGCAATCGCCCGCGCTTTGGCCAACACGCCAAAACTGCTGTTGGCTGATGAGCCGACCGGCAACTTAGACCCGCATACCTCTGATAATGTGTTTTTTGCGCTACTTGATATTGTTAAAGAAACCGGACTTTCTGCCTTAATCGCCACCCACAACTTAGAGCTTGCCGCCAAAATGGATAGGCAGGTTACGCTCAAAGACGGCAAACTTATAGACATGCGCCCGAGCAAGCGTATTAAAGGCGATAAAAACTTTTATTAAGGCAATACGTTAACTTTATTCTGCCCAAAACAGAGTGCCGTTAACATCGGCGCCGTTTTCTTGGCGCAAAATCAATGAATATTCTTTAATATTTTTGTATCCGGCGCCGCTGAGTATTTTGCGGATATATTGCGGATTATGTTGGTATCGGCCGCCGGCATTAAGACGATAATCGCTCGCTTCATCAGGGGCGTTTTCAATCGTAAATATAAACGGAATATGTTTCAGCTGCGCGGCAATTTTAGCAAAATCATCAATATATTCAACCACATCAAGCGCAATAGCAACGTCAAAGTTTAAATTTGCGGCCTGCAAAAAATGAACAATATCATCTTTAATTAAATCAGTATATACACCTTTAAATGCCGCCGAATTTAACATTTTTTGTGATATGTCAACTCCGATAAAGCTGTTTTTATCTGATTTAAATGTTTGTCCGACTAATCCGGTTCCGCAACCTAAATCTAAAACTTTGCCGGCAGGTGCAAAGCCAAGCTCGCGCAGTTTGGCAATGGCGGAATAATTAATATTTTGCATGGTTTGCTCATAAGTTTTTGCAAACTCATCAAATAATTGCTCGGCATATTGCGTACTGTCGGCGGCTTTTTCTCCGCTAAATGCGGCGTTTAAGCGGTTGGCAAATATGTTATCGGGCATAAACTTTTGCCATTGCTCGGCAATCTTTTGAGCTTTTTCAGGTTGTTGATAGTAAAGCAAGGTGAGAGTTTCCGCTAAATTTACGGAAAATTCAATCTGTTGCGGCGCTTGCTTAATGGCGTTTAAGAGCAAATCGGCGGCGCGCACATAATCGCCGCTATCTTTTAATATCAGGGCTAAGTTGTTGCTCACTTCCGGCATATCCGGATTAATAATAACCGCTTGACGATATTCTTCCAATGCTTCTAAAGTACGCTTTTGCCGGTATAAAAGAGCTGCCAGTCCGGCATGTGCGTCAGCATTGCTTGGTTCTAAGTCAAGCGCTGAGCGGTACAAACTTTCATCTTCAGTCAATGAGCCCAGATTAATAAGCGCCGGCACGCATTTGACATTAATTTGCAAAGCTTTTGTGAAAGCTTTTACCGCCTCATCTGAGTTGTTAAGCTTTAAGGCAATGTTACCGGCAAGCAAATAAATATCAGCTGAAGTGTTATCTGAATTTTGCGCCGATACAATATATTTTTCAGCCTCCGTAAAATTGTTTTGCTTAAAGTTAATAAGCGCCAAATAATATAAGGGAAGGGCAGAATTTGGATTGTTTTTAGCAAGAGCTTGCAATGCCGCAACATCATTGTCAAGCGCCGCCGAATTAACTGCCGGCTCTAAGTACGAGGCGTCAATTTTAAGCGCTTTACGGTAATATTCTTTGGCTGTTTCAGGCTGATTTAAGCTTTCATAAATTCCGCCTGAATTATTATAAGCTTCTTTAATATTCGGGTTTAATTTTATCACTTCAAAATAAGCTTTCAGCGCCTCATGTAATTTTCCGGCCGCCGTTAATGAAACGGCTAAATTAAAATAAAGCGGCAAATGACGGGGAGCAAACCGCAGCGCCTTATAAAAATATTCGCAAGCCTCATTAAAACAGCCTTTGGCATGCGCGGTTAAACCCATCATACATAAAACATCGGGGTTTTCGGGCACAGCCTCCAAAATCTGCCGATACAAATCTTCCGCCTGATTAAATGCTCCGGCTGAATATAAATCATTGGCTTTTTCAAACAACAAATTATATGACATCTTGCCCTCCGTCACATATTTTACGTTTAATTTTTCAAAATTCCAGTTTTATTTTTATTACCGTGAATAAAAAGCAGTTGACAATGATTTTTATATATATATGACTAAAATCAGTCGGAACTTTCATTACATTTTACTGCTTATCGGGCAAAGGTAGGCGGAACTATGCAAATGTTAGAAATATGCGCGACAATCTTAGGATTGTTGCAAGGGCTTTTTGTGCTCTTAAACAAACGCTCTAATTGGCTGTTTTATATCGCGCAAATCAGCTGTTTAATTTGTTTTTCATATCTTAACCGCTTATACGGTGATGTTTTAAGTAACTCGTTTTACTTTTTCATGGGCATCGCCGGGTGGATTTTGTGGAAAAACGAAAACCGGATGACCATTACAAAATGTTCATCTGCCGAAAGAGTTGCCTATGTTTTGGTAATTGTGCTCGGCTCATTAATTTTGTTTTGGTTTTTGCGGCAAACGCAAGACCCTCTGCCGCAAATAGACTCTTTTACAACCGTATCTTCCTTTGTCGCAACTTATTACATGGTCAGAAAAAAGTTAGACACATGGATTATTTGGTTTGTGAATGACCTTTGTTACATTGCGCAGTATGCCATGCTGCAAAATGTGGCTTGGTATTTAATGGGCTTAAACATTGTGTGGACAATCATGGCCGTGGTTTCGTTTTTCAACTGGCTCAGAATTATGAAAGGATATGTAAAATGAAAAAAATATATTTTGCCGGTAAATTTAACAAATTAAAACAACGGGGAATGCCGCTTAGCAAGGCGCTTTGCAATGATTACCGCGCCAAACTTTTGCATGGCTCCGAGCTGTTGACTTATTATCAAAAACATTTGGTGGTGGATAATAAGTTTGAGTACGCGGGACCGTTTTATTGCGAGCAGGCGTCCGGCGGCAATTTTACCTCAACCGATTGTACCGCCGTGTTAAATGCCGAGTATAATTTTATTTTAAGCAGCGATGTTTTTGTGGTGGTTTTGGGCGAAAGTTTTTCAGTCGGCTCGGTTGTGGAGCTCGGTTGGGCGCTTAATGCCGATAAACAAATTATCCTGTTATATCAGGAAGAAGATTCCGCTTATACCATCAAATCGGAATATTGGTTTGCCATTGCCGACGCCGTAAAGCGGAGCCAAAAACTGACAGTGCGCAAATATGCGGATTATTCTGAAATCACAAGTTTAATCAATCAAACCTTAGAGGAGATACTTTAACATGAAATACAAAGAATTTGAACTGATTTTATCGTCATTTAAATGCAACAAACATTGCCCGTACTGCACTGCCAAAATAACCAAATGGCCGCCGGTTGATGATAAAGTTGACGAGCTTGAAGATAAATTTAAATATTTGCGCTCCAAAGGTATAAATTTCAGATATTTTATCTTTTGCGGCAACGGCGAGCCTTCGCTGCACGGTTATGATACCATCCGCAAAGTGGTTGAGGCCACCCGAAATGTTAATCTGTTTGATGAAAAACGCTTTCAGTCATCGGGAAATATCTTTTTTGAGCCGGATAAACTTAATTTGATTAAAAAGGACTTTATTATTGAAATTACCCGAGTTGATTTTGACAGCAAAAAAGATATGGAAATTTTAGGATATAAGCAAGATTATATCAATTCTCCTTTATTTTCAGAGGCAAAGGTGCGCTTAAATTATGTGATGCTTAAATATAAAAGTTTTGATGATTATTTGGCGGAAATCAAACAATATATTGACAAGTACCCCAATATTAAAACCATCAGTCTTAAAACCTTGAACTTAAACACCTTAAACGGCAAAATTGACAATCCGTATTCACGATGGATTACAGATAATGCTTTAACCAAAGATGACGCTCCGAAGGTTATTGAAACCATGAGCAAACATGCCGATGTTATCAGACATGACAGCGAGTTTTTTGACCGTATTGAGTGGAATTATAAGGGTGTGACGGTAACGTTTTACATAAAAAAACTTTCGTACGGAATCTCTAATGTGGTTTGTTACGGCGGAGAACTGGTTGATTACCATTTAAACAAATTAAATCTTTAATAAACGCCATATTTGTTAAAAAGGACTATGAAATGACTCAAAAATTACTTTTGGCCATAATGCTCGCGCTGTGCGCCAATCAGGCAAAAGCCTTAAATTATTTTGAAGCAAAACAAAATTTTGAAGATAAATATAAGGTAAATCTTGGAGCCGACGGCGCATATCGCCTTCAAAACCTAAAATCAAAAAATGTGTCGCAATTATTTATAACGCCTTATTTGCGCAAAAACATATCCGACAATAAATACGGTAAAACTGATTTTGATTTTTCCATGAATATTGTGCGGTTTGGCGGCCAAAAACCTGCGGATACGGCGTCGCGCTACGGCATGGCTACGCTGTTTAACAGCTATGATGCGGATTATACCGAATTATATGAGCTGTATTTTTCCTATACCCTGCCGTCTGAATTTAAGCGAATAACGATTGGCGCCGGACAAATTCCTGTCTCAAAATTTGATGGCCCGACAACAAGCGATATGCAAAGCTACGGCTTTTTAAATTCGGCAACCTCGCAAAATACAACCTTTATATATCCGACGGCGGGCATTGGCGCTTATGCGCAGGTTGAATTAAGCCAAAATGTTACTGCAAGCATGGGCGTGACCGATGCAAGCAACCCGCTTGCGGACGGAATACGGCTCAGCGGATTTGGTAAAAATTCTTATTTTACGTCCGTTCATTATACGCCGAATTTTTATAACCGCTATAAAGGCTCATACAGTTTGTTGTTATACAGCAAGCCGCATGTTAAAAAGGCTCCGTATTCAGGGCAGGGATGGTCGTTGTATTTTGCGCAAGACGTCAGCGACAAACACAGCCTGTTTTTACGGATAAACGGCGCCACCGGTAACAATGTGACGGTCAACGGTTCATATTCAGTCGGCTGGCTGTGGTTAAATCCGTTTAACCGCCCGCAAAATGATAAGCTCGGAGTGGCGTATTCTGTTAATAAAATAAACAAAAAAGCAACGGATGATGTTGTTTATAACCGCTATGAACACATAACGGAAGCTTATTACGATTATAAAATAACTGAAAATTTTTCGTTGCTTTCTGATGCGCAGCTGTATTTAAGGCGCGGGTTTGCAAAAACAAATTCACCGGCGGCGGTTGTTTCGCTCGGCCTTAACCTGATCTTGTAGCTTAAAATTGATACGATGCCTCATTTTTTGCTTGCATATTGATTTAATTTGTATTATTTTAGGCTCACTTCCGAGAAAGCGGATACGTGTATCCCGTTTTGAATTTATGTTTAAAACTATCGGGACAATAACCTAATAACAATATAAGGATTTAATTTTATGAAAAGTATCGTTTCTGCAAAGAAAAAACCCAGCCGTCGCTATGGCGTAAACCTTTGGGGTGATGCCAACAGCCCGATTAACAAACGCAGCTATGCCCCCGGTCAACACGGCCAAAGAAGAAAAAAGACCACTGACTACGGCGAGCAACTGTATGCTAAACAAAAGTTAAAAACCTACTATGGTAACATTTCGGAAAAACAGTTCCACAAATATTACGCCGAAGCTATTCGTCGTTCGGGTGACGCTGCCGAAAACTTGGTCGGTTTGCTTGAATCCCGTTTGGATAACTTGGTATACAAAGCTAAATTTGTTCCGACCGTATTTGCAGCTCGTCAGTTTGTAAATCACGGCCATGTAACCGTAAACGGCAAAAAAGTAAACATTCCTTCTTATATGGTAAAAGTTGGTGATGTTATTGAAGTCAGAGAAAAATCAAAATCTATGGCTTTGGTTGTTGCTTCTGTTGAATCTCAGGGCCGTGAAGCTCCGTCATACTTGGAAGTTGACAACAAAAAATTGTCGGCAAAATACACTTTTGTACCGAAATTTGATGACATTCCGTATGCGGCTCTTATGGAACCGAATCTGGTTATTGAGTTTTACTCCAGATAATCAGGAAATATTGTTCAAAAAAAAGGCGGAGATTGTTTCTCTGCCTTTTTTATTGTTGTGGATAGGTGAGCATAAAAGCTTGTTATTGCGTATGTATGTGTAAATAATAAAACAAACTAAAAGCTATAACAGGATAAATAAAAATGTATACACGCCATTTTCGCTCACCGCTGACTTTTGAAAGTGAAAAATTTTTCCGCGGGCATAAAAATCCGCAAAAACACAAGGTCTCGCGCTTAATATTCGGCACTTTGTTAAAGTCTTTGTATATGTTTTTGTTAATGGCGATTGACTTAATTTTGTTTACCGATTCCGGCAATTTAAACATTTTCGGCAGCAATTATGTTTTGGCGGCCGAGCTTGTCGGGCTGATGACGTTAATGCTTGCGGTATCAACGGTTTTAATGGTGATAACCTCCTTTTCAACTTGGACGCAAAATATAATCTGCGCTTTGGTAACCTGTTGGTTTTCAATCGTGTTGTTTAACCAGTTTGCGCAGTTTGACACGCAAACCTTTTTGGGCGAATATGTGCAGAATTTTTTAGGTTCGTCCACTCCGCAATTTTTGTACGTCGGCTCATATATTGTGGTTTCGGTGTTGCTTTCGCTGCTTGTGTTGTGGCTGTTATGGCGCGCCAACATCATCATTTTAGCCTGTTATGTGTTGCTGTTTGCGGTTGCGTTTATCGGCATTTTGCGCCATGAAGTCAACAACATGCGCAATCAGCACGATTTTATTGAACTTTATCAATCACAGCTTAAAGATTATTCTTCTGAAGACGATAAAAAATTTATTTATTTTATGTTGCCTAATTTGGCCGCTACCAAATATTTTTACAGTATAAACGATGATAAAGCCCAAAACGTCACCAAACTGATTAACGGTTTTTACGCTAAAAACAAATTCAGCGTATTTTCAAACTCTTATAATGAAGAAAACAATTCGTTTATTAACATGGTGTTGGCGGTAAATCTGTTCAGCAATGATTCTGCTTCCAACCATATTTTAGATACCATGATGATATATAAATACTGGAAGTTTTTTAACGTAAACGATGAATATATTTTCTTAAAAGATAACCAGATGTTTGATACCTTCCGCAAAGCCGGATATAAAATTTCGGCCTATAAATCGCGCGGTTTTGATTTATGCCATAAAAATCATGTGTTTAACGTTGACAGATGTATGGAAAAGTTAAACCGTCCGGTTAATTTATACAGCTCAAGCATGAGCTCGGTTGACCGCTCTCAGGTTTTGCTGATTGAGTGGATTTCAAGCATGAAAATATTTAAGGACATGTCCGCCATTTATCAAACTTTGCGCATTTTCGGACAACCTGAAACCATGCCGATGGTTGGTATCAATTATAACAACCTGTATGTTATCAATTCCGTTAAAACCTTTGATATTTTAGCCGAAGACGTAATTAATGACAAAGGCGCGCAAGCTTATTTTGTTTACGCCGATATTCCGTCGGATATGTTTGTATATGATGAATTTTGCAACCTTAAACCGCGTGAAAAATGGGTTAATATGGAAAATATGCCGTGGATAAAAACCGATAACAGCTTGGCCAAACGCAACGGCTATTTGGATCAAACACAATGCTTGTACGGCAAAATGCAAGAATTTATCAATAAACTTGACAATGCCGATTTGTTAAATAAGTCGGTGATTGTTATCAACGGCATGTCCAGTGTTGATGACTTCAGAAAAATTCCGTATGATGATTTTATCAATAACTTTTTGTATGATAAAATGTCTATGTTGGCAATAAAATCGCCGAATAACAAACAGTTGACCATAGATAACGGTATATGCCGCACTCAGGATATTCTGCGCCGGTACATTTATCATGACAACAGTTGCAAAGGTCTTGAATCGGTTAATATTCACCAAAGCTTAAAAGATGAATTGCAACGCAAACTGCAAACGCTTGATATTACTGAAGAACAAGCTGCGCTAAACGTTCCCGAGTTTGAAAAATGGTACATGAAATGGTGCTATATTAACAAAATAAGCGATAACTTTAAGCCTGATATTGTCACCAAAGACAAGTCTGCGGCTCAAGATACCGATAAATCACAAGATGCAGACACTCCTGATTTGCAAAACGAGTTATTGCTGAAAGATGCGAGCCAACAATGAACCCGGTTTGGAAACAACGAATTAATGCTTTTAAGCAAAACAAACGAGCCAAAATCTCGGCCGCACTGTTTTTGTTGATTTTTGTTGTTTCGCTGTTTTCTGAACTCATTGCCAACGATAAGCCTCTGTTGTTAAAGTATAAGGGCAATTTTTATTTTCCGATAATCAACACTTATACCGATGAATTTTTCGGCGGCGATTTTCCGACCCCGGCTGATTATCAGGATAAGTACATCGCGGAAAATATCAAAAATAACGGATGGATGCTTATGCCGCCGATACCTTTTTCATACAATACCGTTGATTATGAAATTAACACTCCGGTACCGTCCGCGCCGGACAAGCATCACCTTTTAGGCACGGATGATGAGGGCAGGGATATTGTCGCCCGCATTTTATACGGCATACGGTTATCGGTATTGTTTGCTTTTTTACTTACGTTGTTTTCTTCGCTTATCGGCATTGCCATCGGCGCGATTCAAGGATATTTCGGCGGCAAAACGGATTTGATTTTGCAACGCTTTATTGAAATTTGGGAATCATTGCCGCAGCTTTTTATTTTAATAATTGTTGCCAGTGTGTTTTTGCCCACGTTTTGGACCATTTTGCTGATTTTAATGCTGTTTTCGTGGACATCGTTAACTTCTATGGTGCGCGCCGAGTTTTTGCGAACTCGTAATTTTGAATATGTGGCGGCGGCAAAAGCCTTGGGAGTTGGCAATTTTCGTATTATTTTCAGACACATATTACCTAATGCTTTAGTTACAAGCGTAACTTTTATCCCATTTATTTTATCAGAAGCCATCGTGGCGCTAACCTCGCTTGACTTTTTGGGCTTGGGGCTTTCGGGCGATTATCCCTCTTTAGGCGATTTAGTGCGCCAGGGCAAAGACAATCTGCAAGCACCGTGGATAGGCATAACCGTTTTTATTGTATTGTCCGGACTGTTAACTCTGCTGATTTTTATCGGCGAGGGTGTGCGCGATGCTTTTGACACAAGGAAAACCCGATGACTGAAAATTTGCTTGAAGTTAAAAATTTATCGGTTGTTTTCCGTCGTAATAATGCCGATTCGTTTACCGCCGTTGATGATATTTCATTCAGTCTTAAAAAGGGCGAAGTTTTAGGAATAGTCGGCGAGAGTGGCTCCGGCAAATCTGTAACGGCGCTTTCGGTGTTAGGCTTGTTGCCTCAAGGCAAAGCCGAAATTGCCGGCGCTTGTTCCATTAAGCTCAACGGGCAGGAACTTATTGCCGCTCCTGAAAAAGATTTACGTCAAATTCGCGGCGGGCAAATCGGTTTTATATTTCAAGAGCCGATGTCATCCTTAAACCCGTTGCATAGAGTAGGCGAACAAGTGGCTGAAAATCTGCTTATGCACCAAAAAATAACGATAAAACAAGCCAAAAGACAAACTGTAAGGCTTTTAAAATTAGCCGGTATTAAAAATCCGGCGGCAAGGTATAATGCTTATCCGCATGAACTTTCCGGCGGGCAGCGTCAACGCGTGATGATAGCCATGGCCATCGCCAACAATCCGCAAATTTTAATTGCCGATGAACCGACGACAGCACTTGATGTTACAATTCAAGAGCAAATTATAAATTTGCTACTCAATTTGAAAAACAAATTTAATATGTCAGTGCTGTTTATTAGTCATGATTTACGCTTAGTGCGCAAAATTGCAGATAAAATAATTGTGATGAAAAACGGCAAAATCGTTGAAAGCGGAGAGGCTGAAAGCATATTTTTACACCCGCAAGATAGTTACACTAAAAAATTAATACAAGCCTCTTCGTTGTTGAAAATAAATAAAAAACCATCCGGTAAAGATGTTTTAAGCGCCCGTAACATAACAGTCAGTTATCCTCTGGAAAAAAGCTTTTGGGGTAGGGCTACCAAACGTCTGTTTGCCGTAAATGATGTGTCGCTAAAGCTCTGCCAAGGGCAAACTTTAGGGTTGGTCGGCGAGAGCGGCTCCGGTAAAACCACGCTGGGCATGTGTTTAGCCAATATGATTAAATTTTTCGGAACAATAGAATTGGCGGGCTTTAATATAAACAGCCGTGAGTTCCGTAAAAATGTGCAAATTGTGTTTCAAGATCCGTACAATTCGTTAAATCCTCGTTTAAGCGTGCTTGAAATTGTATCTGAAGGCTTAAAAGTGCATTTTCCGCGCTTGAAAAACGCAGAAATTAAGCAAAAAGTTATTACTATGTTATCTGAAGTCGGTTTAACAGCAAATGACTTGTATAAATATCCACATGAATTTTCCGGCGGACAACGGCAGCGCATAGCCATTGCCAGAGCGCTGATTTTGCAACCTAAATTAGTGATTTTAGACGAGCCGACTTCAGCGCTTGATGTAACCATTCAGGCACAAATTATTAAATTACTTAATGAGTTGCAACAAAAATACAACATCGCTTATGTATTTATATCGCATGATATGCGTGCCGTACGAGCAATTGCTGATAGCGTTGCCGTAATGAAAGACGGACAAATTATTGAACAAGGTGCCACGGATGATATATTCGGCAACCCGCGCTCAGAATACGCCAAAACACTAATAAAAGCCTCTTTATTGTAATTTTCACTCATTTTGTATACATAATATACATTATGCGACAAAAATATGTTTTAAGAACGCCCTTTTAGATTTTTAGATTAATGACCTTGCTGTTTAATCCTGCTTGCTTTAAGCGAATTTGCAACTCTACACTATTTGTAACTCATTAACACGCACAAAACACATGAGACCCCATCACACACATTACAAACAACTTCCGAATCATTTAGCGTCATATTATACAAACATTTTTTATCATTACGACAATAATCATTGCCATAAGTTGTATTTAAATCCACAATATTAAACTTTATGCGCGCTTCATATACAGCAGCGGATACGGATTGCCTTCTTCATCAAAGTCAGTTCGTTTGTAGGTTACAAAGCCTAAATGTTGATAAAATCCGGCAGCTTGCGGATTTTGCTCATTTACGGTTAATTCACTGAGATTATATTTACTGATACCATATTCAATCAGTTGTCTACCCAGCCCTTTTCCTCGTTCTGCCGCTGAAATAAACAGCATTTCAAGTCTGCCGTCATTAATTCCCATAAAGGCAATCGGTTCTCCTGCATTTGTTTTAGCAACAATTAAATGCTCAACAGCCTCTAAAGCCGGCACCACATACTCTTTTATGTGTTTAATTTCAGCATCAGAAAGAAAAAGATGTGTTGCCCGCACAGAATCTTCCCATATTTGCAGTAATGCTTTAAGAAGTTGTGGCGTACGATTATATACTTCAGATATTTCCATGCTGTTCTCTATTGTAAAGTAAAACCTGAGCGACAATATAATAATTGTACCCCAAAGGCAATATAAAACATATAAAGAACATTCCACACCATCACATTATAAGTTGTAGGCTGATTTATTTTTTGTAGCGGATAATCATATATAAAATAGTGCCGGCAAAATAAAGTGAAATTAAATTAAACAAAATCATCTGTACCGAATGTAAATATATGCCGTAAATCACCCAACAAATCATTCCGGTACAATAAATAATATAGCTGACCAAAGACAAATCTTTTACATTTTTACTTTTTATGGTTTGTAATGTTTGCGGCAAAAAGCATGTTGCGATACATAATCCGGCAATATAACCGACAATTTCAGCCAATATGTTCATTTTCAATCCCATCCAAATCTCAAAATAACAAAAAAAGGAAACTTGCGTTTCCTTTTTTAATGGCGGAGAGTACAGGACTACGCTGTTTTCAACAGCTCTTCTCTTTGGCATCTAAATTCGCAGCAGTCGCCCTGCTCCCTTGCTCATTAAGATGTTACAAAGAGCTTGCAGATAAAAACGCCATATTAAAGGCGTTTTTACTTAGCGCTCCTCACGGTTCAAGTCCTGTACTAACCAACCATACGTCGGAAACAAAAAAAGGAAACTTGCGTTTCCTTTTTTAATGGCGGAGAGTACAGGACTCGAACCTGTGCATCGCTTTAACACGATGACGGATTAGCAATCCGCTGCATTACCACTCTGCCAACTCTCCGTGGTTGCGATTATATTTAACGTATCTTTTCTTTTTCGTCAACTGATTTTTTAACTTTTTTTCATTTTGTTAAAAACGGAGAGTTTGGGCTGGATTTTATTATAAAGCAACGCTCCAAAGACCGTGAATATTGCAATATTCATACGCTTTTACAACTTCATCATCAGCGGTAAGTTCAAAAATGGCTTCCGGCGCCTCGCCTGCTCTTAAATGCTTAAACTGATAACCTGATTTGGTTTCTAACACAATCCACATAATGTAATGTTTCGGTTCCATCGGATGCGGAACACTGCCGATTTTTACCACCACATTACTACCGGTCTGCTTAATAACCGGCACGTGCTTTTCAGCCGAAGCATCAACCGTATTTTCCGGTATTTTTTCCATGTGTTCGCCGCAACACGAAAGCGGCGCGCCTGAATTGTGCAACAAAGTTACAATATTGCCGCAATGATTACATCTGTAAAACTCCATTTTTCCCTCCTTAAAAGTTATTCACTGTTTTATAATAATCATAAAACGTAACTTTACAAGTTGATTGTTATAAAAAAGGGACGTTTCCGCCCCTTTCCTTTCCGCCTTAGGCTGTTTTATTCAGCACTTGCCACATTTGCTTCAAACGAGTCTCCGGCGCTTGCCGCGCCTTTGGCATAGCCGGTGATTGTGTCAGCCGTTATGTTATAAGCCTTGTACGGCACTGCCGCATATCCGCTTGTGCTGCTCATGTTTACAATTTGCGCCCAATATGTTGATGTGGTAGTGTTTTTGCTGTAATTTACGCATGCCCGGCTTAAATCGTCCGAAACCGTAATTGAGCCCATAAGCCAAAACTCATCGCCCAAAAAGCCGCTTAAATCAAAGGTGAGCTTGCTCCACGCCTCAGCGGCATATTTCATAACCGCGTATGAGGTGCTTTTCGGCGTGGCGAGCGTCAATATTCCGGTGTACGGATTAAACACCATGTTACATTTTGCGCTGTAAAACGGCTGTAAATCCGCGGGCATTTCCGTTTGTTGCAAGCATTTAAGGTGCGTGCTGTCCACCACTTCAACCAAGCGCAAATAGCCGCCGCTACTACCGCTGTTTGAAAAATGATAATCAGTTGAACAGATAATATACTTGCCGTCCGCGGTTACTCCCGCCGGATATAAAACGCTTGTGCCTTTATTAACCCAAGTATAAGTATTTTCGGTAACTGAAGAATCATCACCGAGCATATAATACTTTGAACCCATTATATCATAAATTTTATTGCCAATTACGGACATCACGTTATATGTACCGGCAGTCGGTGTATTTGCTATATTCCATGTTTGCAAAATTTCGCCGTTGGCCATATTGATTTTGTAAAAATGGTAATTATTAGTTCCTTGGTCGTTTCCGTAACACAAATCATCGCCAATCGGATGAAAATTGCTCACTCCGGTTGCGCTTAGCGCATACTGCGCGGTATCATCAACCCGATTGTTATCAAGAAACATACTGTTATCCGCTAAATATCTGATTCCGAGCGATTGAGAGGTAAAACTGCCGATGTTGGTTGCCGCCTCCGCCCCGATACTTAACAGATACGAGTAATTCCACCCGAAATTACCGGTTCTGCTGATAACCGGACACTTTGACGAGCCGCCGCCATAGTTGTCAAGCTTGTAATTACCGCCCGCGGTCTGTACGTTGCTGTTAATCCACACTTTGTCACCAACATTCACACTTGCGCCGGTCTTGTTTACGGCAGTGAGAGTCACACCGCCTGCTTTTTGAACATTTGAATTTGTTTTTCCTAACATAATTTCCTCCTGTTAATATTAAAATCAATCCGGTTTTATATTAAGATTAATCAAATATTGTTCGCAAGAAGAAAAATGTATCTTTTTGTATCGCTTTGTATCGTTTTTTGCAATAACAGCTTGAAATAACGTTAAAAACTATTTTTTCGTTTTACTTGCCGCATAACTGCGATAAGTGTCGCCAAAAGGCTCTAAAACCCTTGCTAACACGCCGTTTAGCTCTGAAATGCAAATCCCGTAATTGGTAATCGGCACATTAACTTGTTCGCACTTATTTATGCGCGATAGTATTTCTCGCCGATTTTGCATACAGCCGCCGCACTGAATAACTAAGTTATATTTATCTAAATTATACGGAAATTCGCAGCCTGAAACATGGTCAATAATCAAATCTTTGCCGGTCTTCAGCTTTAACAAGTTAGGAATTTTAACCGTACCGATGTCATCTTTCATGGCATGATGAGTACACGATTCGGCAATCAAAACCCTGTCACCGTCCTCTAACTTCCAAATAGCCGCCGCTCCTTGGGTCAATTTATCTAAATCGCCTTTTAAGCGCGCCATTAAAACTGAAAATGTGGTGCATTTAATATTTTTCGGAGTTTCCGCTACCATTTTGTTTACCACTTGCGAATCGCAAACCACCAAATCGGGTGCCTTCTTTAAGTTTTGCAATGCCGCCGCATAATCGTTTTCTTTTACTACCATCACGGTCTGATTATAATCCAGACAGTCGCGAATTGCCTGCACCTGCGGCAAAATAATCCGTCCTTTCGGCGCCTCATAATCAATCGGCACAATCATTACTACCGTACCATGCTCCGGCGCCAAATCGCCAAGCAATGCCGGCGGATTAAGCACTTCGTCCGGACAAACTTTAATTAACGCCGCTTTCAGCTCGCTCAAAACTTTATCGCGCGAGCTTTTATCCAATGAATTTACAACAATCGCCCCTTCCGGATTTTTAACTTTGCAAATATCGGCTTTGTTAAACACCACAATCAGCGGCAATTTTTTTGCTTCAACCTGCTCTATTATACCGCGTTCAATTTTACCGATTTTATCACCCTCACACACCAAAACCGCCACATCGGCACGGTCTAAAACTTTAAGCGTTTTGGCAATACGTTTATCTGAAAGTTTGGTGTCATCGCCAAAACCTGCGGTATCCAGCCACAAAACCGGTCCAATCGGCAAAAGCTCTTGCGCTTTTTCAACCACATCGGTGGTAGTTCCTGCAACATCAGAGGTAATAGAAATATCTTGACCGGTCAACAGATTCAAAAAGCTTGATTTTCCGGCATTAACCCGCCCTAATAAAGCAATTTGCAGGCGTAATCCTTTAGGTGTTTGCTGCATTTAAGTATCCTTTAAAAAGTAAAATATGACAAATAATAGCTCAAAAGATAAAAAACGCAACAATATCAACAATTTTATGCAATGCATAAAAGTTATGGTTGCCGTTTAGGTGTAAAAATTTCATCACGGCGGCGTTTATAGCGTTCCAAAGTGTTCGGAAACGGGCGCAATATGGTTTCAAGCGCTCCGTTCAGCTCTGAAATGCAAACGCTGTAATTGGTTAAAGGCACATTTGCCTTAGCGCACCTGCTCTGCTCCGCCATATAGGCTCTCCGGCTGGAAAGATACAGTCCGCGATGCACTACCAGATTGTAATTTTCAAGTCCGAACGGACAATCAGAGCCGAAGAAATGCTCAATTATTAAATCTTTACCGGTTTTTTCGGATATTTGTCGTGGAATTTTAATCGTACCGACATCATCTTTTAATTCATCGGGTCTGAACGGTTCCGCAATTAATACTTTATCGCCGTTTTTAAGTTTCCATAATGCCAAAGCGCCATCGGTCATTTGTTGCAAATCACCCTGCATACGGGCGGTTAAAACCGCAAAGGTGGTGCATTTAACATAAGGCGGCGTTTGCGCAACCATAGCCGTCACCAAATCAGAATCGCAAATCACTAAATCAGGCGGATTTTTAAGCTTGTTCAAGGTGTTGGCGTATTCTTTTTCCGTAACGGTTAAAATCTGTTGCTGATGATTAATACAGTCACGCACTGCCTGCATTTGCGGCAGCATCAGGCGTCCTTTCGGCGCGCTGTAATTATTTTTTACCATCATAACCACCAAGCCGCCGCTTGGTGCTAAATCGCCGAGCAAGACCGGCGGTATCAGCAAATCTTCAGGGCAAACTTTTATTAATGCCTCTTTAAGTTCAAGCAAAACTTTATCACGTGATGATAAATCGGTTGAATTTACGGTTATCGCGCCCTCGCTGTCAGCAATATTATGAGTATCGGCCTTGTTAAACACCACAATCAGCGGAATCTTTTTAAGCTCCAAATTAGTAATTAAAGCTCGTTCAATTTTGCCGATTTTATCGCCTTCACAAACCAAAACCGCCACATCGGCGGCGGTTAAAACCGGAGTCAAAGCGGTAAGCTGATTTTTTATACTGAGGTTATCACCGCTAAAGCCTGATGTATCAAACCATAATAACGGACCTATCGGATACATATTTTGCGCAATTTCAGTAACTCCGGCCGCCAGGGAAGATTGCCTGCCTTCTTTTTCGGCATTTTGGCCGGCTATCAGGCTGATAAATCTGGTTTTGCCTGATTTTCGGCGTCCCAATACTGCAATTTTAATTTTAAAGTCCGCCGAATTATTTTGCATAAATTACCTTCCTTTTGCAATATCTCCAATTATTTTATTGGCGATGGTTAAGCCGAAAATGGCGGTAATGGTAGGCAAAGAGCCTAAAATATTTTTGCCGCCCTGAGGATTTTTAGTTACGGCACCTTCCGGCAAATTGCATTGTTCCGACGAAAAAACACAATCTATTTTGCTTAAATCGGCGCCGCGCTTTTTTAAGTTTTGCCTTATGCAACGCGCCATCGGACAATTAACCGTTTGTGAAAGCTTGGCCGTTTTTATACATGAGGCATCAGTTTTAAGAGCCGCTCCCATTGAGCTGACAAACGGAATTTGACGCTTGTAAAGCTCATACATCAAACTGCATTTTGACTTTAACACGTCTATGGCGTCAACAACATAATCTATATCGCGATTTAATAAAATACTTATATTTTCATCACTTATAAAAATATCTTCAAGTTCAACATTACACTCCGGATTAATTTCCAAAACTCTTTGCTTGGCGGCTTCCGTCTTTTTTTTGCCAACGGTGGAACTTAATGCCAAAATCTGGCGATTGATATTGCTTTCATCAAAAACATCAAAATCAACCAAAATTAAATGTCCGATACCGGCGCGTGCCAAGCCTTCCAAAGCATAACCGCCGACAGCCCCGAGTCCGAACACCATCACGGTGGCATTTTGCAAATTTTTAACCCCGTTTTCACCAAGTAATGCTTTGGTGCGCATAAGTCTTTTATCGTTCATAAATTTATAATCCTCAATGAGTTATAATAAACATTCTCAGCCAAATCTTCAACCCTCTCACCGCGAATTAACGCCGTATTTTCGCATAAGCGCGGCAAATCAGCCACTGCGGTTTGGTACGGAGCGTCGGTTTCAAACAACAACCTGTCTTTTGGTACGTTTTTAATAATGTTATCCGCGTGTTTGGTGCTCAAAATTTTAGCGTTTAACGCTATGTATCCGTCATGCAGACATATTTGCTTTAAAAGCTCGGCGCTTCCGCTGAATGAATGAAAAACAACCGGTTGCGGCAACTTTTGCCAATAAGCGTTTAACAAATTCCACGCCTTGACCCAATGCAACAACAGTGGGCGATTATACTGTTTGGCCAGAGTTATATGGTAATTTAACACTTCTTCTTGCGCGGAGAGCTCCGCCCCTTTCAAAAGGTCAAGTCCGCACTCGCCGATTAAAGCTTGCGGAAAATCCTTGAGTTTTTGTTCTAAACGTTCTTGCCAACCTGATTGCGAGGTTGTCGCATGCCACGGGTGAACGGCAAAGGCAGGTATCACCGTTTGCGGAAACTTTTGCGCCAAATTGCCGACTTTTTCCCAATCATCTTCCGTAGCTGAAATACAAATGCATTTATCAACGCCGTTTTGCCGCAAAAGGCAAATAACTTCTTCCGCCGGTGTATCAAAATCTTGCAGATGAATATGGGTATCAACAAAACGCATTATATTCAGTCCGTTATTTTATTAAAGCGAGTATTTCGTTTACCATATTTTCCGCCCCGATTGCCACTTCTGAAATTGATGATGCCAACATATAAGCCGGAGTAGTCACTACTTTGCATTTTTCATCAACGCAAGCCTCCGTAACAGCGCAGTTTTGGTGCTTAGCGCCCATGGCGGCAATTAAACCTGCCACTTCTTTGTCATTGCCTACAGTAACGCAAACGCCCTCACCGCCTAAAACTTTGGCAATAAGTACCGGAGCAATACACATGGCTCCGATTACCGTTCCGACCTTAAAACTGTTTATAACCGCATTGTATACCGATGGTTCCACCGTGCAATCATCTGCCTTAACGGCAAAATCGCACCAGTTGGTAATGGCGCCAACCCCGCCGATAAAAATAACGGCGTCAAAGTTTTGCGGGTTAAATTCAGTCAGTTTTTTGATATTTCCGCGGGCGATACGAGCCGATTCTATCAAAACATTGCGGTGTTCCGCAGTTCTTTTACCGGTTAAATGGTTAACTACCGCGGCTTGCTCAATATCCGGCGCAAAGCACTGATATGAACAGCCGGCATTGCTGATGGCCAAAAGCGCGCATGTTGCTTCATGGATTTCCGAACCGTCGGCTCTGCCGCAGCCTGACAACACTACGGCAAATTTACAATTTTTGTGCATATTAAAACTCCTGTTTTTACGATTATGGTTGATTTATGTTATACGCACGATATAATGCTGTCAATTTAGATTTTAAATAAAGGGTAAAAATGCAAACAAAACAAACCACATTAAGCAACGGGCTGCGCATTGTAACATCAGAGCGCCCGCAAAACGAAACCGTATCTTTAGGCATTTGGGTAAACACCGGTTCCGCCTATGAAACAGATGATATTAACGGCATTTCGCACTTTGTTGAGCACATGGTGTTTAAGGGCACTAAAAAGCGCACTTCTTTGCAAATTTCGGAAGAAATTGAAAATGTCGGCGGACAAAACAACGCTTATACCTCGCGTGAATTTACCGCGTTTTATGCAAAAATGCTTAAAAATGACTTAGAACTTGCGCTTGATGTAATTGCTGATTTTGTTGCAAACCCGACTTTTCCGGCTGATGAAATGGTTAAAGAAAAAGAAGTGGTGGTGCAGGAAATTAAACAGGGCAATGATACTCCTGACGACGTAATTTTTGATTATTTTCAAGAAAAAGCCTTTCCTAATCAGCCTTTAGGGCGTTCCATTTTAGGTCCGGCCGAAAAAGTCCGCGCTTTTACCGCCGACGATTTACGCAGGTATATGCAGCACAATTACGCGGCTGAAAATATGATAGTAGTTGCGGTCGGCAACTTAAATCATGACTTGTTTGTTAAAATGGTTGAAGCCCGCCTTGCCGATTTTAGGGCTAAAAAGCTCTTTACTCCTGCTCCGCAAGTATACAAAGGCGGCTTTTATACCGAAAAACGCGATATTGAGCAGGCTCATGTTTTAATCGGCTTTAAGGGTGTTGAGTATTTTAACCCGATGTATTATCCGGTTTCAGTATTTTCAACTTTGTTCGGCGGCGGCATGTCGTCACGCCTGTTTCAGGAAATTCGTGAAAAAAGAGGCTTGGTATATACCGTTTACAGCTTTACCAACTCGCATACCGCCAATGGCTTATTCGGCATATACGCCGGATTATCCGGATCTGAAATTAATCAGATTATTCCGGTAATGGCGGACGAAATTAAAAAAGTGGTGCAAGATAAGGTTACTGAGGTTGAAATCAACCGCGCTAAAGTACAACTCAAAGCCAGTATGTTAATGGCGCTTGAAAGCTCGTCGGCAACGGCTGAGGTTATTGCCCGCCAAATGCTTTTGTATAATCGGGTTATTCCGATTGCTGAAATTGTTGAGCGTATTGAAGCGGTTAGTGCCGAAGATATTCAAAAAGCCGCGCAAATATTGTTCACATCAAAGCCGACTTATACGTTGCTTGGCGACATAACCGATTATCCCGATTATGAGCGTCTGCAAAAATATTTGCAATTTTAAGGCTTTGTTATCCAACTTGTGCTAAATTTCATTTAAATTTAACTGAGCGGAGATAATACCATGTCACGTGCGGAAGATATTTTTCAAAAGCTTATTTACTTTGGCGAAGATGCTATTGATGAGTTTATTTTAACCCGCCAAAGCGAAGAGTTGTTTCTTGATTTTAAGCAAGCGGTTTCAACCGGCAAAAATTTTAACACGCTTCATCGCGATGACCGCAAAAATTTAGCCAAAGCCATTTCCGGATTCGGCAACTCCGAAGGCGGAGTTGTCATTTGGGGTGTTGAGTGCGCCCGCGATACCGAAGTCGGCGATGTTGCCCAAGCCAAAGTTAAGGTACAAAATGTGCATCGCTTTTTAAGTTGGCTTGAAAGCGCCATTTCCGGTTGCACCATTCCAAGCCATAACAAGGTTCGCAACCATATTATCAGTTGCGATTCCGACGGTAATGGTTTTATAGCCACTTACATTCCGAAATCTGAAATTACGCCGCTGATGACCACCGGCAACAGCACTATTTACATTCGTTCCGGCTCTAACAATGTTCCGGCGCCGTATGCGGTAATTGCCGGTATGTTCGGCAAGCGTCCGCAACCGAATATTGAACTTGAGATTAAAGATAAATCACTTGAAATTTTAGAAAACGCCGATGAAGATATGCTTTATCCCAAAACCATTGATAATCCGCCGGAAAAATATGTTAAAATCGGTTTTTCAATTCAGGCGCATAACCAAAGCAACGCTCTGGCGCGTGAGATTTATTTATCATGCACTACCGAATCTACCGGCAGCGAATATAACAAGGTGCGTTTTTTAAATTACAGCCAAATGGACGCTTTAACCGGTATCAGCGGTCATACCAACTTAATTACCAAGCCTGAATTGCGCCTGCCCCCGCGCGGAATGCTTAAATTTGCCAATGTGCAGATAATTTTATCGCCGTATATTGAAGAAGATTTATGCATCAACGGCGTTATCGGCGCGGAAGGAGCGGTTCCGAAAGATTTCAGAATTTATATTCCCAAAAATCAACTGCGCTCATTTGTAGCCCGAACATTACGGGAAGAAGACGAGCAAGAAAGTTTAATAACCGAATTTTTTACTGAATATTTAAAGAGCGAATAATATGGCGGCACGAGTTGAAATTTTTACCGACGGAGCCTGTTCCGGCAACCCCGGAGCCGGCGGTTGGGGCGTTATTTTGCGCCATAAAGATATTGAAAAAGAATTAAGCGGCGGCGCTGCCGACACCACCAACAACCGTATGGAACTAACCGCGGTAATTGAAGCTTTAAAAGCTCTCAAAACCGTTTGCAACATTACTTTGTACACTGACAGCAAATATGTTATGAACGGCATTAACGAGTGGCTGCCTAACTGGAAGCGCAACAACTGGAAAACATCAAACAAAAAAAACGACGTTAAAAACGTTGACTTGTGGACCAAACTTGATGAATTGATTAAACCGCATGAAATCAGGTGGGTATGGGTAAAAGGCCACAACGGCCACCCTGAAAACGAGCGAGTAGACGCCCTCGCCCGTGGGCAAGCCTTAAAATTTAAGGAACAAGCGGAATAATTACCATTTTTCCCAGTGCACTTTGTCCGGATTATATCTGTTATCCGGCTGTTTTGGCTCTTCAAGCGGATATCCGACCGGAATTATGGTAAGCGGCCGCATATTTTCGGGCATGTTCAAATATTTTCTGAGCCCTTCCATAACCGCAGGCATCGGCGCAACGCCGCAAAAACAAGCGCCAAAGCCTTTGGCATGGCAGGCAAGCAGCAAATTTTGCGCGGCAAGCGAACAGTCAATATCGGCAAAGCTCCACTGCTCGTCTTCTTTTTCACGATGAAAGGCAACTTCGGTATCGGCGCAAATGATAATCACGCATGAGGCGTCTTTGGCAAAGCTCGTCCATGGCTGAATTTGCCGAAAGCCTTTAATAATCTCTTTGTCTTCAATTACCAAAAACTGCCACGGCTGTTTATTATGAGCTGATGGCGCGTATGAAGCGGCTTTCAAAAGTTCTTCAATCTCGCTGTGCGTAATTTTTTTGTTGCTGTCAAATTGTCTGACCGAGCGTCTGGTTAAAATACATTCCAATGCGTCCATTTTTACCTCCGTTAATTGGTTTTACGCTGTAATGAGCTGATACGCGGCAAAACCGAGTTTTCAATAATAAAATGAATAGCCCGCTCAACCATTTTATCGGTATGCGCAAGCGTTTTGTTAATTTCGGCAACGTCATCACCGGCAAATGCGCGTTTGGCCAACACCGGATACAAATCAGCCAGCTCCGATAAAGAATCGGCAATCTGCGCAATATAAGCCGGAAGTTTTAAATCATCACAGCCGCCCCAAAATCCTTCCAAATAGCCGAGTTCAATCTGTTCATAACGTTTTTGGCACCAAAGCGGCAAATTGGATTTTTCTTCTTTGGTAAAAGCTGGTAGGTTTACTTTATTAACTTTTACCGAATCAAACATTTCGTCCCACAGCCCCATAAAAAACTTAAAAAACAACTCCGCTTCTTTTTTGGTTTCAAGCCGAGGTTGCTCATTTTCAGGCCAAAACGATGAAATTACGTCTGTCGGACGCAGTTCCAGATTAGGACTGCATATTGCGCCGGCAAATTTCATTTTAACTGCGTCTAAAGTTGTTGGGCAATGATAGTGCTCTAAAAATTTTTTGAACTTATCATCGCCAATATATTCATTTTCGCTTTGCATTTAAAAACTTCTTTGTATAATATGGTTGAAACAATTTGAATTTAATGTAATGGAGTTTTTAAAATTGTCCAGTATAAAAATCATTACTGCAACTTTATTTTTAATAAGTTTAACAGCCTGCTCGCTGTTTGAACCTTTTATTGACCGACGACGAAATGCCGGCGTACGGGATATTAGCCGCCTGTATGTGGGAAAATCAAAACCTGAAGCTCCGGCCGTTTGCTACAATGGTTTATGGACAACCGAAGAAGAATTGCAACAACTTGCCGATGACGAGTGCGTTAAAAATAACACCGGCTCTCATGCCGCAAAAATAAACACCACTCATTTCAGCTGCAAGCTGGTACTGCCCTCTCATGCTTACTTTAAATGCGTTAAATAACAGGAATAAATAAAAAATGACTTTATCTATTGAAAAAACACTTAATAACAAACTCAATACTATTTTCAACAAACTTAACTTAGACCCGCGCTTTGCCGTTGTTAAACCCTCTGACCGCCCTGACTTGAGCGATTTTCAGTGCAACGGGGCTTTAGCTCAGGCTAAAATCTTGCATAAAAACCCGCGTGAAATTGCGCAAGCTATTGTAAACGAACTGCAAAACGATGCCGATATTGCCGCTGTTTCCATAGACGGCCCCGGTTTTATAAATTTAAAGCTCAATAACAGCTTTATCGGCGAAGTGCTTGATAATATGGCAAAAGACGAGCGTTTCGGCTGCGGCAAAGTTGCAAATCCGGCTAAAGTGGTAATGGATTTCGGCGGTCCGAATGTGGCAAAATCTTTGCATGTCGGACACCTGCGTTCTGCGGTTATCGGCGAAGCAATCCGCCGGATTGAACTGTTTGTCGGCAATGAGGTTATCTCTGATATTCACTTTGGCGATTGGGGTACTCCGATGGGTATGATTTTGGCTGAAATTATCCGCCGTGACGGCGATTTATCCAAAACCGCAACTTATGATATTGAACAGATTTCCGCCTTTTACAAACAAGCCAACATTCGTTGCAAAGAAGATGAAGCCGCTAAAGAAACCGCTCGCCGTATTACCGCCGAGCTGCAAAACGGCAACTCTGAGTACCGCAAGGCATGGCAGCATTTGCGCAGCGTTTCGGTTGCCGCGGTTAAAGAAAATTATGACGAGCTCAGCGCTCATTTTGACTTATTGCTCGGCGAAAGCGATGCTCATAACACTTGCGCTGAAATTGTAAAAATCGCCCAAGAAAAAGGCTTATCCGAGGTTGACGATGGTGCCACCATTATTCGCCTACCGGAGAGCAACAAACCGATGCCACCGGTAATTTTGGTTAAATCAGAAGGTGGTTTCGGCTATCAGGTAACCGATATTGCCACCATAAAAATGCGTTACGATGACCTTAAAGCCGATGAAATTATTTACGTAGTGGATAAACGCCAATCCCTGCACTTTGAACAAATTTTTAAAGTTGCTGAGATGTTAGGCATTGCCCCCGATGTTAAACTTGAACATATCGGCTTTGGCACTGTAAACGGCGCCGACGGCAAGCCTTTCAAAACCCGCGATGGCGGCGTGATGAACCTTGCGGATTTAATTGCCATGAGCAAAGCAAAAGTTCGCCAATCTATGCCAAAACCTGATGAAGTTGCCGGTTATGGCAAAGCTGAGATTGAAAAACTTGTCAGCCAAGTTGCCATCGGCGCCATGAAGTTTCAAGACCTAAAAAACAACATTGCTTCCGGTTACATCTTTGATTTGGAAGATTTTGCTAAATTTGACGGCAAAACAGGTCCTTATATTCAGTATGCCATTGCGAGGATTAATTCCATTTTGCGCAAAGCCGATTCTGCCGGATTACATGCAGGCAAAATTATGATTGAAAGTGATGACGAACGGAATTTAGCTTTAAAGCTTGCTCAGTTTGAAAATATTATAATGCGTGCCTACGCCGGCAAAGAACCAAGCATTATCACTGATTATGCTTACACTTTGGCGCAAGTGTTCAGCAATTTTTACAACACCTGCCCGATTATGACGGCAGAAAACAAACAAATTGCGGCATCACGCTTAAAACTTGCCGCTTTGGTGCGTGATGTGCTCAAAAAATTGTTAAACTTGCTCGGTATAGAATCTCCTGAGGTCATGCTCAAAGCAAATTAAATAAGTTGCTGATTTAAAATCCAAAACTCCCTGTTTGCTTCACGTATTCGGGGAGTTTTATTTTTTCACTGCAAAGCTATCGCGGCTTTACTCTCTGCCGGTATTATTATTGCTCCTGGTGGCTGATTGATGAGCAGATTGTTTTACGGAAGTATCTTTATTATCTTCCGCCCTCAGCGTGCGGGCTATATTTGCAACCTTATTAAGTGTCGCATAACATCTCTTCTCGGTTTCTTCTGATATACCTTTCTTCTTTTTATGCTCCTGATACCCTTTCCGTATCGGCGTCATCGGACTCAGCAACACGTCTTCAAGCTCCGCCGGCTCCCTGTTTTTGTACCGCTCCAACTCTTCCTTTGGTACATTAAAACCTACCGGCGTGTATGTTATCGCTCGTCCGCCGTTCATCTTCGCATCCCGCAAAATATTTATCCGCCGCTCGCCCAACTTCACTTCCTTGGGCAGGCTCGCCGCTCTGAATCTCTCCGCATACCCCATCCACATTTCGTCTTCTAGCGGGATGTCAAAACTTCTTGTCTTTAAATTCAGCTCCACGCCTAAATATTCATTCTTGTCAGGTATCACTATCGTTTCTATCTGATCTACAGGGTTTAGCGTAAATAACTCACCCTGTTCAACTCCGTAATCTATATAATATTTCTGGTTTTATGCTTTGTGAAATCTGTGCACAAAGCCATATTCCTTTGCATATTGCCACGCTTTAGCAAACTTTAACGTCCCGAACACAATATTCCGCGCTTCTAAGTCGTTCCGCGGATGTGAGGCATACCGCTCTAACGCCAACTGCCGACCGGAATATATCGGCTCGTTCATATCTGCGGCATTGTGTTCTTGCTTGAGTCTTTGCGTAACATCTTCACCATTTTCCCACGCATATTTATTACATCTTTCTATAAAATCTTTACCGAACCGATATTGCAAATACTTTAACATCTCACCATCCGGATGCCGCGTGAACGGAAAACGCGGCTCTTCTTCCTGAGCCCTTAGCACCGGCGGCGATAACTGTTCAATCCTGATACCCAAAGCATTGCTCAACGGCATTGCTATTTTAGATTCTTCTATTTTGAGTAATAATGCTCTCGCAAATGCTCTAGCTTCTTGAGGCTCCATAAATGGCATTTGAACTCCGGTATTACTCACCACGATTGTCCCCGGATATGCCGCCGCCGGATCTTGATATGATACTGTATTATATCCGTTTCTTCTTAAATACTTAACCAGAGCATTGCAATTACGGTTATCTATATTGACCAATTCTTGTTTATGTTCCAAATAATATTTAAATCTCTCCGCATCAGCATAGGTAAAGTATACCGCCACCGGTTCTTTCAGATCCTTTAAGGTATCGTTATCGGTTAAATCCGGGTTTCTCATTAGCGATCCTCTTTACTGCCCTTAAACTTTTCTTTTATGTTTTCCAGTTTCTGTAA
>CABQIK010000013.1 GCA_902464275.1 uncultured Alphaproteobacteria bacterium | reverse complement strand
TTTTTTGCTTGTATTTACTATCATCTATTATCAATTTAAAAACTGAAGGTTTGCTCTTAAAAGATTTTCTGTTGAGTATAAAAAATTTTTATTTGCAAAGCTCATCTGTATCTGAACACGAAGCTATCCTAGAAAACACACTGTATTTTTGATTATTAATTATATGTTTATATACTCTGTTGTTAAAAATAGAAACTCGCTTATGTGCTAAAAATTTACCAATTTTAATATAGTTTTGAGATTGTTTATTATTAAGCTTTTTAGGTTGTTTTTGTTCTGAAATTGATAATAAAAAAAGCCTTTTCAAGCTAACTAATTTAGGTTCATTTTTCAATAAATATTGCGTAGTTGATTCTATTTTTTGCTGCAGTGATGATTTGTCTATATTTGCTGTTGGTTGGTTTTTTATCTCAACCAACATTAAATACCCTTGTTTTGTTATTCTTATGCAGTCAACAGATGGTTTGCTTCGTAGTACCATGTCAAAATTACAGTATTTCAGGATACAATTATTAAGGACATTCGTACATATCTCATTTTGTGTTGGTTTGTGTGATGTGGGATTACATTCACAACACTCACATAAAGTGCTTTGATTAAAGTTTAGCATCGGGCTCTTCCTCTAGGAATTTTCTCTCTATTTCCTTAGCTAATGCTTCATTTATTTCATCTAATTTTTCTATAGGTGCGTAAAGGCTATCAAATATAATATCATCATTTAAATTACCTGCCTTATCTCGTATATTAATGATTTTATTATAATTGTAATCTGTATCTTGTGTAGCAAAGTAAAAATTAACCTTATTGTCCAGTATCTCTTCTTTTTCTGAATATGTTTTAATTGCTTGAATCATATAAGGACTATGTGAAGTCATTAAAATATGGAATCCATTTTTTACCATTTTACATATAATTTGAGCATATTTTAATTGCCATTCAGGATGCAGGTGATTTTCAGGTTCATCTAAAATTAATAAACTATCTTTTAGGATTACTCCAGATTTTAGTAGGACATATAGCAAGCCAAAGGCTTTAGAACCACTGGCTATATTGGATATTTCTAATGAAGAAGCCTCGCTATTTACTTTATATTTTAACCTTTCTTCTTGGATGTCATATTGAAATTCTGCTTTTTGAAAAATTTCATTGAAATCTTTAAATAATTCTTCATAATAGCTTTCTCTATTAATTCCTTTTATAGCTCTATTCTTCTTAGCTATAATATCATTTGAAATGTTAATTTCTGCTTCATTCATATCATTGAAAATATGAAACCAGATTCTATTGTATCTATCGGTTTCTTTTTCTAACAGCAAAGGATTGTCAATAAAAGTAGCATCTATTAAAGATGGAATTTCGGGTTTAAAGTCTTTAACCGTAATATTATTTTTTGTGATGTCTATGGATAGTAAATTTTTGTTATTTGAGTACTTTATAGAAGATGTATCATTTTGATGCGCTGAATTTATTAGATTTCCAGAAAATACATCTCTAAAAATTCTATTACAAATAAAAGACATTTGTTCATTTTGAGAGCTATTTTTACTTAGAAAATTAATAGCTTTTTCTATGACTTCTTTTATCTTAGCAGTAAAGCCTTCTTCTCTTTTTGAAGTTTCTAATATATATTTCAAGTATTCTATTTTTTTATCTATAGAAGCCTCTTTTAATTCATCGCTAAATAAAGATATGATATTTGTTTTAAGTATGGTATCATCTTTTGTTGTTATACGATACCCTAACAATTCTCGTATGAAGTTTGAACTTCTTCTCTCTGCATCTATTCTGAGAGGATTAAAGTATTCTTGATATAATTGCTGTGTCTTTATTTGATTGTAATATTGAGGATAATTGGCAACAGATTTAATGAGAGCAAACAAACATTTTCCTACTGTTGATTTGCCAGAATCGTTAGGACCTGCAATTAAAGCAAGTCCTGATAAATCAATATCGGCTTCTTTTATTTTGCCAAAGTTTTTTATCTTAATATCCATTTCGTGCCCCAAAAGCAATAGTCAACTATTTCTATCTAACAACATTGTGATTAAAAAACTATTAAATGTAAAGTGCAATCATATATTTGATATAATTTATTTTTCTATAAAATCTACTTATACCTTATTTACATTTGCATAAGAATAAAGTCTAAGTTATCCTTTATAATTGTAAAGCATTTTTTATGTGAAAATTACTATCTCTTCCAAACTCAAAATTATTTACTTGAAATAAAAAATGGGCTGTGAAAAATCGCAGCCCATTAAAATATAAAATATTTCTTGATACCGATTAACGTTTGCTGAATTGGTAAGAACGACGAGCTTTGGCTCTGCCGTATTTTTTACGTTCAACAACACGGTCATCACGAGTTAAGAAACCGGCCTGTTTCAAAACAGTGCGCAATTCCGGCTCGTATTCATTCAAAGCTTTTGAAATGCCGTGTTTAATGGCACCGGCCTGACCGGACAATCCGCCGCCTTTAACAGTGCAAACAACGTCAAATTCATTAACGCGGTTGGTAACTTCAAACGGTTGATTGATAATCATTTTCAAAACCGGACGGGCAAAATACTGATCAAGAGATTTTTCATTGATGGTAATGTTGCCTTTACCGGGCATAACCCAAACGCGGGCAACAGCGTCTTTTCTTTTGCCGGTGGCATAAGCGCGACCTTGTTTGTCTTTGTTGGCTTTACGAACAACTTTAGCTTCAGCGGCGGCAGTTGTTGAGGCAGCAGCTTTAATATCCTGCAAAGATTCAATTTTTTTAGCCATTATAAAGCACTCCTTTTGTTTTTCGGGTTACGAGCGGCAATATCCAAAATTTCAGGATTTTGCGCAGTATGCGGATGTTCGTTGCCGGCATAAACTTTAAGTTTTGACATTTGTTGACGTCCCATCGGGTTGCGGGTAATCATACGTTCAACAGCTTTTTCAATAACGCGTTCCGGAAAACGACCGGCTAAAATTTTAGCAGGGGTGGTTTCTTTAATACCGCCAATCCAACCGGTGTGTTTGAAATATTTTTTATGGGTAAGTTTTTTGCCGGTTAATTTAACTTTGTCAGCGTTAACAACGACAACATAGTCGCCGCAGTCAAGGTTAGGAACAAAGCAAGGTTTGTGTTTACCGCGTAAAATTTTAGCAACTTCAGCTGCCAAGCGGCCGAGCACAACGCCTTCAGCATCAACAACATACCATTTTCTCTCAATATCTGAGGGTTTGGTTGCATATGTAGTCATATTTTTTCTCTTTCTTAAAAAATAGAAGGTTTGTTAAATTCGGGTTAAATATACATAAATATTTGCAATTGTCAACAATAAAAAACACCATAAATACAATAAGTTGGCGCGCGGTATTATAATACCACTAGCCAACTTATTGATTTTGCTTATTTTAGCTCAATTTGCTTTTTTATATTTATTTTTATCGTACGCAAATTTTACGATTCCGAACGGAATTGAAAGCGCATATATGCCGGTTATGGTGCCTAAAGTTATCCACGGCTGCGAGAGCATAAAGTGAATAAACAGCGCCACTAAAATCATTAACGGCAAGAACATATAAGTCTGCACTTTAAGCTTTTTTAAGGAGATAGTCGGGATGCGACTAACCATTAAAAAGGCGACCAGAAACATCAAAATACTGCAAAAAGTATTTGAGCGCAAAACAACTTCGCTTTCCGGAAAATCAAAAGTGATAAGTATCGGCATTATCGCCAAAGCGGCGGCGGCAGGAGCCGGAACGCCGACAAAATAATGCGACCAATATTCAGGCTGATTGTTATCTTCAAGCATGGTATTGAAACGAGCAAGCCGCATAGCCATGCCCATAGCGAACAACAAGCAGAAGAACCAACCGAATTTAGGCAGGTCAAACAATGTCCAACGATACATTAAAATTGCCGGAGCCACACCGAAGCTGACAAAGTCAGACAACGAATCCAATTCGGCGCCGAATTTTGAAGAGGCTTTCAAAAAGCGGGCAACGCGTCCGTCAAGTCCGTCAAACAAGGCGGCTAAAAAAATGCAGATGACGGCTTTGACCCAATCATCCTGCACGGCGTATCTGATTGAAGTAACGCCGGAGCACAAAGCCATCATGGTTACCATGTTCGGGGCTAATTTGCGAAACGGAACCTCAGTTAATTTTTGTTTTGAAAACAAAAGTTTGTTATTAAGTTTTTTCATTATTTAATATCTCCTTCAACGCGCGGAGCATCTGATTTAAGATTAGCCAAAACGGTTTCACCGGCAACCATGGTCTGACCGATGCAAACCTGCGGTTCAATATCGGTCGGCAAGTAAACGTCTAAGCGCGAGCCAAAGCGGATAAGACCGAATCTTTCGCCTGCTTGATAAGTTTGTCCTTCTTTGGCAAAGCAAACAATGCGGCGGGCAATTAATCCGGCAATTTGCACAAAGGCAATTTCTTTGCCGCATTCAGTGCGCATAGCCAAAAGTTGGCGCTCATTATCTTTGCTGGCTTTATCAAGCGTGGCGTTAAAAAATTTACCTTTAATATAGGCAAGGCGCAAAATTTTGCCGGTAGCAGGGGCGCGGTTAACATGTACGTTGAAAACGCTCATGAAAATGCTGATACGATTAAAGGTTTTGTTGTTTAAGCCAAGTTCTTCAGGACCGGTGACGCGGGTTATCATCTGTACAACGCCGTCAGCAGGGGAAACAACCACATCTTTAATTTGCGGAGTAACGCGATCCGGATCGCGGAAAAAGTAGTAGCACCAAATGGTTAAAACAAGACCGATAACGCCGAGCGGCAACCAAATAATTGCCAATAACGCGGTTATGGCAGCAAAAATACTGATAAAACGCCATCCTTCATTATTAATATTAGGGAAAATGTATCTTTGCAAAGACATATCAATTTTTTTCATTAAAAAGACCTTTCTGTTAAATAAAAACCAAAACACCGAAACGCTGTTTCCGCCGTATTTTGGCTGAGTTGTTACAATAACAAAAACAGAAGAACACAAAAATAAAAAAATTACAAGTTTTATGTTGCATTTATAAAAATATATGGTTATAAGTATGCTCATAAAATTTATGCGCTTGTGGCGGAACAGGTAGACGCTGCAGACTTAAAATCTGTTGGAGGCAACTCCGTGCCGGTTCGATTCCGGCCTAGCGCACCAATAAAAAAGCCACCCTTGCGGTGGCTTTTTTATTGGTATGATAAACAGGCTATAGAAGCGGCACGGGTGCCGGTTTGACTACAAGCGAAAGCGATACGAGATATCGCGGTAAACCGTCAGGTTTATGAGCGCAGTGCAGCGAAGCTAAGCCGGCCTAGCGCACCAAATATTTTGCTTGAATATCAAGCACTTAATTTTAGAGCCAAAGCATTTACGCTATGGCTCTTTAATTTTTTAAATCCTTAAAAAACAAGTAGTTACACTTTTGCCTCGGTATAAACGGTTACGGGAGAGCGAAATGTTTGAAAAGTGTATGGCAAACTGTATGGCAGAAAAAATTCACTTGCAGTTGCGAAATAAAACTTTCTATTATAGAGTGGAATTGCCAAGAGTTAACAACAAGCGGAGATACAAAATTATCTCGCTGCATACTCAAAATTACTTTGAAGCCAAGGAAAGAATAAAGCAAATGGTGACATTGGAAGAAAATTTTGCCAAATTACAAAGATTATTCAATAAGTTAATCTTTGAAAATATTGATAAATCCGATGTTATGACGGTTGTTTCGCCGTTTTCTAAAAGAAGATTGTCAAAACGCAACAAGGTTGAGGATGTAACCGACATACTCTTACACAGACAAAAGCTCCAATATCTGGCAGCGGGAATATGAAAAATCTTTGATTGAGTTCTCTATCCAAAAGCGTTTTTAAGCAAAAATCTCATTTACGCACGACTTATTGTCTTAAAGGTCAATAGGTTAACTCCTTGTTTTTATTTTAAATTCCCAAACGAAAGCAAAATGTCGTTGGCAACTAGCGTTTTAGGGGCTCCCGAATAAGATTATTCACGACATAATGTAAATAGTTAATGAGTAAAAAACTATTTATGAAAGGAAAATCTTATGTATCAAATCAAAGTCAGCAACGTGTTAATGCCGACAATTTATTACTCTTTGCGTGACGCGATGAATGCTTGTGAGATTGAGAAAGCTAGAGGTTGTGCCATTTTTACCGAAATTGTTAGCTTATAAGGAAATTGTGTTATGTTGAAGAATTTTGAAAATTGGTTGTTGCAACAAAAATACTCCGCTTTGACTGCTGCGGATTATACCGGTCGGATTGAAAGACTTTGCCGTAAAGAAGAATTTACACTTTCTCATTTGGTTGAAAATATCGCTTCTATCCTGCCTGAATATGAAACAACCGGAGAAAAATCCAGTTATGGAAAGAGAAGTCATACATCTGTTCGTCAGGCTTTAAGAAGATTTAAGATGTTTCTTGCCGCTGAAAAGCTAATTTGAGGTTTTATATTTTAACCCGTGGATAACAATTTTACTTTCGGTATAGGTTTTATTATGAAATAGTAATCTCTAAGTCCACAGGTTGTTTATTAAGCAATGAAATATGTATTTATAAAAAATATTGACAATCGTAACAAAAATGTTACGATACAAAGAGTAAAATGTTACGATTGGAGCAGGCATGTATAATAAACGTCAGGAACTGATATTGGATTTTATTAAAGATAATCCGGCGTCAAAACGTGAAGATATAGAAATATTCCTTGCGAAAATGGGATATGACGCAACTAAAATGACAATAACCAGAGATTTGAAATTGCTTTTGGAAAACGGCGATATTGAAAAATCCGGTCAGGCTAAAGCAACAATCTATAATCCGTCTGTTAAAGTAAATTTATTGAATAATATAAATATCGAAACCTATTTTGACAAAGAACAAGATGAACGGTTATCCGGTGCAATCGGTTTTAACTTTGATATTTTTTCCGCATTAAAAGATTTGTTGACGAATAAAGAAAAAATCGAATTGGAAGAACTTAATTCCGGTTATCTTGAAAAAAGAAACAAATTATCTCCAACTTTACTGCAAAAAGAATTTGAAAGATTAACTGTTGAGCTTGCTTGGAAGTCCTCAAAAATAGAAGGAAATACATATACCCTTTTAGATACAGAGCGTTTGTTAAATGAAAATATTTCCGCACAAGGCAAAACCAAAGAAGAAACCAATATGGTGCTAAACCATAAAAAAGCTTTGGATTTTGTCTTAAAGGCACCGGAATATTATAAAAACTTAACTGTCGCCAAAATAGAAGAACTCCATAAACTGTTGGTAAATGAGCTGGGTGTTGCAACCGGTGTCCGTAACGGAATGGTTGGAATTGTCGGAACTAATTATAAACCGTTGAATAATTCATATCAGATAAAAGAAGCTCTGAAAAATTTAATAGAAATAATAAACAAAACCGAGAATCCGATAGAGAAAGCATTAATTGCCGTTTTGATGATTGCTTATATCCAGCCTTTTGAAGACGGCAATAAGCGAACTTCCAGAATATTGGGCAATGCCCTTTTGCTGGCAAACAACTATTGTCCTCTATCCTATAGAAGTGTTGATGAAATAGAATATAAAAAAGCCATTATCTTGTTTTATGAGCAAAATAACGCCTCATATTTCAAAAAGCTGTTTATTGAACAATTCAAACAAGCGGTTAATAAATATTTTTAAGTTTTACAGTTTGAAAATATGAAAAATATAAATTTCAAAATGTTAACCTAATTAAAATTGTAAATAAGGTTGTAAAAATAAATTGTCGTTAACGTCAAAAACTTTTACATCCAACCTTTAACATACGAGTGTCAAAAGTTGAGAGTGTGTTTCTACTGAAAAATGCCTACTTGTTACAATCAGCCTATATAAAGAGCGGATTTTTAAACATTGTAACATATACTTTGTTTATTGTCCCTTTAATGTATAAGCTCCGTTGTTATAGGAGAAAGAAAAGGAATTTTGTTGCGAGGAAAAGAATTTTATGCTATAAATATAAGTGAATGAAATTATTTATAAATTAACTAACAACTGGAGGCATAGCTGCAGGTTATGTTTGGTTTAATGGAAGTCATTTAATAGCTTTTGATAAAATTTGGTGTTCGGTTTCAACTGATTAAGGACGTTTTACTGCGAGTCCGGACGCTCCGATAGGTGTGGTCTGTTTGGTTGTTCCCTTTGCTTTACGCATTGACCGATTTTTGAAAAAAGTTAACTTGATGGAAATTTTACAAAACATTGCAGTGATTGCCAACGGTATAAAAACAAAAACAGTTATGAAAAAGTATGATGAGTACATCGTTGCAGTTGAGGCTGGAAATCTTTATGACAGCAGAATGGGCGGCCACAGTTACTCCATGTGGACGACCGGTTGTGACTTTAAAGTCACGCTGTTTGACGGCCGTGTCCTTTGGCTCCGTAGCCGCTCTTATGAGCGTAAGCAGGTTGAGATTATTGAGCAGCCCGAAGTCTTTGATAAGGCTTTGTGTTCCAATAAAGAATTAGGTCTGACAGAGATAAAAGTCATCTTTCGTTATCTGTTCCCGGAAGGGACGGAAGATGAGCAATATATCTTCTTGCATGGGCAGGAAGAGGCAGATCGCTTCTTTGAGGAGCGCGCTTGGGCTCGGGAGCACGGAATTTATTCCGTTAACATCTCTCTCAATCTTATGAGAGAGATAGGTCGTTGGGACAAATGCCTCTCAACGCGAAGCCAGAGCCGCTGGACCGGTACCGGATATAAGGACTATATTTATCGCATCCAAAAAGGCGATAAGGTCTTTGACGTCACAGTCCATGCCAACTGCTATAACGGTGGTAACTTCTTTGACAGCTACAGCGTCAAGGAAGTGAATATTGAGGGGGAAAAGGCGGAAAAACGCGCCTACTACCTTAAGACCAAAGCTTTGGCAGATGCGGCTGGTGTGCCATGGAAAATAGCATCTCTCATCGCCAACAAGGACGATGTAGAGAGAGCGGTTGCCGCACTAAGAGCCGCCAAGGCAATCGCTGACGGCGAAGAATACCTTGAGCCGGATATGGCTCATGAGTTGGAGTGCGGTATTTATCGCCGCAAAAGTGCGATAAAAGAGCTCATCGGTGAGCAAAATTATGATGCCTTTGCTATTGAAGGGCAGGTAAGGAGCTCACGTTTGGCTTACTATCTTCTTGGCGCCACTGAGTAGCTGAGTAATCATAACTGAATCCCGCGTAATAAAATTGCGCGGGATTTTCTATTTTTATTGACAAAAAATGTCGGATGCGTATAATCGCGGGCTAAGTAAAACTATAATTAATTTTTTATCTTTATGAATACATCTATTGAAGAAAAGCAGGCTTATGCCTCCAAGTTGCTGACAGCTAATCAGGCCGCGGAGCTCATGAAATCGGCATTTTGTGACTGGGTTATTCCGCCGACCGGTGATGAACTCAGGGTTGGATACGGGAGCTTTAAGCCTGAAGATTGTCACAAGACTTTGTTCTTTTATGTGATAGAAGCGGCGAGCAATATAGTTGCTAATCTGCGCGGCGATACCGACTCGGAAGAGCTGTTGGTGGTTGTTATGCCGGAGCATCCTGAAAAAGGCGTATCGGTGATTGACCCCGCGCCGTGGGGCAGATGGGAAATTATGTCGGAAGCGGTGAGGGATATTTTACCGTATCGCGGCATTGGCAAATATCCGTATCAACAGGCTTCGCAATCACATTGCCGCCGTCGTCATGAGGTGACCCCGTATAAAGACATCACTCTGGTGTACACGAAAGATGACGGTGACAATCGCTTTATCTTGCGTGAAGAACTTGAAGAGTAAAGGCTCTTAACGAAAACCCCCTCAGAAATTAATCTGACGGGGTTTTTTGTTAGTATCGGAACAATTTTATACGTTAAATAAAAAGGTCATGATGTCGCCGTCTTGCACAACATAATCTTTGCCTTCAGAACGGATTTTGCCGGCCTCTTTGCAAGCCTGCTCGCCGCCTAAACGAACATAGTCATCATAAGATATGGTTTCAGCGCGAATAAAACCGCGTTCAAAGTCTGTATGAATAATTCCGGCGCATTGCGGGGCTTTGTAGCCTTTTAAAAATGTCCAGGCGCGAACTTCTTTCGGTCCGGCGGTAAAATAGGTTTGCAAACCTAAAAGCTCATATCCGGCGCGAATAATTTTGGCCAAACCGGTTTCAGCCAAGCCCAAACTTTCTAAAAATTCTTTCTTTTCCGATTCAGAGTCAAGTTGAGCAACTTCTGATTCTATCTCAGCCGAAATAATAACCGCTTTGGCATTTTCAGCCGCGGCTTTTTTTAACACGGCGTCAGAAAATTTATTACCGGAGGCTGCCGAACTTTCATCAACATTGCACACATACAAAACCGGTTTTGAAGTAAGCAACTGCAGCATTTTATATTGTTTCCAAGCATCTTTTTCTGCCGGATCCGGAGCGGCAACGCGCGCCGGTTTGCCCTCACGCAGGGCGTTGATTATCGGTTCCATAACCGCGGCGCAGATTTTGGCCTCTTTGTCACCGCCGGTTTGTCCTTTTTTCTTAACCTGTTCAAAGCGTTTTTCCAACGATTCCAAATCAGCAATCATCAGTTCGGTTTCAACAATTTCGGCATCGCGAATCGGGTCAACCGAGCCTTCAACGTGGGTGATATTATCATCTTCAAAACAGCGCAGAACATGAATAATGGCATCAGTTTCACGAATGTTGGCCAAAAATTGGTTGCCTAAGCCTTCGCCTTTGGAAGCGCCTTTAACCAAACCCGCAATATCAACAAATTCAAGCTGAGTCGGAACAATGTTTTTGGGTTTAACAATTTCAGCAAGTTTATCAAGGCGCGAATCGGGAACGGCGACTCGTCCGGTGTTCGGTTCTATGGTGCAAAACGGGAAATTGGCCGCTTGTGCCGCAATGGTTTGCGTTAACGCGTTAAACAGCGTTGATTTACCAACGTTCGGCAATCCGACAATGCCGCAGTTAAAACCCATGTTAAAATACTCCTATTTGTTTTTGGCTGCCATGCCCAAAAAGTTTGAGCATGAAGCAATGCCGTTTTTAATCAGTGTTTCAAGAGCTTCCGGAATAAGGGCAAGCTCTTGCTCAATAATTTGTTTATCTGCTTTTGAAAATTGCCCCAAAACATAATCGGCAACTTCAGCGCCGCGTCCGGCAGGGTGACCTACGCCGATGCGAATCCGGTTATAATCCGGCGTAATGTGCGAATCTATGCTTTTTAAGCCGTTGTGGCCGCCGGCGCCGCCTCCGCGTTTGGCTTTGAGCTGACCGAGTGCTAAGTCAATGTCATCATGAATGACAATTACGTTTTCAGGCAGAATTTTATAAAATAATGCCGCTTTAACCACGGCATTGCCGGAAAGATTCATATACGTCTGCGGTTTTAAGAGCAAAACTTTTTCACCGGCAATTTGCCCTTCGGCAACAAGGGCGTCAAATTTGCTTTTGAAAGCCGAAAAATTATAGCGGCTGAATATTTCATCAGCCGCCATAAATCCAATGTTGTGGCGGGTGTTTGCATATTCAGCTCCGGGGTTACCCAAACCTACCACTAAAAACATTTTATAAGCCTCTTACTTGCGCAAAAAGTCAACGTGAATCGGCATATCCGAAACCGGGTGGAATTGAACGTCCTGGCAAACAACTTTGGTTGCTTTGCCGTCAACGTCAACGGTGATTTCAGATTCATAAAAATCAGACAAATTAAGAGCTTTTTCCAACTCAACCGGGTCAAGACTTACCAAAATCGGGTCTTTCTTTCCGCCGTAAATAACAGCCGGGATACGTCCTTCACGACGACATGCACGAGCTGCCCCCTTACCTGCTTTCTCACGCTTTAAAGCTTTAAATGTAATGTTTGACATTTTTAAATTCCTTATATTTTTGTTATTAAAAACTTTAACGACCTCCAGGGGTGCCGTTAAAGTAAAGCATTATTACAACTTTATTTTTTATATTTCAAGTGATTTTTAACCTTTCAGCGCTAAATTTGAGCAAAAAGAAGGAGAAAAATTATGCTTTACGCTTTATCGGGTTTTATTTTCGGGCTGCTTATTCCGTATATGGCGCGGCGCTTTGCCAAGTTTATGCCGGCGACCGCGGCTTACGCGCTTTATCGGTTGGTTTGGCCGGTTAAACGGGTGGCTAAAACCAAACGCGCGCAATCGGCGCAATATCAAAAGCTTATGGATAAATACCGCATGCGCTCCATCGGATGGGGCATTGTGTGCGCCGCGCTCAGCTATTTGGCGTATTTGTCGTTTCCGAATATTGCCGGTTGGTTTATGCCGCTGATTTGGATTTTGCTGCTGTTATATGAAATTGACGAGCGTATTTTACTGTTGCCTGATGTGTTAACCGTGCCACTGTTAATGCTCGGCTTTGCCTTTTCAGCCATGGCGCTGCCCGATTGCGGTTATTATGCCGTAATGAGCGCTTTGGGAGCTTTGGCGGGTTATATTCTGCCGATTATCGCCACGCTGTTTTTAATTAAAAAACACCCTGACGCGTTTGGCGGCGGCGATATTAAACTGCTTGCGGCGGTCGGCGCGTGGTTAGGTTTGGCCATGGTTCCGTACGTAATTTTAATTTCATGCGTGGTGTTTGCTCTGTTTTCTCTTGCTAAGCGTCAACGCGCGGGCGCTTTCGGACCGGCCATTGTAATTGCCACATTAATACTTGTATTTTTCGGTTGGCAGTTTATTATGTATTTATAAACTTTAACAATAGGGGCGGGTTATGATTGAAAATATTAATAAGAATCGCGAAAATGCCAAAAACTTTGTTGAGAGCAAAAACTTTGATTTGTTTATTATGTCATTGATTTGCTTGGACGCGCTTGTTTTCGGGTTAATGACATCTGATTATTTTGAGGCGGCGCTCGGCAATGTTTTGTTTGTGCTTGACCGTTTGTGCATGGGTATTTTTATTGTAGAAATGGCGCTTAAACTTTATGTGTACGGGCATAAGTTTTTTAACTCAAAATGGAACGTGTTTGATTTTACGGTAATTGCCGTTTCATCATTTTCTTTTGCAAGCTATTTTATTGTGTTAAGAACTTTCCGTTTGTTCCGTTTGTTAAAATATATTGACCGCTTTTCAAAGTTAAAACGAATCTTGGCGGTTTTGGGCGCGCTGCTCCCTAATTTTTTGGCGGCGTTTTTGGTATTTGCGATGGTAACATACGTGTTTGCCATTATCGGCGTAAGCTTGTTCGGCGGTGTGTTTATTGAATTTTCAACTTTGGGCGCCTCATTGTTTGCTTTGTTGCAAATTTTTACGCTTGACGGTTGGGCTTCAGAGCTGGCGCGTCCGGTTATGGCGGTTTTTCCGCACTCGTGGCTGTTTTTTGTTTCATATCTGCTGATTTCGTTCTTGCTGCTTATCAGCTTTTTGATGAGCGTGATTGATGAAATTGTGCGGCGCGAGCTGCTGAATGAGGTTGCGCCGGAGTGCCGTGTTGCGGAGCATAACGAATCGCTTAAACCGGCAAAGCAAACGGTTAAAAAAGCCCGCAAAAAAGCATAATGTTTTTTTCAGTAAAAAAAAGCTCCCGAAACGGGAGCTTTACTTTTCAGAAGTTTTATTTAACCGCTTGGCATACGCGGTCAAAATTTTCAATGGTTTCCATGGTGTACAGGTGATTTTTGTCACCGTACAAAATGCCGACGGTCAGGAAGCGGCGAATGTCATCAGAATCGGCGAGGGTGCTCTCGTCATTGATGATTTCATCTTCCAGGCGGTTGGCAACATTTAACATGGTATCGCGCTTGGCAATACACAATTTTTCGTCATGCAGCCAAAACAGAAGCGTTGCGTATCTTCTGATTTTGTTGTTGACGATGGCGGGAATCATTTCTTCAACCTGAATTTTGCTCAGCAGGCGGAAGTTGTTGCGCCGATAGTGACTGACGTCATTTTCAAGCGAGGTGGCGTAGTATTTGCCTTTGCCGCTTTGAATTTCTGCCAACCATTGCTTTCTTTTGCCATAACTAGACTTTGCCAGAAAGGCCGCGGATGACGATGCGGAGAAAAAGTTTTCTTTTCCGAGCGCGTCATACGCTTTTCTTTTGAATGTGAATGTCATTGTTTTTTTATTTAATTAAACATAAAAATTAAATATAGGCTTATAGGGTACGCCGTTTGTACAAAAAGTCAATATGATTTGTACAAAAAAATAAAGCCTCCCCATCGGGAGGCTTGTTAAAGAATTAAAGTGAAACTAGAATCCTTCAGTATCTAAGCGTTTACGCAGTTGCTTTCTGGCGCGACGAACAGCTTCAGCTTTGCGGCGTGCCTTCTTTTCAGCGTTTTTTTCATGACAACGGCGCAATTTCATTTCACGAAAAATGCCTTCGCGCTGCATTTTTTTCTTTAATACTTTTAACGACTGAGCAACATCATTACCGATAACAGTAACTTGAACCACTTAAATCACCTCTTTTCAGATTTCTAAAGTTAAAACAATTTAGAGCCTTTTAGCATACCGATTCTTAAAATGCAAGAAAAATCCGCTAAAAAACTGTACCCAGTAAGGCGTTAGGCAATAATATTGGGCATAATGCGCGATTCTACGGTTTTGATTTTGCTTTTAAGACCGGTGCGCATTTTATTTAATTGCTGAGCCTTGTAAAAATCAATAGTCTGGTTTTTTTTAACCAGTGCGGAAATGTCCGAACAAACACGGCGCTCCTCAAGCTTTAATTCACACAGTTGTTGACGGAGTTTGCCATAGTTATCGTTGTTCATCATAAATTTTATCGTCCTTTAAATAAAAAAGTTAGTACAAGTTAATTTTTTTACTGGAAATATCTTTATAAAATATGTATGAGATTATACAACAATATGAGGTAAAAATCAACCACTAAAGAATATAATGGAGAATATTTATGAGTGAAATTAAAAAAATCGGTGTTTTGACCAGCGGCGGCGACTGCGCCGGCCTTAATGCGGTTATTTCAGCAGTTGTTAAAGCAGCCGATAAAAAAGGTTGGATAGTTTACGGGATTCATGACGGCACGGACGGCTTGACCGAACGTCCGCTTTCGTATGAAATTCTCACGGTGCAAAATTTTGCCGATACTCCGTGGCCGCGGATTGCCGGCTCATATTTGGGTTCATTAAACAAAGGTGTTAAAATGGATTCGCAGGCTGAAATGTCTCGTCGTTTCGGCGAGGGCGTTAAAGAGCTCGGGCTTGACGCCGTTGTGGTTGTCGGCGGTGACGGCAGTATGAATATTGTAAGCAATTATTGTCGGAATGCCGGTGTTAAAATGATCGGCATTCCGAAGACGATTGATAACGATACTCCGATGACGCAGTATTCAGTCGGCTTTGACACTGCTTGCCAAGTTTGCGCCGATGCCTTGGACAGCTTGGAAACAACCGCTCGCTCACATCACCGCGCTTTGATTTTGGAAGTTATGGGTCGCGATGCCGGACATTTGGCTATTCAGTCAGCTTTGGCAGGTTTTGCCGATGTTTGCTTGGTGCCGGAAATTCCGTATACCATTGACGGCGTTATCGCCAAGCTTGAAGCAGTTAAAAAGAGCGGACGCACGCATGCTATTATCGTGGTTTCAGAAGGAGTTAAAACCGAAACCGGCGAGCAGGTGTCAGCCGCGCAAAATTTAGTAGGCGAAAAAATCAACGGCGGTATCGGCGAATATCTGAGCCACGCCTTAAACAATAAATATCATGGATTTCAAACCCGCGTTACTCGTTTGGGGCATGTTCAACGTTCCGGCAACCCGACTGCGTTTGACCGTGTTTTGGCATCAGTATTCGGCGCTAAAGCGGTGGCTTTGCTTGCCGAAGGTAAAACCGATTTGATGGTTGGTTTTTCAAACGGCAAAATAGAATCGTATCCGCTGGAAAAAGTTGTGGCATGCGGCACTTCGCTTTTAGATAAAAACAGCGCCCATGTTAAAGCGGCGCATGACTTGGGAATGTATGTCGGCGAATTGTAATTGATTGATATAATTTGCAACAAAAAACCTCTGAAACGTTGGCGTTCAGAGGTTTTTTGTATGTGCCATCGGACTCATTTGTTGTGGTAATAGTCCATGATGGCGTTTCGTACAAACTTTACGGCGTAAACGGCCATAAAGACGCAAACGGCTGTCAGGCAACTAACGACGCCTATGTTCAGCAGTTTGCCGAAAAAAGACATTCTTGCAATATTGTCGTTACCGCCTGCCCAAAGGAATGTGGCGATAACAGCAATTATTATGCAGCCTATCATTGATGTTCTGCCACCTTTGCCTTTGATTTGTAAAAACAGCGCGGCGGAATATATTATGGAACATCCTAATACGGCTTGCCAAGAAAGTATTCCGACAAGGGCAAGCGCGCTCCAAATGAAGAGGGCGAATGCCAACAACATAAAAAACTTTTTCATAAACAATAATTATTAACAACGTGCTTAGCATATGTTATTTTGGCGATTTTGTCAACGCAAAAGGATTAATTTGAAAGAATTTTAATTATAGCCTTAAAAACAGGCATAAAAAAACCTCTGATTTTCAGAGGTTTTTTAACTTAATTAGTTTGCAGCTTTTTTCTTAGCGATTGATTTTTTAATTTTTTTAGCTTCATCGGTAAGTTTAGCATTGGAAGTTTTTTCAAGGTATGAATCCAAACCGCCGTTGTGTTCAATAGAACGCAAGGTTTTGGAACAAATTTTCAACTTGAAAGCTTTGCCTAAAGTTTCACTTAACAAAGAAACAATCTGCAAATTCGGCAAGAAGCGGCGGCGGGTTCTGTTGTTAGCGTGGCTTACATTGTTACCGCTCATCACGCCGGTGCCGGAAATATCACACTTTTTAGCCATTTTAATTAATCCTTTTACAAATAAACAACAATCTTGTTGCTTGTTAATACATATATTTGAGTGACAAGTCAAGCAAAAATATTAAAAAAAGATAAAAAAGGACTGGTAAAAAAAATAAAAGTGATATAAAAGGAGTTTGTAAACACGGAATATGTTGTATCCGTAGCTCAATTGGATAGAGTGTCGGCCTCCGACGCCGAAGGTTGTGGGTTCGATCCCCGCCGGATACGCCATAAAAAAAGACCACCGTCAGTGTGGTCTTTTTTTATGGCAAATATAGATAGGGGGATTGTCTTACTCGTAAGCTCAGCAATGCTTCGCTAACTCGTTGCGGTCACTTGTTTTGTAACATTTGCTCCATTCACTATCGTTTATTCGCAAATTAACAAAACTACGTCTGTCTGCGAAAACAATTTCTTAAATTGTTTTCCTGCTCCCAGCCCGAGAGGGCGCGAACCGATAGAAAACCTCCGGTGGAGGTTTTCGTTGTGAGCGGCGCAGTTTTCTTATTTGAGCGAGAAGCGGCAGCGCCACGAAGCGAAATTAGAAAACAAGCAGGGGATCCCCGCCGGATACGCCATAAAAGAAGCTGCCTTTACGGCGGCTTTTTTTATGGCAAATATAGATAGGGGGAGCGTCTTACTCGTAAGCTCAGCTATGTTTCGCTAACTCGTTGCGGTCACTTGTTTTGTAACGGTTGCTCAACTCACTATCATTCGCTCGCAAACTAACAAAACTGCGCTTGTCGGCGAAAACAATTTCTCAAATTGTTTTCTTGCCTCCAGCCCGAGAGGGCGTAAATAAGAATCGGGGAGTGAAGGCTGGTATACCGATAAAGAATCGGGGACAGATGTATTTATTTTACGAATCGGAAAAAGAATCGCAAAACGCCGGTTTAAGGGCATAAAAATTTCAGCCTTGAAACATAAATTTATTTTTTAAGTTGTTTTCTGATTTTTGTTGTTAAATATCAAGAGGTTAATCCTAACGAATTGATATTTATACAATCTTGATTTTGTTAATAAATTTATCCACTGCGAACAAAAAAAATTATGCCTTATTTTTAATGACATAGGGTGTTTTTTAAAGAATTGCAAAATTTTGTCCTTGAGGGTTGTTTTTTAATTTTGCAAGATGTTTTTCATAAAGTTAAATCGTCCGTAAAAAATTGTGAACATACTATATCTTGTTTCTTTACAAATTTTTAACACAATATATAGTATACCACATTCAAATTGATACACGGATAACCCAAGGCAATTAATATAAGGAAAGATAAATGTCAGAAAACAAATATGAAATGCCCCATATAAACAGTAATGACAAATTCCCTTTTGAAGAAATTACCAAAAGAGATGGAACATTAGCCCCGTTTGACAGTACTAAAATTTATAATGCAATTTTGAAGGCCGGGACTTCTACCGGTGAATTTGGCGAGCAGGAATCGTGGTTGTTGACTGCTAAAGTGCTGAAAGTTATGGAATACAAGTTTGCCGAATCGCTGCCGAGTATTGAGCAGATTCAAGATATAGTTGAACAGGTTTTAATTTCGGATAACTACTTCCAGACCGCTAAAGCTTATATTTTGTATCGTGATCAACGTAATCGTATGCGTTCTGATAAAAAAGTTATGGTTGATGTGGAAAGTTCAATCAATGAATATTTGGAAAAACTTGATTGGCGCGTTAACGCTAACGCCAATCAGGGTTATTCAAACGGCGGTTTGATTTTGAACGTTTCCGGTAAAGTTACCGCCAACTATTGGTTAAGCCATGTTTATCCTGCGGAAGTCGGCGAGGCTCACCGCAACGGCGATATTCATATTCATGATTTGGATATGTTGGCCGCATATTGCGCCGGTTGGTCGCTTAAAAACCTTTTGCATGAAGGCTTTAACGGTGTTCCGGGTAAGGCTGAAGCCGGTCCGGCCAAACACTTATCCGCCGCTGTCGGTCAGATGGTAAACTTTATGGGCACCTTGCAAAACGAATGGGCGGGCGCGCAGGCGTTTTCATCAGTTGATACTTATTTGGCGCCTTATATCCGCAAAGATAATCTTTCATATCGTCAGGTTGAACAGGCTATCCAGGAATTGGTTTATAACTTGAACGTTCCGTCGCGTTGGGGCTCGCAAACTCCGTTTACAAACTTTACGTTTGACTGGGTATGTCCTGAAGATTTGCGCGAAAAGCACCCGATTATTGCCGGTGAAGAACAGCCGTTTACCTATGGCGACTTAAAAGAGGAAATGGCGATGATTAACAAGGCTTATATCACCGTTATGATGAAAGGCGATATTAAAGGTCGTCCGTTTACTTTCCCGATTCCTACTTATAATATGACTCCGGATTTTCCGTGGGAAGAAGAAAATACCGAGCTTTTGTTTGAAATGACCGCAAAATACGGTATGCCTTATTTCCAAAACTTTATTAACTCAGTGTTAAAGCCGGGACAGATTCGTTCAATGTGCTGCCGTCTGCAGTTAGACTTGCGCCAGTTGCTCGCTAAAGGAAACGGCTTGTTCGGTTCAGCAGAGCAGACCGGTTCAGTTGGCGTTGTTACCTTTAACTGCGCTCGCTTGGGCTATGTTTACAAAGGTAATGAAGCCGGATTGTTTAGCCGCGTTGACGAGTTGATGAACATTGCCCGCACCTCATTGGAAATTAAACGTAAAGTTATTCAGCGCTTGATTGATAACGGATTGTTTCCGTTTACCAAACGTTATTTGGGAACTTTGCGCAACCACTTTTCAACCATCGGCGTGAACGGTATCAATGAAATGATTCGCAACTATACCAATGATGAACATGATATTACCGATGAATGGGGACAAGAATTTGCCGAAAAATTCTTGGACTATATCCGCGCTAAAATGGTTAAAATTCAAGAAGAAACCGGACATATGTATAACTTGGAAGCCACTCCGGCCGAAAGCGCTACTTACCGCTTTGCCCGTGAAGATAAAAAGAGATTTAAAGGCATTATTCAGGCCGGTACGGAAGAGAATCCATATTATACCAACTCTTCGCAATTACCGGTCGGTTATACCGATGACCCGTTTGAGGCTTTGGACATGCAGTCTACTTTGCAAACAAAATATACAGGCGGCACCGTGTTGCACCTTTATATGAATCAGCGTATTTCATCTTCAAAGGTATGTCGCGATTTGGTAAGAAAAGTTTTGACTAATTACCGCCTACCGTACATTACCATTACCCCGACATTTTCCATTTGCCCGAAGCATGGCTATTTGTCAGGGGAACACAAATTCTGCCCAATCTGCGATGAGGAGAAAAAAGCAGAAAAACTTAATGCCTTAAAAGCAAAACAAAATGTTGCATAACCACAATTTATAAGGAGATTACCATGAACAATGTTATTGATATTAATGAAATTAAATTAACCGACGCAGAAAGACAGCCTTGCGAAATTTGGACCAGAGTTATGGGTTACCATCGTCCGGTTTCTGAATTTAACAAAGGTAAAAAGTCTGAATATTATTCACGCGTTTGCTTCTGTGAAGAAAAAGCCGTTAAACACATGAATGAAGAATTTGCCATTGCGGCTGAATAGTCAGTTTGGTTTTTAATTTGTGCCGCTAAAACTACCGGATTAATATCGGCAAGTTAGCGGCTTTTTTATATGAAAGAGGTGTAAAGTGGATAAACAACCGATAATTATCGGCGATGTTGAAAAATTCAGCATTGTTGACTTTCCGGAACATATTGCCGCCGTTGTTTTTATGCAAGGCTGCGTGTGGCGGTGTCCGTTTTGTTATAACACTTCTTTGCAACAGCTCGGCGCCAAGCCGGAAAGCAATTGGACGTTTGAAAAATTGATGGCTTTACTGGAGCGCCGCAAAGGCATAATTGATGCGGTGGTGTTTTCAGGCGGCGAGCCTTTAGCGCAAGACAGTTTGCCGGAAGCAATAGACAAAGTTAAAGCTTTGGGCTATAAAATCGGTCTGCACACCGGCGGGTACCGTCCGGAAATGCTGCAAAAAATTATTGGCAAGCTTGATTGGGCAGGGCTTGATATTAAGGCGCCGCTTATTACCGAACGTTATATGCGTGTGACCGGTGGGTACAAACAGGTTGAAAACATCAGGCAAAGCCTTCAAATTTTGCTTGAAAGCGGCAAGCATTTTGAATGTCGTACCACTTGCGATCCGCGGATTTTGCAGCTTGACGATATTTATGCTATTGCCGATGAGCTTAAAAAGGCGGGCGTAAAAGAATATTATCTGCAAAAATATCGCCCGATACCGAGCGATAAAACTACTACTGATGAAATGTGTTTAGCGCTGATTGAAAACAAAAATTTAGTTGCGGATTTGGCGCAAAAGTTTGCTGTTTTTGCCGTCAGAAAATAAGGCGGCATTTTATTTTAATTTATTTGCGCTTTTTTAGCTAAAAACCGTTGATAACTTTAATCTAACGCTTGGTAAATTCGGGGCTTTGCTGTATATTTTACGCAGTAATAAATATAAAAAGCAGGGGTTGTAATGACTGAATTAACCAATGAAGAATATTTGAAAAGCGAACAAGAATATAATGCCGATTCCATTAAGGTTTTGAAAGGCTTAGACGCCGTTCGTAAACGTCCGGGAATGTACATCGGCGATACTGATGACGGCTCTGGCTTGCACCACATGATTTATGAAGTTTTGGATAACGCCATTGACGAGGCGTTGGCAGGCTATTGCGACCGCACGGAAGTTATCTTGAATCCGGACGGCTCCGCCACTATTCGCGATAACGGGCGCGGTATGCCGGTTGATATGCACAAAGAAGAAGGCGTTTCAGCGGCTGAAGTTATTATGACTGAATTACACTCCGGCGGTAAGTTTGATAACAACTCCTATAAAGTTTCAGGCGGTTTGCATGGTGTGGGCGTTTCAGTGGTAAACGCGTTGTCTACATGGTTAAAACTGCGCATTTGGCGTAACAATAAAGAATATTATGCTGAATTTGCCGACGGCAATGTGGTTAAGCATGTTGAGGTGGTAGGCGATGCTCCTAACCGCCACGGTACGGAAGTTTCATTTTTGCCGTCGCCGAAAACTTTTACGCAAACCGAATTCAGCTTTGAAACTTTGGAGCGTTCCATTCGTGAAAAAGCCTTTTTGAACTCCGGCGTTCATTTGCGCTTAATTGATAATCGCGGCGCGGAACCTAAAGAAGAGGTTTTTCATTATGAGGGCGGTTTGTCGGCGTTTGTTACGCACTTAAACAAATCTAAAGCTCCGCTGCATGAAAATATTATTGCGTTTTCAGGTGAAGATAACAATATTCAGGTTGATATTGCTATGCAGTGGACCAATGCGTACAACGAAAGCATGCTTTGCTTTACCAACAACATTCCGCAAAAAGACGGCGGTACTCACCTTGCCGGTTTTCGCGGCGCGTTGACCCGTACCATTAACAATTACATCACTGAAAACGGCTTGCTTAAAAAAGAAAAAAGCGTGATTACCGGTGAAGATATGCGCGAAGGCTTGACCTGCGTACTTTCCGTAAAAGCGCCTGATCCTAAATTTTCATCACAAACCAAAGACAAATTGGTTTCGTCAGAGGTTCGGCCTGTGGTTGAAAGCGTGGTCGGCGATAAGCTTAAAGAATGGCTTGACGAGCATCCGGCTGAAGCAAAAATCATTATCGGTAAAATCGTTGAGGCGGCAACCGCGCGCGAGGCGGCTCGTAAAGCGCGTGAATTAACCCGCCGCAAAGGTGTGCTTGATATTTCAACTCTCCCCGGCAAGCTTGCCGATTGTTCTGAAAAAGATCCGGCATTGTCAGAAGTGTTCATCGTGGAAGGAGATTCCGCGGGCGGTTCGGCTAAGCAGGGACGCGACCGTAAAAATCAGGCGATTATGCCGCTCAGAGGTAAAATTTTGAACGTTGAACGCGCCCGTTTTGATAAAATGCTCAATTCGGCTGAAATCGGCACGATTATTACCGCTTTGGGCACCGGTATCGGCCGCGATGACTTTAACGCCGATAAATGCCGTTATCACAAAATTGTAATTATGACCGATGCCGATGTTGATGGTTCACATATCAGAACTTTGTTATTGACCTTCTTCTATCGCCAAATGCCGGAGCTTATTGAACGCGGTTATATTTATATTGCGCAACCTCCGCTTTATAAGGCTAAACGCGGCAACTCCATTATTTATCTTAAAGACGACCGTGAGATGGAAGATTATTTGGTTCGCGGCGGTTGCGATGATGCAGTCTTAGAAAAAGCCGATGGTGAAAAAATTATGGGGCAGGACTTAATCAGCTTTGTTGAAAAAACAATGAAAGCCCGCAGTTTGCTTACCGCATTGAGCATTAAAGCGCCGGAAAAAATCTTGGAACAAATGGCAATTTTCGGGTTGTTTGATGCGGCTGTTCAGCAAAACAAAGAGGCTTTGCAGGCTGAACTTAATCGTGTGGCAATCCGTCTTGACGCAATGGAAGCCGAGTATGACAAAGGTTGGAAGGCCGAATTGCTTGCTGACGGCACAATTTCATTTAACCGCACCTTGCGCGGTGTAAAAGAAGACCATATTATCGGGCAGTCGGTTGTTGACAGCGCCGAGGCTAAACTCTTAAACGAGATGAAAGACTTTTTGCATGAAAACTTTGCCGAATCGGCTAAATTGCTGGCAAAGAGCGGCGGTGAAAAACGTATTGACGGTCCGGTATCATTGGTTGACGCCGTTATGGGAACCGGCAAAAAAGGTATTACTCTGCAGCGCTATAAAGGTTTGGGCGAAATGAACCCTGAGCAGCTTTGGGAAACCACGCTTGATCCGGAAGCTCGTTCACTCCTGCAAGTAAAAATAGACCACATGGAAGAAGCGGATGAAGTCTTTTCAACCCTTATGGGCGATGTAGTGGAGCCGAGAAAAGAGTTTATTCAAGAAAATGCTTTGAATGTGATTAACCTTGACATCTAATACCTTGGTCCGCGTCTAGCGGGCACCTGCTAGGGGTTTTGTCACTCATGTAACTGTTTGTACACTACGTTCCAAAACCCCGTCGCATCTGCCTTGCTATCCGCAGACCTATTAGATTGTGCCGGTTGCAGAAAAAACTTGCGGCGCATTAGCCGCATTCTCCGCGCCCCTCCGGCTTGCGTTTAGCGGGCACCTGCCAGAGGTTTTGTCACTCGTGTAACTATTTGTACACGGCGAAAAAAAGTTACGGCGTATCTGCCTCATTATCCACGCTCTGTTGTTTTTTATTTAAATTCAAATTTCAAGGTTGCGTTTTGGTTGCCTAAATGTTTGGTGCAGGCTTCATAAATGTTGTTTATGGTCATATTGCGTAAACAAACTTTGTTGTTTTTACAATTTTTATCGCCATTAAAATAAAACTTGCGATTGTCATCAGTTCCACTTCCGCTGGTTGTGTAAACAGAGTTAATGTCAGCGGAATTTTCTTTGGCAACCGTTAACACATTGCGGCATATTTCAAGCGAATCGTTGCTGTTTGAGAGTAATGGTAAATTTACATATATTATTAAAGCATGCCAATTTTTATTGTTACTATTGTCAACTTCATTGTAAATATACATTCTGGTATTAAATACATCATAGAAGTAATTGTCATTATTGTTTTTAAGCATTTCTCTGGGGATTTCGCCAAGTTTAACAAATAACGAAGTTAAATTTTGAGCTTGTTTGTATGAGTCCATAATATGAACGTATTTGATGACAGAATTAACAACTTGATTTAATTGTTCCGTTTGTTTATTTAGTTTATACTTCATCATCGCTTTGGAGTATCCGCTAATCACCCCGACCGACAAAACTCCTATTATTGCCAGCACGCCAAGCATCTCCACCATACTTCTGCCATTTTCTGATTTCATAATAAAAAATATCCTCAAATTGTTACGTTTAAGAAGATTTTAGCTCGCGTTTTTTTTTTGCAATATTTACGAGTCCGTGCTGTGCATAAGTTGTGTTTAACCATCCCATCGGCAGCTGATACCTTTCTATAAAACGGAAAATAATATGATGTGTATAATTTTGTTTTTTACGGATTTGTTAAAACAAAAGTGTTAGGTTGGGGCAAAATAAAGGAAGAAAGTTATGACAAACACACTATATCAAAAAGCTAAAGAGCTCTTATATGCTGAATACAATCGCAATTTTGCCATGATCAAAGATGAGCCTTTTTACGCTGGTTTTGCAACAGAAAAATGGCGCCATTCGTGGCAAGTATCCGGTGCCGGTAACGGAATTTTGCAAAATGAACCGTATTTTGCCGCGCGTTCGGCTGATTTTATTGACATTGCTAAAACCGCAATTTTATTGCACGATATTTTCAGGTTTTCAGAAATTGCAATATATGCGCAAACAAAACAGCGGATTGATCACAGCCTGGAGGGCGGAAAATTTTTGCAGAATACTGCTGATTTTAATGACGTGCGAATCGTGTTGCCTGTTAAACATCATGGGCACATGCCGAAAGATTTTTATGAAGATACCGTATATTTGGCAATTAAAGATGAAAACTTAAAGCGCGATATTGAGCATATTTGGTTTGCCGTGCGCGATGCCGATAAAATTGCCAATTGGAATTTGCTTGCTTCTGATTTTGATTATCTGAAACAGTTTTGGCTTTTGCATGCGGATGACACTTCGCCGGAGCAGGCGCAAATTTCTGCGGAAGTTTGGCAGGCTTTTGCCAACGAACAACTTATCTCGCGAGCGATTTTAAAAACCAATACCGATGAGCTGCTTGGCAATTTCAGTTGGCTGTTTGATATGAATTACTCTTACTGTATTACGTATTGTAACAAGCTTAATTTGTTTGCAAAATTTAAAGAGATGTTTACAAAGCTTAATATTGATGAGGCTCTTGTGTTGCAAATTATGCAAACGGCAAAAAAGTATGTTGATAAAAAATTCGGTCTGTAAAAAAGGCACAAAAAATCCCTGAAGCTTAAAACTTCAGGGATAAATTTTTTATTGTTTGATTTTTTCAACTTGTGAAAATTCAAGCTCAACCGGAGTATAACGTCCGAAAATAGAAACTGAAACTTTCAAGCGTGACTTTTCGCTGTCAACCTCTTCAACCACACCAACAAATGAAGCAAACGGGCCATCCGTAACGCGGATTTGTTCGCCGACTTCAAAGTCTATAACGGTTTGCGGACGCTCAACGCCTTCAGTCATTTGTTTAATAATGCGCTCAGCCTCAGCATCGCTAATCGGTTGCGGCTTGTTGCGGCTGCCTAAAAATCCGCTGACGCGCGGAGTGTTTTTAACCACGTGCCAACATTCATCAGACATTTCCATTTTAACCAGAATATATCCGGGGAAAAATTTGCGTTCAGCGTTGACTTTAGAGCCTTTTCTGATTTCAACAACTTCTTCGGTCGGAACCAAAACGTCTAAAATTTTGTCTTCCATTTTTTTCAAAACGGCTTGTTCTTTTAATGATTCGGCAACCTTTTTTTCAGAGCCGGAATAAACGTTTACAACATACCAACGTGCAGCCATGGAATTATGCTCCTAAACCTAAAATTAATTTAACGCCCCAACCTAAAATTAAGTCTACGCAAAAGAAAAAAGCGGCGGCAATAGCAACAATAACAATAACCATTACCGATACTTGCGATACTTCTTTTTTGGTCGGCCAGGTAACTTTTTTAACTTCTTGTTTTACCTGTCTGAAAAACTGTATTGGACTAACTTTCACTTTGGAACCATCCTTTAAACGTTTTAATTTTGTTGTTGTAATAAATTTGGCAGGGGCAGCAGGATTTGAACCCACGACACTCGGTTTTGGAGACCGATGTTCTACCAACTGAACTATGCCCCTATAAGTTACGGCAGTTTAACCGAACAACCGAGCTATTGATACACGTTTATTACTAATAAATCAAGTGTTTTTTAGAGTTTGTTCTCACAATTTTTATTTATAAGAACTTCCAAGCGATGGCGCAGGTGTCGCCACTGTGGCAATCGCAGAGGTCATATACCTGTTTTAAGGTGCCGGAGCTGATGTCATGGGCTAAAATAACCGTTTCGGAACCGGTAACGCGGGCATCGGTTAAGCCTGAATCTTCAATGGTTAAATCGCCATCTTTTTTAATGCTGACGGCAATAAAGCCGGTGGCAACGTCAGAACCCCAGTTAGAAATTGCCAACTCGCGGCAGGCAACAGGGTTAAGCCCGTTAAAAATTAAAATAAAAGCTCCGTTTTCTTTGTATTCATAGTCAGCCGGAGCAATGGTTACGGAACCGCGATTTTTGTTGTGAATATGAAGACGATTGGCATCAATCATCCAGTCAGGCACTAAGCCGGCATTAATTAAGGTAATGTTATTTACGCTTCCGTAGTTTTCAGCGGAAAAAAACATGCTCCGCACATTGGCAACTAATGTGGAAATTTCATCTTTTAAATTGTTGATACGCAAGTTGCGGCTGGCGGTAACGTATCCGGCAATGCCTCCGACACTCAATACCCCCACAATGGCAAGAACGCCAATCATTTCAACCATAGAACGGCCGATATTGTCAGTTTTTATCTTCATAATTTTGGGCCTTTTAAAATTGCTATGCAGTTACAATAACATGATTATTTTCAAATGTCTAATCTATAATTAGTAATATACATATTTTGTTTTTAAAACAAATATTCCCCGATTTATCGGGGAATATTAATAAAATTTGCTTATGCCATAACTTCAGGTTTGGCGCGTTTACGCTGCAGCGGGTCTAAGATTTTTTTTCTTAAACGCAGAGATTTTGGCGTAACTTCAAGCAATTCATCGGCCTGAATATAAGACAAAGCCTGTTCCAAGCTCATTTTGCGCGGCGGAATAAGGTCAATGGCCTCATCTTTACCGGCGGCGCGAATGTTGGTTAATTGTTTGGCTTTGGTCGGGTTGACTTCAATGTCATTAGACTTGGTGTGCTCGCCGATAATCATACCGACATAAACCGGACTGTTGTGTTCAATAAACATCGGTCCGCGGTCTTGCAATTTCCACAGGGCATAAGCAACCGCAGTGCCGTTTTCGCTTGAAATTAAAACGCCGGTGCGGCGGCCTTCAATTTCGCCTTTATAGGGTTCATAAGCGTAAAAAATACGGTTAATAACGCCGGTGCCGCGCGTGTCGGTTAAAAATTCAGAATGGTAACCGATTAAGCCGCGTGACGGAGCGTGGAAAATTAAACGAACTTTGTTGCCGAGCTGTGACGGAATCATCTCAGTCATTTCAGCTTTACGCTGACCGAGTTTTTCAACCACGGCGCCGGAAAATTCTTCATCAACGTCAATTACAACTTCTTCAACCGGTTCAAGCAACTGTCCGTTTGCATCTTTTTTCATTAATACGCGCGGGCGTGAGATAGAAAGTTCAAAACCTTCGCGGCGCATGGTTTCAATCAAAACGCCGAGCTGAAGTTCGCCGCGGCCGGCAACTTCAAACGAATCGGTTTTATCGGTGCGCGAAATTTTTAAGGCAATGTTGCCTTCGGCTTCTTTGCATAATCTGTCCCAAATCATACGGGAAGTAACTTTATCGCCTTCACGGCCGGCAAGCGGAGAATCGTTGACGGAAAAGGTCATGGCGAGTGTCGGCGGATCAATCGGTTGCGCGTGAATGGCGTTTTCAACGCTGTAATCGCAAATGGTGTCGGCAACCGTGCCTTTTACCACACCGGCAACCGCAACAATATCACCGGCATGAGCCTCAGTTAAAGCAACGCGTTCCAAACCCTGATAAGCCAAAATTTTGGTAATGCGGGTGCGTTCAACTTCGCCTTTGTCGTTAATAACTTTTACCGCGTCATTTAGTTTTAAGCTGCCGGATTGGATTTTACCGGTTAAAATACGTCCTAAAAACTTGTCAGCTTCAAGGGTGGTTACGAGCATTGAAAAAGGTTTGTCTTTTTCACATTTCGGCTCGCTTACATAAGATAAAATCAGCTCAAAGAGCGGGGTTAAATCTTTGTGTTCGTCATTTAAATCTTTAACTGCCCAACCGTTGCGTCCGGAAGCGTACAGCACCGGAAAGTCAAGCTGTTCATCGGTAGCGTTCAAGCTGACAAACAAGTCAAAAATTTCATTTAAAACTTCATCGGGGCGGGCATCGGGTTTATCGGCTTTGTTAATAACCACAATCGGTTTTAAGCCGATTTTTAAAGCTTTGCCCAGTACAAATTTGGTTTGAGGCATCGGACCTTCAGAGGAATCAACGAGCAAAACCACGCCGTCAACCATAGATAAAATACGCTCAACCTCGCCGCCGAAATCAGCGTGGCCGGGGGTGTCAACAATGTTGATGTGGTTGCCGTGCCAGTTTACGGAAGTGCACTTTGAAAGAATGGTAATGCCTCTTTCTCTTTCAAGCGCGTTGCTGTCCATGGCGCATTCGGCAACTTTTTGGTTGTCGCGGAAAGTTCCGCTTTGTTTTAACAAACCGTCCACCAATGTGGTTTTACCATGGTCAACGTGGGCGATAATGGCAATATTTCTCATACTCATTTTTTATGTCCTTGTTAAGGCGCGAAAAGTCAGTATTTTGAAACTTGCGGGCGCAAAATGAGGCGCGCGCAAATTCAAAAATTTTCGGTAAGGTTTTTTAATGACAAAATCAACGCCGGTATAATTTTTTTCGTACATTACAGCGATTTTTTTAAATTTCAAGAAATTTTTATCTAAAAATGCGTAACTTGCTTATTTTCAAGCAAATTTTAATATTTTTCTTGACAAAAGACGTAAAAATGCCACAATGAAAATGCTAAATTTTATTATCATGAAAGAGTTATTTAAATTAATTGGCTTATGTGTAGCCAAGTGTTTTGAAATTATGGTGACTTTTGCCCTTGTGGTGTTGGCAACTGTGGCTAATTTGCTTGTGGGCGCATTAATCGGCGCTTGCGGCGGCGTTTTGTTTGAATGGATTTTCGGCAACCCGCTCGCGTTTACTGCTTGTCCGATGGCTTTTTGGCAGTTTACTGCAATAATCGGTTTTGTAACCGGTTTCTTTAAGTCGTATATCCGGTTTGGTAACGGAAAGAAACAACCGCAACAGAAGTAAAAGAAATCCCGCTTTGTTATCAGCTATACGCTTTTAACACGCGGGATTATCTTTTTTTAAATGTCTGTTTTTTTCTCAGGCTTTTTTGCCGTATTGCAAAAGTTTGTTACGGACAAAGCCGCGTAATGAAACTTCAGGGCGCGCGCCGTAATGCGAGATAATCTCAGAAGCGGCGATGCTGCCTATCATGGCGCAGGTGCCGAGGCTGCGTTCTTTGGTCATACCGTATAAAAATCCGGCGGCGTACAAGTCGCCGGCGCCGGTGGAATCTACCACATTATCCATTTTTTCGGCTTCAACAAAAATTTTAACCCGTCCGTTGACAACTACCGAACCTTTGGCGTTGCGGGTAATGGCGGCAATTTCAACCAACGGCTTAATCATGTCAAGCGCGGCCATAAAGTCATCAGTGTTGAACAAGGCTTTAATTTCATTTTCATTGGCAAACAGCACATCAACGCAATCAGTTACCAGTTTGAGCAGGTCTTCGCGGTGGCGGGTAATACAATTGCAATCAGATAACGTGAAAGCGATTTTACGGTTATATTTGTGAGCAAGTTCGCAAGCTTTCAGCACTGCTTCTTTGGCATTGGCTTCATCCCACAAATAGCCCTCAAGATAAATGTAACGCGAGGCTTTGATAATGTTTTCATCAATATCTTCGGCAGTTAAGCGGGTGGCGGCGCCTAAATAAGTGAACATAGAGCGTTCAGCGTCAGGGGTAACCAGCACAATGCTGCGGCCGGTAGCGGGGCCTTCCAACAGCGGCGGGGTAAAAAAGTCAATACCGGCGGCGCCGATGTCGCGGCGGAAGTTTTGCCCTAATTCATCATCATATACTTTGCCGATAAAGGCGCAGTCAGAACCTAATGAGGCCATGCCGGCAACCGTGTTGGCGGCTGAACCGCCCGATACTTCGCGCTCGGGAACAATATCAGTGTAAATTTTGCCGGCGGTGGCGGCGTCAAGCAAGGTCATTCCGCCTTTGCGCAGGTTTCTTTCAGTTAAAAAACCGTCGCCGACTTTGGCAAGCACGTCAACAATGGCATTACCGATGCCGACAACATCATAAATTGTATCAATCTGATTCATATTTTGACCTTTCTTAAAGTTTGAATATAATTCCGGCTGCCGCTGAAATCAGTATATAAAATATAGGACTCTTTTTATAAAAGTAAATTAAAACTGTCAAGACGCTGAAAATTATGAGCGAGAGCAAATTAACAATGCTGATGCGGGCAATTTGCCAACCGGCAAAGATTATCAGCGCCAAAACCCCCGGTCTTATAGAGGCAAGCAGGGTTTGCACATGCGGATTGCACGAAAATTGTTTTAATAATTTTGAAATCCAGATAATGATGACGACAGAAGGAAGCACCAATCCGAAAGTGGCGATAATTCCGCCCAAAATACCGGCGCTTTGAAAACCGGCAAAAGTGGCCATATTTACGCCCAACGGCCCGGGAGTGGATTCGGCAACCGCAATCATATCGGTTAATTGCGCGGTGGTAAACCAATCGTATTTTTCGGTTAAGTCAAACAAAAACGGAATGGTTACGGCGCCGCCGCCGATGGCAAACAGTCCGATTTTGAAAAATTCATAAAACAGCAGAGCGTATATCATTTGTTTTTTCCGTGAAAAATGTTTTTAAACCTGGCGGGAATAAAATCAGGCAAGAAGCCGAGGCAAGCCGCCATAATAACGATAAATACCGCCGAAACTCCGCCGAATAACAGTAAAACAAGCGCAGATATAAAAATAAAAGCGTGCAGGCGGCGGTGTCGGCTTTCTTTGAAAATTTTGCGGCCGGTGTCAAAAATTAAATTAAGCAGCAGAGCGGTTACGCCAAGTCTGATGCCGGCAAAAGCGCTGGCGATAATCGGGAGCTGCATATAGCGGCTCAGCACGGCGGCAATTAAAGTGATAATAATCAGCGACGGCAACACCATGGCGGTGGTGGAGATAACAGCGCCTTTAATTCCGCTTAATTTATAGCCGCAAAAGGTTGAAACATTAATGGCAATAATTCCGGGGGTGCATTGTCCGATGGAAAAGTAATCAAGCAGTTCGTCTTCAGTAACCCATTTGCGTTTTTCGCAAACTTCGGCTTTTAATAACGGCAGCATGGCATAGCCGCCGCCGAATGTAAATAATCCGGTTTTGAAAAACGAGGTAAAAAGTTCAATATATTTTTTCATTTAGCCGTCCTCTGGTTAAGTTCAAAAGCGATATTATATTAAAATAAATCGCAAGAAAAGCTTTTTTGAGGGAATAAAATGAAAATCGGGGTATTAAAAGAGCAAAGAGCCGGTGAAAACAGAGTGGCGGCCGTGCCCGAAACCGTTATGAAGTATACGGCTTGGGGTTTTGAGGTTATGGTTGAAAGCGGAGCGGGGATTGCCGCCGGTTTTGAGGATAAGTTATATTCAGCCGCCGGCGCCGACATTATTATTAATCAGCAAAATATTTTTGATAATGCCGATATTATTTTATCGGTGTGGGGCGTGCCTGAAAATGAATATAATCGGTTGCGCAACAAACAAATTTTGATTGCCGATTTTGAAAGTTTTAAATATCCGCAGCGGGCGGAAAAATTAGCTAAAACCGGCGTTACGGTGTTGGCATTGGAGCGTATGCCGCGTATCTCGCGCGCGCAGGCGGCGGATATTTTGTCATCACAAAGCAATATCGGCGGGTATAAAGCGGCAATGCTCGGTATGAATTTGCTAAACAGAGCGGTTCCGCTCATGATGACGGCGGCGGGCACGGTGGTTCCGGCCAAGGCGTTGGTGCTTGGCGCCGGAGTGGCCGGTTTGCAGGCAATCGCCACTTTAAAGCGTATGGGCGCGGTGGTTTATGCCTCAGATGTGCGGGCATCGGCGCGGGAGCAGGTGGAATCGTTGGGCGGCAGGTTTTTAACGGTTGATGATAACGCCGATTTTGAAAATCGTTCAGGTTATGCCGGAGAAGTTTCGGCGCAATATTTGGCAAAGCAAAAACTGATTGTTACCGAGCAATTAAAGCAGACGGATATTTTAATTACAACCGCTTTGGCGGCCGGCGGTAAAGTTCCGGAATTGGTCAGCGCCGCCATGGCTTCGGTTATGCCGGCGCATGCGGTAATTGTGGATATGGCGGGCGGTAACGTTGCCTCTGAAAATCTGCGGGCGGATTTATTGTTGGTGGCCGAGCGCAATTTGGCGGCTTTGGTGCCTGATACGGCAAGTAAATTGTTTGCGCGCAATATACTTAATTTGTTTGAAATGTACGGAGGTAAAAACTTCAGTCTGCCGGAAGGCGATGAAATATTAAAAGCAATCGCGTTGTGCGGATATGAAATAAAGGAGGGCGGCAAATGATATTGGTGTTACTGATTACCGTTTTTGTGCTTGCATGTTTTGTGGGATATTATGTGGTGTGGGGCGTTACTCCGGCGCTGCATTCGCCTTTAATGAGCGTTTCAAATGCCATTTCGGGTGTGGTGATTATCGGCGCGCTGATTACCGCGGCATATGCGCAAACCATTATTGCCGAAGTGTTGAGTATTGCGGCGGTATTTTTGGCCGCGGTTAATATTTTCGGCGGGTTTACGGTTTCAGCCCGTATGTTGGCAATGTTTAAGAAAAAGGGTAATAACAATGCAAAATGAATGGCTGTTGTTGGTTTATCTGCTTGCCGGTTGCTTGTTTATAGCGGCCATTCGCGGATTGGCATCACCGCAAACGGCAAGGTTCGGCAATCGGCTCGGAATTGCGGGTATGGCGATTGCGGTAACGGCAACGCTCGGCGTTTTGCCGGAGCATAATTTAATATGGATACTTTTGGCGATATTTATCGGCGCGGTTATCGGAATTTTCAGCGGATTAAAAGTTAAAATTACGGCGTTGCCGCAAATGATAGCGGCTTTTAACGGTTTGGGCGGATTGGCATCGGCTTTAATCGGGCTTGCGGAAGTGTGGAACGGAACATTGTATCCGTTTCAGGTTTCAGTCGGAATTGTTATCGGCAGCGTGGCTTTTGCGGGCTCAATAGTTGCTTTTGCCAAGCTGCACGGAATTATGCGCTCGGATTTTGGCGTTTTTCCGTTGCATAATGCGATTAATGCGGTTTTACTTTTGTTTACGATGGCAATGTGGGCGGAATATGCTGTCAGCGGCAGTTTGGTTTCAGCTTATTTGTTGGCTTTGGCGGCGGTGCTTTTGGGCGCATTTATTACTTTGCCGGTGGGCGGAGCGGATATGCCGATAATTATTTCAGTGCTTAATGCTTGTTCGGGTTGGGCGGCGGCCGGTATCGGGTTTTCGCTTGCGAATGTGGGTTTGATTATTACCGGAGCATTAATCGGCGCGAGCGGAACTATTTTGGCGTTTGTTATGACCAAGGCGGTTAATCGCTCGCTTTTTGCGATTGTTTTCGGGCGCAGAGCATTGACTGAAAAAACAGCTGCGGTTAATGAGCAAAAAAGCGTACATGTCGGTAATTATGAAGATGCCGCGTTTGTGCTTGAAAATGCGGGAAAGGTGATAATCGTTCCGGGGTACGGCATGGCGGCGGCGCAAGCGCAACATGCTTTGCAGGCCATGGCGAATGTTTTGAAAAATAAGTATAAAGTTGAAGTTAAATTTGCCGTGCATCCGGTGGCGGGGCGCATGCCTGGGCACATGAATGTGCTGCTTGCGGAGGCTAATGTGCCTTATGATGATGTTTTAGAGCTTGATGAAGCTAATCATGAATTTGCAACGGCTGACGCCGCTTATGTTATCGGGGCAAACGATATTACCAATCCGGCGGCTCGCACCGATAGTTCGTTGCCGATATACGGAATGCCGGTGCTTGAGGTTGAAAAAGCAGGGACGGTGTTTTTTGTGAAGCGCTCCTTAAATGCCGGATATTCGGGGGTTGATAACCCGTTGTTTTATGCAGATAATACCGTAATGCTTTACGGCGATGCTAAAAAAGTGACTGAAGATATTGTGCGGGTTTTAGAACAAAATTAAACGGGATACGGGTTGTTATCAAAATAACAGGCCTCGTTAAAAATAGCGAAGCCCTAAGAAAATGAAAGTAAACAGGCTTTTATGATAAAAGTTCAATATTGCCGGCAGCTATGCGGCCTCTGTCGTCATAAAGTTCATAGCTGACCTTTTGACCGTCATTTAGTTTTTTAATTCCTTTTTCTTCCAGTTTGGTAACATGTACAAAAACATCTTTTCCGTCGTCTTCAGGTTGAATAAATCCGTAACCTTTTTTGGTGTTGTACCATTTTACTTGACCGATACACATGACATTATGTCCTTTCAGTATTTTGTTTGATAAAATATTCAGTCACATGCGCATGTTAGTATAAAAATGCACGCCTGTCAAGCAAAAATAATCACCAATCCTTGTATTCGTCTTAAAATTGCAATGTGGCAAAATATGTCGGTTAGACAGACCATTTATGTTTAATCATCATGCTCTCAATAAAGGCAATGTGGTCGGTTTTAGATTTGTGATTGTTCATGTATGCGCCTAAAATACCGATGATTTGGGTTTGATATTTGGGCTCGTTTTGGGCAATGGCGCACAAATAGGTAACGGTCGCCTCAAACACCGCCTGCTGTTTGTCGCCAAGCTGCGCGGCAATGGTTAAGTATGGCGGAGTACATATATTTTCAAGCTTGCGGTTTGAATTTATGTAATTTTGTTTTTGGATTTTAGCGGCTTGCGCAGGCGATATTTCAGTTGCTTTAGGTTGCTTTTTCCAAAGAAGCTTAAAAAAAGCAATGATTTTTTCGTTGGTAATTTTAAACATATATGTCTCCGTTAAAAGGGGCGGAACTGTTGAATAATATATAATATAAGTTTTTTAAGCAAAATATGTTAAAAAATATTTGACTTATGCAATAAAAAGTCGTATTAACACGATTACAGACAGAATATTGCTTTGTCGTCTAATGGTAGGACAGCGGACTCTGACTCCGTTAATCTTGGTTCGAATCCAGGCAAAGCAGCCAATCTGAAAAGGCTTGTGATTTATGCTCACAAGCCTTTTTTTATGGTTTGTACGTGGTTATTTTAATGTTATTCGCACACACTTACATTGTCATTATGTATGCAACAATTTATATCTTTATCTCTTAAATATGTATGATAATCAGTTTCTGAAATCTTAAAATTAGTAGTTTTAAATGCCCTTATTCGTCGTTTATTTGTCCAAGCATATTTCCAAGTATACACACCGGCATCTTCATGAAAATACTCCCAATTTTTATAGCATTCTCTATCGGCATAAGCATCAGTAGTATAAATAAAATAATATTTATATTCGCACCCTATAGTAGAGTCAAGAAACATATTTACCAAAGGGGATGCTGTGCAACCGCTCTGGACAATAATGCCTGCATTGTCATAATCAATAACTTTAAGACAAAAACTCCAATTTCCCGTATGGTTCGGCTGAGTTGATGTTTTGCTTTCGTCCAAGACAAATAAATTTTTTGCATTAATCTCATCAGCACGATGCTTTGCTTTTTCAATAGCTTGTTTACAATCTGCATTTTGAGCAATCAGTTTTGCTTTATTTGCTTCTTGTCTCTCTTTTTCTTTTTGTTTTTTTAATTTATCTCTGGCTAGAGCTTTTTCTTTTTTTAATTTATTTTGCAGTGCTATATATTCAGATTGTGAACAGAAAGGAGCTTGGGTTAGCATATTTTTGTTTTCTGCTATATAATTGTTAGAGTTGAGTGTATAATTTATTGTTTCTTGGTGCCCTCGGCTATTCAGTACAAGCATTTGATAATGATTAATAGCTGGTTTTTCTATGTATTGAATAGTCTTTTCGCCCAAAGTCAAAGTCGGTTGTTTATGACAAACATAAATCTTTTCACCGGAAAATTGTTCGGTTAACAATGTTTCCGGTGATTTGCAACCATAAAGAACACTAAGTAAAAGAAGCAATAAAAATTTGTGTATAAAGTTATTTTCCATACTTTTCAAATACCTCATCTATGGCATTTTTCACTTCTTGAGGATGTTTTATACCATCAAATTTAATAATTCTGTTTCCCGTACCTGTAAAAATGATTGTTCCATATCCGAAAATTAATCCTAACAAACTCTTTTTGATATTTGAAGATTCTACTTTTTCTAAACGTAACTCATCAGTACCATGAATAAAAATACCTTTTTTTAATATAATTTTTTTATTTGTCACTGCCATTTCTTTACATTTGTTTGATAACCAATACCATAATATAAGAATGCTAAAAAACAATGCTACAAAAGAGCAGTTTCCATCCAATGCACACAAAATTAAACAAGGAGCAATGACGAATAAGAAAGCAAAAATACAAAGGGGCATATATAGCCAGGCACTTGTTCTTTCAGCAACAAGAATTTTTTCATCTTTACCTAAATTTTTTGAAACATATTTTGGTACATATATTTTTGGTTGTTTGTTTGATTTTTTGTCAGTCATATTTATTTCTCCTGTTATAAATTAAATGTTAAGTACATTTTTGGCACAAACCAACGTTTTTGCCATATTACAAAATACCAAATTTTAAGAGCGGCTCGGTATGTATTGCATTTACTTGAAACTATTGATTTTCTAAGACTTCGCTGCAATTTTTTGAAAAGTTCAAAATTGATAAAAAACCGGTTGACTTTAACGTTCTATTAAATGTGTCAGCTTTTTTGAAAAATTTATGGAGACTTTTACTATGAAAACAATAGGTTACATTAGAGTGAGCTCTAATAAACAAACTTTGGAACATCAAGAATTTGAGATAAAAAATTTTGCAAAAAAAGAAGGAATAAAAATAGATGAATGGGTTGAAGAAAAAATATCAAGTAGAAAGGCATTGGAAAAACGAAAATTAGGGCAACTTTTGAACAGTTTGCAGGAAAATGATATACTGATTACCTGTGAAATATCAAGATTGGGGCGCTCATTGTTGGAAGTAATGAAAATATTGGAAACATGCCTTAATAAAAATTGTCAGGTTTGGACCTTAAAAGAAAATTATCGGCTTGGTAATGATATACAAAGTAAAGTACTGGCTTTTGCTTTTGGATTGGCCTCTGAAATAGAACGCAATCTTATATCGCAAAGAACAAAATCGTCTTTAGCTAATATTAAAGCGAACGGGAAAAAACTGGGGCGGCCGTTTACTGCTGAATCTAAAAAATTAAAACTCAGTAAAAATAGCAAAAGATTACAAAATCTATTGCAAAAAGGACTGTCTAAATCGCAAATTGCAAAAACATTAGGTGTGCACCGGTCAACGGTAAGACATTTTATTGAAAGAATGGAGAGGTTAGATTAAGCTATAATAGACTTGTTTTTGGGTAGCAAAAAATTTGTGGTTATTAATTGTTTCCCGCTTTTTCCTTTGAAAAATGTGATTGTTTGCCATTTTTTCCTTTGAAAAATGTGATTCTTTTGCATATTTTCGTTGCAAAAATGTGATTACCGTTAACTTAATTTAAGCTGCGTAATATGAAATGGCGTTTTTTTGAAAGAATAAAGTAATGGTAGTATGAGCCTTTCGCTTGTAGTCTTCTGGCTCGTAAGCTCTGCCTAAAGGGCAATCGCTAACTCGCTGCGGTCACTTGTTTTGTAAGCTCGCCGCGGTTGCTGTCGCTTTCCTTGCTCGCGAACAAAACTACGCTTTCGGCGATAAAAAAGCAGATAACAGCTTTTTTATCTTGAAACTCACTCCGTGAGTTCGTATCTCCTGTTATTCATTATTTATATAAAAACCCACCATAAAGGTGGGTTTTTATATAAATGGCGGATAGAGTGAGATTATTCCGCTACGCTCCATTCACTGCGCTCATCAGCTGTCGCTGACCGGCGTACTTCCGTCCGCCTTTCGCTTGTAGTCAAACTCACTTCTCGTGAGTTCGTATCTCTATTCCCCTCATCATTTACAACAAAACCCGCCACAAGGGCGGGCTTTATTGTAAATGGCGGATAGAGTGAGATTCGAACTCACGGTACCCTTTGGAGGTACACACGATTTCCAATCGTGCGCCTTAGACCACTCGGCCATCTATCCATAGCCTCTTCTTCTAAATCGTTTTTTACAAATTGGCAAGTCTTTTTTTTAAGTTGGCGTAATTTTATAACCCGCACATCATTTAAATAATAATTATACTTTACCTGCGGGGTGTTTTTTAAACATTACATCGGTATCTCTGCCACAGCTTCAAAGAAGTGAAAATATTATTTTGTTTTTTTAAGCGTTTATCAGCGTTCCCAATTAATGTGGAATTGTGCTATGCTGGCGTGTGTATAAGTTGTATTGAGAAAAGTTTTGACAAAAACCGGATGTTACGATATAAGAAAAATAAATAAAATTAAAGCGGAGCTTAAAATGAACAGGAAAAATGAAATAAAAGTATATTCCGAACGCAAAGATATTGAACTGGATTATGCAAATTTTCGGCAAAATTGGAGCTTTGATGCGGAACGGCGGATTGGTATACATAAAAGCGGAATGCGGATACATTATGTATGGAAAGAAGTAAAGTCAGATGATAATAAAACCAGTCTGGGTTTACGGGAAAAAGTATGGTATAAGAATTTTCCGGAATGGTGCAATAACATGCTGAAGCAGGGCTTAACTTTAGATGAAGTTAATTTGTATCGGAGAATGTTAAACAACCAGTTTGTAATTATGGTTGACAGGCACCAATATAAAGAAGTTGAGCGCCGTGTTAAAATGTGTGAAAAAGCAGACAATGACTATTTAAATATGTTGCGCAGTCAGGGAGCTTCGCAGTATATGCTTGATCGTGAAACGCGAAGATTATGCGCTGACCGCAAAAAAATGAGCAAGCAATGGGAAAAAGAAGAATGGCTCCGCCGTTCAAAAACACAATTCGGCTATGTTAATTTTGAAGATAATCAAAGATAAAAAGGATTTGTGATGAAATTTATATATTGCGGAGATGTGGTGGGGCGCGCCGGGCGTGATGCGGTGTTAAAAAATCTGCCGGTTATGCGCCAAAAATACAAGCCGGATGCCATTGTGGTTAATGCCGAAAATGCCGCTCACGGTTTTGGCGTTACGCCCGGAATTTGTCGCGAGTTTTTTGCCGCCGGAGTTGACGCGATTGTTACAGGTAATCATGTTTGGAATCAAAAAGAGATTATTCCGTTTTTGGATGATTGTCAAAAAATTGTGCGTCCGCTTAATTTTCCGTTTGGCACGGTCGGGCGCGGCAGTTGCGAGATTGAACTTGCCAACGGTCGCAAACTGGCTGTGGCGCAAGTTATGGGGCGCGTGTTTATGGAAGCTTTGGACTGCCCGGTGCAGGCGCTTGAAAATTGGCTTAAAGCTTATCGGTTAGGCGGTAATGTTTCGGCTATATTGGTTGATGTTCATGCGGAGGCAACCGCCGAAAAACAGTCATTAGGATATTATTTGGACGGCAGAGTTTCGGCGGTGGCCGGAACGCATACTCATGTGCCTACTTCGGATTGGCGGATTTTGCCTAAAGGCACGGCCTATATTACCGACGTTGGTATGTGCGGAGATTATAATTCGGTGTTGGGTTTTGAACCGGAAGAGCCGATACGGCGTTTGTGCCGAAAATATCCGTCTGAACGTTTGACTCCGGCGAAAGGAGAAGGCACTGTTTACGGAATTTTGGTTACGACCGATGATAATACCGGGTTGGCAACCGCGATTGAACAAATTGTCTGCCGCTAAAATTTTTTTAAGTATAAAAAATCCCCGAATCGGTAAAATTCGGGGATTTAATTTTGCTTTTTTATTAACGGTGAGGAATTTTTTCAACCTCTTTACCGATTTCATTTTGGTCAATGTAGGCATCGTTACACTGTTGTCCGTGGCAACGTTTTAGCACCGTGGCTTTACGTCCTTCAGTCATGCCGCGAACACGCAGTGACGGAACATACACTTCGCGAACGGTAAGTTTGAAAGTGCCGTAACCGACATTGTTGCCTTCATCGGTGCCGTAAACTTTAATGCGATATACGCCGCCGTCTTTCGGCATGGCTTTACCGGTAAAGGTCATGTCTTTATCGTTATATTTTAACCATTTAGGCAGACGGCTGTCATCAATCAGGCCGGCACGGGTTTTAATTTCGCCTTTCCAACCCAAGCCGTCAAATAAATCAGCCGGAACAACGATGTTAATCGGCTCGCCGGTGTCAACAACCACGTCAGAGAGTTTTTTGGTTGAGGTGCGGTTAGCGCCGTTGGCGGCCAAAGTTTCAATATCAACCGGCGGGCGCTTAGACGGAATGTTCATCAGATACGGGCGGTTGTCAGGTAAAAATTCGCCTTTGCCCCATTTGTCCATGGAAGAACGCAGATAAAGGGCAATTTTTGACGGCTTTTCGCCAAGCATATAATAAGGCAGCGCATCTAAACCGATGGTGGCGTATAAGTTGCCCAAAGCATCTTGCACATCAACATACGATGAAAAGGCCTTAACTTCATCTTCAATGGCGCGGGCGGCTTCAAGCTGACTTTTTTCATTTTGAGCGCCGTCGGTAATGGTAAAGTCTTCGGCAATGTTTTCAGACGTATTGGCAATTTCCATATTGATTTGGTAATCTTCAATAGCGGCCTGATACTGAGCCCATGAAACATAAACCTGAGTCAAAATTAACGAGGTCATTCTTTGGCGGCGTAAAGTTTCAAAAGTAGCGGGCGTTTCTTTTTTAATGTTTTCAATTACGTCCATGCCGATTTCATAGCCTTGTTTTGACCATTGTTTGTTATTTTGAGGAGTGTTTTTATACTTGTTTTCATTGTTATGGTGAAACTGGCTGATGACCAACTCTTTATCTTCAGGAGTTGAAATTAAGTCATGAACGCGAAGCTCGGGGCGGTTTGACATGGCAAGCCACTCAAGTTGAGCAATGTTGGCGCGAATTTCAGGAAGCTCAAAGTTGCCGTATTGCGCGCCCACTAACTTAAACTCGGTTGAAGGATGAAAGCCCATTAATGCCGCCATGCGGGTTTGCGCGGTTTCAAGGTCACGCTTTAATGAGGCTAAATTTTTAATTGCTTCCATGTATTTGCGTTTTTTGATTAAAGTTTCGCGACTCGGAGCCTGCCCTTTGGCGGCAAGCTCTTTGGAGGAAGAGTTCATTTCATCAACTTCAAGAGTTAAGTATTCATTCATTTCATCAATAACCGGAAGCAGGCGTTGCGCGGTTAAAGTTTTCCAGTACAAGAGGCGGGTTTCCTGCAAAATGTTATGAATAACTTTGCGGCTTTGTTCAAAAGCAACGTTAGCCTTAAAGGACGGATCGCTGTTTTGGTAATAAAGGGTTGACAAGTCTAACACGTTCCAGGCAATTTTTAAGTCAGGGCTTAATTGCGATGAATTGTTGGTGTTGATGTAACCGGCATTATTTAAAATTTCCTGTAATTGCGTAAATGAAGAATTGCCGGCTTTGAGTAAAGATTCTTCATAGCTTATCATGCGGCGGGTATAGTTGTATTTTAAGGCCAGAGCCATTGACATGTACATGTCTATCGGCTTTTCAATCCGGCGCGGAGTGTTTAAATACATATTTTGCATATCGGCGTCAATCCGAACAGCGCGGTCCCAGTCAGAGTAATAAGCCGGACTTTGCGCCGTTTGTTCCGGATTTTCATTACGGGTTTGGCATGATGCCAACATAAGCAAACTTGCCGCAAAACAGAAAATTTTTTTCATTTTGATTTCCTTAAACATTCGTTTATAAAATTTTTATACCATTTTTTAAAAAATAACAGTATTTAATTGCTTTTATACAACTTTGATGTATAAAATAAACCATAAATGTAAAATTGAGGTTAAAATTGGCGCATGTTTGATATTTTTCACACACTTTTCAAATATAAAGAAAAAGAAAGCCCCGACCGCTTAGGCGCTTTTCCGGAAAAAGTTCACGTTGAAGCTTTTCCGGAGCGGCGTTATTTGTGGACATCGCGTTTGTTGGTGGTGCTCTCGGGCTTGAGCATTTGTTTTAATATGATGCTTGCGTGCGCGATTTATCTGATGGTTCCGGCCATTGATGTTGTTCCGCAGTTTTTTAACATAAATAAAAATTTTAACCAAATAGAAATGGTGCAGCCTCGGGAAGTGCGTTTTCCGGTGAGCGATTTGGTTACCGAGCAATATATTTCAGAGTATTTGACTATGCGTTATACTATGACTAATGACTTTGAAATGCTGTTGCAACAATGGGGTACAAATTCGCCGCTTTATTGGTATTCGTCACCGGCGGTTTACGCTGACTTTTTTCAGCATGATGTCAGAGCTAATTTGGCGGAATTTAAGCGCGAAGGCTTAGAGCGTTATATCCAAATTGAATGGATTAAACCGCTTTCAAGAGGTTTGTGGCAGGCTCAGTTCAAGACATTTGATATTACCGCCCGCAATCGCACTCCGGCGATAAGTTATTGGCGGGCTACCATGCGTATTGCTTATGTTAATTTGAAGTTTAAGCAAAAGGACGATGCAATTTACAATCCGTACGGATTTATTGTTTCAAGCTATTCACTTGCTTATCACGGTAGCGAAGGCGATAACGAATCGTATATTGACACCGCAAGACGGCGTGCCCGCGGTCAATAGAATTGACAAAAATTTGTTTTTATGACATACTGCTTATATACGGTTAAAACTTTTAGGTAAGAGGTTTGTGATGTTTGGTATCGGCAAAACAAAAAAGCTGGCGGCAACTAATGACTACCGAAAAAATTTGGATAATATGCTTAAAAAGTATATGGTTGTTACTAATGTTGACAAGTTAAACCCTGAAGACGGAAGCGGTTCGGTTTCAGTTACTTTGGTGGGCAACCGCGGTATTACCGCTAAGGTTAATTTGGTTGAAAGCAGCAAAGAACTTGAAGCTGAAAACGGCACAACGCCGATTACCGCCTCATTAATTACGGCGCATATCAGTTTGAACGGTTCAGAAAGTAAAGAAGTTGAAGTTGCTAAAAATTTTTCAATCGGTGACTTTGAGAAAAAATCATTTTCGGAAAAATTGGAAAATAACAAGCTTGATGAAAAATATGAGCCGTTGGAAATGATTGCGGCGTTGGCGGCCAGAGCGGCCTTGCCTGATATTAAAAAGAAAGAGAAAAACCATACTGCGGCTAAAATTTTGGCACACAAAAATACAAAAACATATTAAAAACTAAAAAGCACCGACTTAAATCGGTGCTTTTTATATGGAAGCCTGTGCTGAAATTATCTGATGTTGAGCGCGGCCACTTTAGCGCGCTCAGCCGCCAACTGACTTTTGGTTAAAGTGTTTTTGGCGTAATTATACGGGTTTTGCAAAAGTTCAACAGAAAAATCATCGCGCACAGCCTCTTTTCGGTCTTCAGCGCTTCTGTAAAGATGTAAATTTTGAAACGGCGCTTCTCTGATGGTGAGCATAGGTCCTTTTTCAACATAATCTTCATTGTTCCGCCATGCGGTATATTTTGCAACTTCTTGTTTGAAAACAACATCATCGCTTGTTGCCGCGTTTGCTTTCATGCAGGCAAATAACTTTGCCTCACAGCCTTGGATGTTTGGGTTTTCAAAGTAACTGCCTTTATTTTCCGACTTAATATCAGGAAATCTTTTTTGGGCAACATCAATAATTTTTTGAACCTCTTCAATATATTTAGCTTTTTCAGATTCCGGCATAGATCCTAAATTTTGCATCCATACAATGTTGCGATAAGCAATACCCATGGCAGCCGTCAACTGTTCCGGTTGAAGTGTTTCATAAGGATTTTGCGGTTGCAACGGAGTTTTGTCCGCAGTGCTTTTTTTAGCGTCGTTTTTGTTTTGCGAAACACCGCGCAATTCATTAAGCGTTTGTTTAACTCCTTTGACGGTACCGTTTATGGCGCTGTATCCTTTGCGATAAGCCTTGCTTTCATTCATGGATAAATCATGGGAAATTTTAATATCGTCTTTTAATCCCTCTGAAAAGCTTTTGCGCCCTTCTAAAACCGCGGCCATATTGGTTAACCTTTGTGCGGTTTCGGTTTTTAGTCTTTTCCACCATGATTGTTTTTCTTTGCGTTTGGCTGACAGCATTTTTTTGCCGTTAATTTCAACCGTAACAGCGCTTTTTAAATCATATTTTGCAGCCATGTCGTTTTTGGTGGTTTCTTCTTTAATGTTCTGCTTAACATTATTTTTTAAGGAACTTAAAAATACCTTGCCTGCATTTAAGAGCTGCTTAAAGCGTTCTTTGTCTTTTTCATGCATTTCTTTGCATACATCTTCCAAAGTGCGTTTACCGGCGGCAACATCGCCTAAGGAATAAAATAACTCATCTGCTTTCATGGCAATTTTCCTTTCGTTAAAATTTTTGCTATCTTGTACATTATAGACAATTTGTTGACAATAGTCAACACATGAAATTCAGGTTGCGCTACAATAAGCCTGTGTAAAAGGATTGTGTCATGAGCAACAGGCTTGAAAAAATAGGTAAAAATATTTGCAAAATACGCAAGCAGCAGCAACTGTTACAGATTGATTTAGCGGTAACGGTCGGCATTGATCGCGCCTATTTGTCTGAGATTGAAAACGGGCGCACTAATGTCTCGGTAAATGTGTTATATGCCATTGCTGATGCGCTCGGTGTTCCGATTACGGATTTTTTCTTGGAAGACTAAAGCTGTTTTTATTAAAGCTGAGCTAGTATCTTATTTAATTCCACAAAATATAAAATACATTCATACGGTTGCCGCACAAGTTGTCTATATCTGATATTTTTAAATTACGCAGACAGGGCTTGTCTTGGCTGTTACAATAAGAATCGCCGTATAAAGAACCAAAATGCTTGCCTTGTTCAATATCATAAGACCTGACGCTTTCTAGGTTGGCGGCATTTTCTTTGGCAACGGTAACAATGTTGCGGCATGAATTAATATCAAAAAAACTTTCTTTTCCGCTATCGCCGGTAGCAAACATAATTCCGTATTTATAACCTTTTTCAGCCTCATTAGCGGAATAAACCAGAATCATGTTACCAAAAATATCATACAAATAATCAGAATTCGGGATGTGCTTTATACCATCTGGAATTAAGCCTAATTTATACAAATTATGATTTTGCCGTATTTCAGCAGTATTTTTGTTATCAAGTGAGCTTAGTGTTTGTAAAGCATTGTTAATTAACATATTAATAGATTCCGCCTGCTTGTTGAGCTTGTACTTCATCATCGCTTTAGAGTACCCGGCAATCGCCCCGATGGATAAGACTCCGATTATCGCCAGAACGCCTAGCATTTCTACCATAGACCGGCCTTGGGCCTGCGTATAATGGGCTCCTGCTAGGAATTTTGTCACTCGTGTACCTTTTTGTGTACAAGTCGCTCCAAAATCCCGTCGCATTAGCCACATTCTCCGCAGGCTTGGATTATTTTTTAAGATAAACATCAGAAAATCACCTCAAATTATTAAATTTAAGAAGATTTTAGCTCGCGTTTTTTTTTGCAATATTTACGAGTCCGTGCTGTGCATAAGTTGTATAAACCACCCCGCCTTCGGCACCCCTCCATAGAGGGGAATTACTGATATTATGTATAAGTTGTATTTGAAAGGTTTTGACAAAAGGGAAAATATGATGTATAAGGGAAGCAAATTAAACCAAAAAGAGAGGTTAAAATGAGCAGAAGAGATGAGATTAAAGTAT
>CABQIK010000012.1 GCA_902464275.1 uncultured Alphaproteobacteria bacterium | reverse complement strand
AGCTTGAATCGTTGCTTGAAAAATTTGAAGGCTGATACAAAATTATTATAAAAAATCCTCTTAAATTTTTAAGAGGATTTTTTTAGTTTAACAGGCAAGCTGTTTTGCCATATCGGTTAATTCCGTTTCAGTTAAAGCAAAATCGCTCTGAATCCATTTTTGCTTTAACAGACTTAAAGTTGCCCCGATTTTGGCATTGTCTTCAATTCCCAAATTAATTAAATCTGCTCCGGTTACCGGAAATTTCGGGGTTTCTGCCTTTTCAATTTTGGCAAAAGTTTCTTTTATCGGCAAATTTTGCAAATTATTTTTAGCGGCATAAAACAAAATTTTATCTTTGCAAAATTCTTTACCGTACAAATATATAATTTTTTGCAAATAATTTTCATCGGTCAACAAGTCGCCGTTAATGTTATATTTTGCCCAGTTAATCAAACGAGTTTTGTTTTCTTTTGAAGTATGCAGACGCATGGCCAAATTTTCCGCCAGCGTTTCATCCGGAAAATACATCACGTACAAACGCCGCAAAGCGCTCGGCTCCAAATTATTTTTAACAATAAGGTCAGATAAGTTTTGCAAAGTGCTTAAATTTTTTGAAACCGGCAAAATATAGCTTAAAATATCATTTTCAAACATAATCTGCAGCGTGTTTACCACATTCGGAGTAAGTAAAATTTTAGCAAGCTCACTACGTACTTGCTCAATGGCAACCGTTTTCAGCAAATCGCGGTTTTCAACGCAGGCTTTTAATGACTTTAAGTCGGGATTACCTTTGCCGAAAATAGAATAAAATCTGAAAAAGCGCATAATGCGTATCGGCTGTTCTTTAATTTGCTGTTCGGCATTGCCGATAAAGCGGATAATACCGTTTTCAAGGTCGGAAATACCATTGTAATAATCAAACACATTGCCGTGTTCATCGGCATAAACCGCATTAATGGTCAAGTCACGCTTGGCGGCATCGGCGTTCCAGTCATCGGTAAAAGCAAAATCCGAATTAAGCTTATAACCGGTACGCTCTTTGTAAAGCGATGAAACCGCAATAACTTTATTATTGATAACAACTCCGGTAGTGGCAAATTTTATGCCGATTGGAACGGTTTTTAATCCGGCGTCCTGACAGGCTTCAACTAATTCATCAGGGGTCAGGTCGGTGGCTAAATCAACGTCAAAACCTTTTAATCCGGCCAACACATCGCGTACGGCGCCGCCGACAAAGCGTAAAACCCCGCCATGGTCGCTAACGGTTTTAAATAGCGTTAAAATCGCTTTATCGGTAATAATTTTATTAACGTCTAAAAACTCAGTCCGGATCATTAAAAAAGCCTCCGAAAAAATTAAATGTTTGCTTTCTTTTAACAGTTTAAATTTATAATGCAACCAATATTTTGGAAATTTGCTGATAAGTGGGTATTTTAAATATGTTTAAATATTTGTTTTTGGTATTGTTATTTGGTATTAACAGCGTGCAGGCGGCTGAAGCTCCGCGTTTGCTTGGCGAATATGCCGATTGGTCGGCTTATACATACAAAGAAGGCAATAAAAATGTTTGCTATATGGCCTCAACACCCAAGCGCGATGAAGGAAATTATACTCGCCGCGGTGATATTTATGTGGTGGTAACCCACCGTCCGGCCGATAAAAGTTTTGATGTGGTTAATTTTGTAGCCGGATATACTTATAAAAAAGATTCTAAAGTGGTGGTAAAAATCGGCAAAGAAACTTTTACCAACTTTTTTACCGATGCCGATAAAGCGTGGACATTAACCGATAAAGACGATAAAGCGCTTGTTGCCGCCATGCGGCGCGGACAGCGCATGATTGTTGACGGTGTTTCAAGCAAAGGCACCGCCACCAAAGACACGTATTCTTTAAACGGATTCGCCCGCGCTTATAAAACCATCAGCGCCAAATGCGGCAAAAAATAGAGGTTGATATGACTGAAAAACAAGAACTTATCGGTTTAAGTAAGCCTGAAATTGAGGCGTTAATCGCTGATTTAGGTGAAAAACCGTTTCGCGCCAAACAACTTTGGCAATGGATATATTTTCACGGTGAAACCGATTTTGCTAAAATGAGCAGTTTTTCTAAAGACTTGCGGCAAAAATTGGCTGATAACTTTACTATTACCCGCCCTAAAATTGTTGCCGAGCAAGTTTCAAAAGATAAAACCCGTAAATGGTTGCTTGAATTTAAAGACGGACAGCGGGTTGAGATGGTTTATATTCCGGAAGAAGACCGTGGTGCGGTTTGTATTTCAACACAGGTAGGTTGTGCGGTCGGCTGCCGCTTTTGCCATACCGGCAGTCAAAAGCTGACCCGTAACTTAACGGCGGGCGAAATTGTCAGTCAGTTTATGGTTGCGCGCGATACGTATGGCGAATGGCCGAGTCCTACCAATGAAACCCGCTATTTATCAAATATTGTGGTTATGGGTATGGGCGAACCTTTGCATAATCAGGAAAATGTAATTAAGGCCTTAAACATTTTAACCGATGGCGATGGTATCGCTATTTCGCGCCGCCGTGTTACAATGTCAACTTCAGGAATTGCTCCCAAAATAGTGCCTACTTTGCAGGCAACCGGCGTGCGTTTGGCAGTCTCATTACATGCGCCCAACAATAAAATTCGCTCGCAGATTATGCCGATAAATGATAAATTTCCGATTGAACAAATCTTAAAAGCCTGTCAGGAGTATCAAGCTGAAGACGGAAGCCGCTATATAACGTTTGAATATTTGTTGCTTGACGGAATTAACGATTCGGCGGAATGCGCGGCCGAGCTGATTGCTTTAATGAAAAAGTATCGCTTGCGCGCTTCATTTAACTTAATACCGTTTAATCCGTGGCCGAATTGTATTTTTAAGCCGAGCAAGCCTGAAAAGGTAAAAGCTTTTGCCGCCGCGCTTGAAAAAGCCGGATTCGCCGCGCCGGTGAGGGTTGCTCGCGGACAAGATATTTTAGCGGCCTGCGGTCAGTTAAAGTCAAAAAAAATGCTGAAAAAGCCTGATTAACTACGCCACCAAACAATCATATAAGCATCTTCATTTTTTTCATATCCGCGGCAGATGTTGTCTATGTCATTAACAGAAACAGTGTTAAGACACCCTCTATTGGTATTTCCGCAGTAGGCATCGCCGTATAGCTTTTTTTGTTTTGCATTTTCAGTGCCCCAATCGGCAATAGATTCAAGGTAGTAAACGCTTTGGCTGTTTTCTTTAACGGTGTTTATGACATTGCGACAAACTTCAATGTTGTTTTGGTTAGACAAATCAATATAGTAATTCAGATTGGCGACATAAAGCCCATGATAATTATATGAGGTTATTGTGATTTTGTTTCCAAAAACATCATAAATTATGTCTGAAACGTCTTTTATCATTTCTACCGGAATTAAATTTATTTTCTTAAATATCGGTACTAAAGAAATAGATGTGTCAAATTTAATCTGGTCATGGTATTGTGAAACCGCATTAAAAACCTGATTAATTTGTTCCGATTGTTTATTTAATTTGTATTTGAACATCGCCTTAGAATAACCGGCAATCGCCCCGACTGATAGCACGCCGATAATAGCTAAAACGCCGAGCATCTCAACCATGCTTCTTCCTGATTGTGTATTCATGAGCTAAAATCTCCTCAAATTGTTAAATTTAAGAAGATTTTAGCTCGCGTTTTTTTTTTGCAATATTTACGAGTCCGCGCTGTGCATAAGTTGTATTTAAAGCCACAATCTTAAAATTCCCCTCTATGGAAGAGTGCCGAAGGCGGGGTGGTTTATTAAAAAAAATCGCAAAATGTGCGTAAAATAAAATGGTGTTAAAACAGAAGGCTAAAGCCAAAAACGATACAAAACAATACAAGACGATACAAAAAGATACAAAATCGTACGATACATTTTTGCAAAAATATGCTATATAAATTGGCATAATCGCGAGAGGAGTGTAAAACGCCCATCGCGATTATTTTTTTTAACCGGCTCTGTGTGTAAACACGGAGCTATTTTTTTAACTTAATTTTACAAGGAGAACGTAAGATGTATAGTTCTTACCTCACAAGAGAAACCTTTGAGAATGAGCACGACGAAAAAATGACGCGAAAGTTTTCATATAACTACCAAGTTTTGAAGCGCTTGTTCCCGGAGGTTTACAAATTACCGGAGAGCGAAATTCGCTCGCTGGTGCGTTCAATTTACGACAACCCCAAAATGGGCGATGAATTGTTAGATCATTTAAGCGATGTAATTAACAAGAGAAAGCCGGAATGGGGAGAATACTTAAATCCAAAGCCGGAAGAACCGGAGCAGACGGTACAGCCGGTACAGCAAAATCCGTTGCAACCGGTGCAGCCTAAACCGCTGAATACGAGTTCAGGCTTTGAGCCGTACAAGCCGCAGAAGAGCGCTTTCGGGCTTAATAACACCAACAATTTTGGCACCACCGGCGGTTTGAAGCAAAGCCAACTGCCGAATTTCAGTAAAGGCATGGATTTAAAGCATTCGGATATGGTCACCGGATTTGGCATTAACGAGGATAAACAAAACTCAATGCTCGGCACAGGATTCCAAATGCCTAAACTGCCTAAAATGCCGCAATTTCCTAAAGCCCCGGAACCAAAAATGCCTGAGTTGCCGCAAATGCCGGAAATCTCGCAGACACTGCGGGTTCAACCAATGCAACAGTACAAGCAAACGGAACTAATGCCACAGTTCCAACAGACCCAGATATCGTACTTTCCACAAAGTCTTGATTGGAGAGCCTATGCAAACTATAAAAAATGGTATGATAAATTGTTGTGTCCTATTATAACATACAATTTTCAACCGAATGATATCCCTTATATTTTTAATCAGAGGGAGGCGGATAGACAAGCATGGCAAGCTATCACGTATATGGCAAATGAATATTGTAAAATGAAAGGTCATAATTATAAGAAATTGGATGATTACCATCATTGCAAAGCTAATTATGCGGCAACGAAATTTGGTAAATATGGGGAGGAAATTGCTCAAAATTTAGCCCGTGAAAAAGAAATATTTGACTATTTTTGGAATATATTTTATAAAAGTTTAACACGATCTGAGGCATATAATGATTATATTAATGATACAATCGTTAATCTAACGGGTAACGCCAGAGCTAATTTTGGTCTTGATTTAACACCTGCTGATGCTTGTGCAGACTTTAGAGAAAAACAACCTAGATTACCGGAGCATTTTTGGTAAATGAAAAGAGCAATAATTATAACGACAGTAAGCTTGATATTGCTATGGTTTTTGGACGGATTAGACACCTTTTTAAGGCAATTAAGTTGTATGGATTCCGGAGATGTTTGGGATTATGATGAAGACCGTTGCCGCGATGATTGTTTAACTTGGAAGGATAAATACGGATGCGTTCAAATGACACCGGAACATATACAATATATGAAAGATTGTCGTAGGGATAGAAAACGCTGTGACGAGGAGCTTGCAAATATATATTATCAGGAATTATGCGATAAATACAATGCTCCAATAGATCCTCATACTGGTTATTGTACTTTTTTTGAATATTAATGTTGTTTTTAATTCCGCCGGTGAGAAATTGCCGGCGGTTTTTTTATATAAATATGAAAGGATAGTAATTATAAAATTATAAATAAAAAACATAGGTTGAATTTGCGCATAAAATAGTCTGCCGGCTTTAAGCAGATAAGCGTGCCGCATTTTCAACCGCAATAAAACACAACTTAAATTTTGACAGCCCCGACCGCAAAGGTTGCGGGGTTTTTAAATACATTAATCGGCGGTAACATAAATGTTACCGCCGATTATGTTTGAGGCTCAAACTGCACCCAATCTTTCTTACCAGATGAGAAATAAAATTTAAATGAACGCTGTATTTAAATTTCACAGCTGCCGTTAATGTCATAATCAAGGCGGTTTTCATGCAATCCGTACGGATCCTGATGAATAATAACCTGTGAATTTGGAAAAGCGGCTTTAATTTTATCTTCCACCATATCGCTTAATTCATGCGTTTTGTTTAATGATAAATCGCCGTCTAATTCAAGGTGAATTTCAAACATATAAATTCCGCCCAGATCGCGGGTTCTGAAATCATGAAATCCTTCTATACCCTCGCTGTTGATGATAATGTCAATTACCTGCTGCCGTATTTCATCGCTAAGTTCACGGTCGGTTAAAGCGCTGACAGCTTCCGCCGCAATTTTGTATGCGTTATAAATCAAATAAGCGGCAATCAAAAACGCGGTAACAATATCAAACCAATTTATCCTAAAAAACTTAACGGCGAGTAATGATATAATAATGGCGCCGTTGGTTAAAACATCAACCGTATAGTGCGCGCTGTCGGCTTTAATGGCCGGAGAATCCGTCTTTTTAGCCACATGGCGCTGAAATGCAATAAGCCCGCCGGTTGCGAGTAAACTTATAACCATAATCACAATACCTAAATCGGTTTTTTCAAGCGGGGCAGGGTTGATTATGCGGTTTATGCCGTCATACATCACAAACAAGCCGGAACCGGCAATAAAGGCCGATTGCGCCAAAGCGCTGACAGATTCGGCTCGTCCGTATCCGTAACGATGTTTAAGATTAGCCGGTTTGGTTGAAAATTTTATAGCCACAAACGAGACCGAAGAGGCAAAAACATCGGCAAGGCTGTCAATTAATGATGATAAAATGGCAAGCGAGCCGGTATATAATGCGCCTAAAGTTTTTATAATACATAAAGTCAGCGCCAATGAAACGCTCATTGCCGCGGCAAGACGTTTTAATTTATTGTTATTTAATGGCATTTTTTATCGGCTCCCACTTATCATTTGCAATTTCAAAATATTTATCTTTGGCGTATGGCGCAAAAAAAGCAAGATGTTTGCCATAAGGCTCTTTTACAAAATTATATTTTACCCAAATTTTGGTATTGCTTTCATAAAATTGCAGAGTAACCTCATTACCGTCTTCAGCTTTAAGTTTTAACTCGCTCAAAGATTTTGTTTTTTCAAGCTTATCTGCGGTACTGATGAACGGTGTATTTAAAGCATGCCTCATCAACTCGGCAATTTGGGCAGCGTCATCGTTTTGGTTAAAGCTTTCCAATCTGCCGAAGCGCAAGTCCCATAAATTGCTGTATGTCCAGGCATGCCAATCTGCCGATAAGTCAATAAAATCAGCCTCGGCAAGCCAAACCTGAAACTGCCCGTCAAATTTAATATAGGCCGCAGATGAACCGCGCCCCAGTTCAATATTATATTTTCCGACTTCAAATGCCTGCACCGGCAGATTGTTTTTACCCGTAAGTTCAATGCGGGTGTTCGGCGAATTTTCCGCCTCAATCGGCTGCAGCCCGAAAATGGCGAGTTGCTCGGCTTTGTTTGCTTTTTTCTCATAAAAACGAGCTTCCATCATAGCGCTTAAAAAGCTGCGTATTCTTTCTTGCAATACCGGAAAATCAGGATGCTCGTTTAAAACCCAAACTCCGTCTTTCAGCTCAAATGTAAGCTGCTCATTATGCGTTTTAATGCTGATGGTTTGCACCTCGTTTATACGCGCCGGCAAATCCGGAAACAGAGGTTTGTTCTCATATTTTTGAATATCCGATTGATTATATAAAAATACCGAAGCTATACCCATTAATAAAATTAACACTCCGATTGACGACAGTTTAATCAGCTCTGAATTAAGCTTAAATTTAACCGCTAAAGTTTTTTTAGAACGCTTTTTGAGTACGTAAAGGAGCAAAAGCAGGCTTAATAATAACGGTACGGCAAATATGTTTGCAAATTTTACCGCCATGGCGATGCGGTTAATGTTTTGCCCTGCCAAAATGCGAACATTGCTTAAATCTTTACGCAAGCTGTCAAGTTGTTTGCGGATTCCGCTGATTAAAGCCAGCTCATCGGCGGTGAAAGTTTGCCGCTCTTCAAAATTTCGCTTGCCCCAAATCTCGCTCAGCTGTTGTTTAACTTCGTCAATTTGCTTAAAAATCTGCTCTTCCTTAATTTTATACTCAAAAATATTGAGCTTGCGTAATTTTTCAATGCCTGAAAACTCGCGGTTCTGCGCCGATTTGCCGCGCAGATTAAGTAAATCGTCATTGCTGGTTAAGTAGTCAAGCGCATTTAACACAAAGTCAGCGTTGTTAAACAGCGGAAAGAAGTAAGTTTGTTCTAAAAACGTTTGTGAAGACGCCCAAAAATTATCATAAATAAAATCAGTGTCACCGACCACCACTAGATTAAACTGATTATCAGGGTTTTTACCATGTATTGCCGCCGCCAAAACCTTCGGGTTTTCATCAGGTTTAAAGGAGCTTAAAATCTGCCGCGGATTTAATCCGTCATAAACCACGCTTATCGGCATTAAGGCAGAGTTTTTGCTTGCCTGCAACAACGGAATAAAATCAGTGTTGCTGCCCTCGGTCGGCAAAATAACTGAGGCCGATGACATCAGAAGCGTTTGCAGGCGTCTGGTTATCGGGTGATTGCGGTTAAAACTGCCGCCTTTGAGCTTAAATTGAATCACGTCTTGCGTAAATGCCGGATTATTTTTATAATTACTGGTGGCGTCAACGGTTATGGAATTATCCAAATCTGCCACGACATATTCATTATAAAATCTGAAACCCCAAAATTCGTCAAGCCCGTTTAAGGTCGGCGGCATAAACGGATAATTAGCGCTTGAATAAAGTCTGGTTGCCTCTGCGGCGCTGTCAAGCAACAGCAAAATATTACCGTAGTTTTCAGAATATGCTTTAATTGCTTCCGTCATTTCATCGGAAAGTTGCTGCGGATTAATCATAATCAGCACATCGGGATGTTTTTGCAAATCTTCAGGCTTTTGCACATAATAAACATTGTAAAATTCGCTGATTTTTCGGCTGATTTCCCACGGCTGCGCAATCATATTATCGGTTCCGCCGCCGTTAATCGGTAATGACGTAATAATCGCCGCTGTTTTTTTACGATGCGAAAGCTCATAAATAATAGAGGTTAAATCTTGCTCCAAAAACGGCATGCGCGCGGTTGAAAAATAAGGTATAACTTTTTTGTTGGTTAAGCTGTCGCTAACGGTTAAACCGAATAATGCGTTTTGATTAATATCAATCAGCGGTATCGGCTGAATCCCGTCGGCAATGGCGCGGTCTTCAGTGTTGTCTAAGCTTTGCGGGTGATATATGCGGTAATCAAAGCGTCCGTTGGAGCTGTTTTTATACTGGTTGAGCAGCATTCTTATTTTATCAAACATCTGCCGCATTGTCGGATTACGCTGTTCTAAAATTGATGAATAATAAAGCTTGGCGGTAACCGGTTCCGGCAGATTTTGCAAAACATCGCGCGTGTTTTTATCAAGCGTGAAAAGTTTGTCTTCGCTAAAATCAATTTGCGTGCCGCGGGTTAAGTTGTTGGCAAGCAAATTAAACCCCATAAATCCCAACACCAACATAAACCACGCCGTAATATAATATGCGCGGCTGGTTGATTTAAGCCATGCCGAAGTGCCTGAAGTTTTAAAGCTCACAATTAAAACCGTAGTAAAGTTAAACAGCAAAATAACCGAGGCAAAAAATAAAATATCGCGCAGCTCCACCAATCCTTGCGTTATGCTGCAAAAGTGGGTTAAAAAGCTGAACGATGCGATGGTATCTATCATATAATCAGGCAAAAACAGGCGGAAAAACGATAAAACAAATTCAATCCCGCTCCAAAAAAACACTAAATTGGCGGCTACGGACAAAACCAAAGCAATTACCTGATTTTTGGTAAGCGCCGACATGGTTTGCGATATGGCAAGCATACAGCCGGCTAAAGTTAAACTTCCTAAATAACTGATTAAAATCACGGTATTATCGGGAGCGCCTAAAACATTTACCGTAATCCAAAACGGAAAAGTCAGCGCCAGAGCAATAGCGCAGAACAGCCATGATGCTAAAAATTTACCCCATACCAAAACTTCAGCCGAAACCGGCATGGTCATAATTTGCACAATGGTTTTGTTGCGGAACTCTTCTGCCCATAGCCGCATGGAAATTCCGGAAACAAACAGTAAATACAACCACGGCTGATACCAAAACATAACTTCTAAAGAAGCTTGCCCGCGCTCAAAAAAATGTCCGAAGTAAAAAGCCGCCGCGGCATTTAAAATCAAAAACGCCACCAAATACACGTATGCCAAAGGCGAAATAAAGTATCGTAATAACTCGTTTTTGGTTACAATCCAAAGTTTTTTCATTTTTACAATCCTTATAATTATTTATCGCTGCCGGTTAATTTTTTGAATGCGGAAGCTAAATTTTTGGCCTTGGCAACGGATAAAACTTCCGCCAGTGTTCCGTCGGCCATAATTTTGCCTTTATTGATTAAAATAATGCGGGTGCAAATACTTTCCGCCTCGTCTAACAAATGGGTTGAAATTAAAATGGTTTTATCTTTTCCCATTTTGCTGATTAAATTGCGCATGTGCTCTTTTTGGTTAGGGTCAAGCCCGTCGGTCGGCTCGTCTAACAACAAAATATCGGGATTGCTTAAAATGCTTTGCGCAAACCCGACGCGGCGCAAATATCCTTTGGAAAGAGTTTCAATTTTTTGCTCTAAAACATTTTCAATATTGGCGAGTTTAACCGCTTTTTCAATCTCGTGGTGTTTGACTTGCCGCAAATCAGCCATGTATTGTAAAAACATTTTAACGCTCATGTCCGGATACAGCGGCGAACCTTCCGGCAAAAAACCGATTTTGGTTTTAGCTTCTTGCGGATGTTCTGCAATATCTAACCCTTCCACCGTAATTTTTCCTGCGCTCGGAGCTAAAAATCCGGCAATCATATTCATTAAAGTTGATTTTCCGGCTCCGTTCGGACCGAGCAGGGCGATAATTTCGCCTTTTTGCGCGGCAAAATTAAAATTATCACAAGCTTTAATATTGCCATATATTTTATATAAGTTTTCCGTTTTAACGGCATCAGTCATCAGATTGCTCCTTTTCATAAATCACGCCGCCGGTAATGGGAGCGGGAACTCCGGTTGTGGTCGGAAATGTAATCGGCAGCGAGTAAACTCTCCGCGCCGCCAAAAACGCCGCGGCCTGTGCATCGCCGATTTTATGCTCAAATATATCGGAAAACGCTGTTTCAATATTCATTTCTTTAAGTTTTTGCCGCATAAAACGCACTAAAGTCGGGTTTTGTGCTCCGCCGCCGCAAATAACCGCGCGTTTAGGAACTTCCGGCAGATAAAGAGCCAAAGAATAAGCAACCGCTTCCGCAATTAAAGCGGTGGCGGTGGCGGCTCCGTCTTCTAACGAAAGCCCTTCCAAATGTTCAATTTTATCGTTAAAAGAATTGCGGTCGGCTGATTTGGGCGGATATTTGGCAAAAAAATCTTGTTTCATCATCTGTGCCACAATTTTTTCATGCACGGTGCCGGTAGCGGCAAGCTTGCCGTTATAATCCATCATCATATTGGCATGCTTAAAAACCCAATCATCAATTAAAGCGTTGCCGGGGCCGCAGTCAAAAGCGGTAATTTCGCCTAAATGTCCGCTCCAAATTAAACTCGTTATGCCGCCGATGTTAATAAATGCCGCCGGTTTTTCCATATTTTGCGCTAAAGCCCCGTAATAAGTTGCCATTACCGGCGAGCCTTGACCGCCGTTTAAAATATCGGCGTTATGAAAATGCGTAACCACTTTTATTCCGGTTTTTTGAGCTAAAATTTTGCCTTTGCCGAGCTGATAAGTATAACAATTTTGCGCGTCATGACAAATAGTCGGCCCTTCTAAGCCGATATAATCGGGGGCTGTGTCACACTCTGCAAGCGCTTCCGTTATGGTTTCATATAAAAAATCGGTAAAATACGTATCGGTTTGTTCAATTAACGGAGCATCTTGTTCAGAGGTTGTTTTTTTGCCGATAATAGCGCGTATTTTTTGCCGCAATGAATCCGGATACAAAATTTTGCGGGCAAACATAACGTCATAAACATCAATTCCGTCGGTGTTTATCATCGCAATTTTAATGCCGTCAAGCGCGGTTCCGCCCATCAGACCCAAAATATTCAGCGGTTTTATCATCATTGTTAAAAATTTTACCTCATATTCTTGCAATGTGTTAAATATATGCTAATATGCGTTAAAATTTAGTTATAAAGGATAAATGAAAATGAGCAAATACAAGTCTGAATTTTTTAACATAATGCTGGAACGCGGCTTTTACAATCAATGCACCAATGATATTGGTTTTGATGCTTATTTGGCCGAATGTGAACATAAAGGTGTGCCGGCGGTTGGTTATTTGGGTTCAGACCCCACGGCTGACAGCTTGCACGTTGGGCATATTGTGCCGGTTATGATGCTGCGTTGGTTTCAAAAATGCGGACATAAGCCGTTGACTTTGGTCGGCGGGGCAACCGCTCGTATCGGCGACCCTTCCGGTAAAGACAAACTGCGCCCGTTTTTGAGTGAAGAAACTTTGGCGCACAATGTTGAAGGCTTAAAAAAATCTTTCCGCCGTTTTCTGAACTTTTCAGACGGCGCCAACAAAGCCGAAATGGTTGATAACTGGGATTGGTTCAAAAACATTAATTACCTTGAGTTTTTGCGCGATATCGGCACTTGCTATTCGGTTAATCGTATGCTTACGATGGAAAGCGTCAAAAGTCGTTTGGAACGTGAACAACCGATGTCGTTTTTAGAATTTAATTATCAGCTTTTACAAGGCTATGATTTTTGTGTATTATACCAAAAATACGGTTGTCGCGCGCAAATTGCCGGTGCCGATCAATGGGGCAACATTACTTCCGGCACCGAACTCGGCCGCCGTCGTTATGATACCGAGCTGTTTGGTTTTACCAGCCCGATTTTAACCGATTCGTCAGGTAAAAAAATGGGCAAATCCGAGGGTAATGCCGTTTGGATTAATGAAGAAAAATTAAGCACTTACGATTATTATCAGTATTTCCGCAATATCGGCGATGCCGAGGTTGGCAAATGCCTGCGTATTTTTACTGATTTACCGATGGATGAAGTTAAACGCTTGGAAACCTTGCAAGACAAAGAAATTAATGAGGCTAAAAAGATTTTGGCATTTAACGCCGCTAAAATGTGCCGTGGCGAGGCTGAAGCTTTGGCCGCAGAAGAAACTGCCGTTAAAACCTTTGAACAAGGCATTGTTGGTGGTGAGCTGCCGGAAATCAGCGCCGATTTAAATAACGGAATCAGCGTACTTGACGCCTTTTTGCAAATCGGCTTTGTTGAAAGCAAGGGCGAGGCTCGCCGTTTAATTAAACAGGCCGGCTTAAAAATTAATGACAAACCGGTAACCGATGAAAATTACAAAATTACCACAGCTGATTTAATTGACGGCAAGGTAAAACTTTCGCAAGGTAAAAAGAAACACGGCTTGCTTAGAGCTTAATTACAACAACTTAATAAAAAACACCGGAGATGAAATGTAAGCCCACTTCATCTCCGGCTTTTTAAAAAGGAGTTGTATACTTCATCTTTACCCAAAGAAACCTTTGAGATACATAATAATTAGTTAAACGGCACCTCCATACATTTTTTGTATGCCCAGTCATTGCGTTTCGGCATATTACTGATAAAGTTGTTGTTATCATCGTATAGTTTACGATGGATATTTTTGCAAATTTGTTGCTGATCCATTGCTCTGGAAAATTTATACAGTCTTGGCCAACGGTCTTCATTATTTAGCGAGCCGGTATTGTAATGTGTTTCCAGCATGCTCAATTGGGTAGGAAGCGGCATCTTTCCATAGTTGGGCATACGGTTTTGTAACTGATTATAAAATTTAGCAATGTCAGTTTTATAAGCATTATCACAATACCCTGCCGGCAATCGCAAAGGAGTTTTGTCTTCATACCAACTTGCTACATGCACTCCATCGGCAAAAGAATTTTTTAAATCATTTCGGTAAAGGATTTTTTCCGCTAAAGTTGCCGGTTGATTGGTATTAATGTTAAAATATGGCTGAGCATAAAAGGTATTTTCATCATCAACATTTCTGCCTTTACAATCGGTAATTAAACCCGCAGTGTCAAGATATGGATAGTCATAACCATGACCTTCAAAATCAGAAAACGCAGTATTAAGCTGATCCCATTGATTTTTAGAATAGTCGTCCAGTTGGTTATAATACTCGTCATAATCATAAATTTTTGTATTCATTTATATATCCTTTCTATTAAAATTAATTAAATACAAGTTATATATAATATGAATTTTTGCATTTGTCAATATTTAAATTAATATATTTTCATATATTATATATTTTCTTCTTGCAACAGATAATATCCTCTACTTGAATGGTGCCATTCTTTGTCGTGAGGGTACTGTTCATAAGTAAGTTCTTCTACCACGTATTGTTCAAATGTGTTGTTTTTTTCCGGCGCGATTTTATATGAAACCATCGCTTTTTTATTAGATATATAAGGAAAAGGAGTATATGACTGTATACCTTCGCAAATAAATTTAACAAAACCTATTCTGTTTTCTACAATTTTACATTCATAATAAAAAGTAATGTAATCTTTGCCGTAATTGGTAACAATTTTGGTAGGGGTTAAATAAGAATCGCGCACAGTTTTTGAAAGTGCTTGAAGTTTAAGATTAAAACGCTTGTCAACAAAACATTGATTAGTTAAAGAACAACAACCCGATAGCATCATACATAATATAATTAAATATTTTTTCATGTTTTCTCCTTTATAAATTATCATAACTGTTTTTATGCTATTTACAAGTGTTTAAATTTTTTGCTCAGCTATATAATCCAACCTTGATATTTAAATTAAAGCGCCTTAAATTCAAATATCGGGAGCAAAGGAGTAATTATGGATAATTTGCCGCAATTAAGAGATATACATTTACCGCCGGAAACAATATTTTTTCCGTTAGGTTACGGTTGGATTGTGGTGCTTGCGACGCTGATTTTGCTCTATATCGTGTATCGTTTATCTAAGTTTTTATACCAAAAGAGCAAAAAACGTTATGCTTTAAGGCTCTTAAAACGGCTCTCCGCTGATAACTTAGATTCGGCGCGGCAAATTTCCGAGCTCTTGCGCCGTATTTGCCTTTATCGCTATAAAAAAGCCGCCGCTTATTATGGAACTGATTGGATTTTGTTTTTAAATAACCATACCAAAAAAACTTTGTCCGATTCGGCGGCGGAATTATTGCTTTATGCTCCGTATGTGGCGCAAAATAAAAAATATGCGCCGGAAACATATCGGGACTTGCGTAAATTTGCTGAAAATTGGATAGGAGAAAACTTATGATAATCTTCTTATATCCGTATTTTGCTTGGCTGCTGTTATTGCCGTTTGCGGTAAGGTGGCTGTTACCCGTTGTTAAGGGCAGTTACGGCGATGCTCTTTCTGTTCCGTTTGCCGCCGATTTTGCCGATATATCAGCGCAAAGCAAAGCAAAAAATATATCTTTAAACAAAGCCGGTTTAACTCGCGGCTTTTGGGCATGCTTTTTAATTTATGCAATGCTTGTGTGCGCGGCAATGCGGCCGGTGCAAACGGGAATACCGGTTCGCATAAGCAATGAAGGGCGCGATATTTTAATGGTTACCGATATTTCCACCTCTATGCTTGAAGAAGATTTTTCCACCCGAAACTTTCGTCTTAGCCGCTTAAATGCCGTAAAAGCGGTAGTTTCAGAATTTGTAAAAAAACGGCAAGATGATCGTATCGGTTTAATTTTATTCGGCACGCAAGCATATTTACAAGCGCCGTTGACTTATGATCGCCAATCGGTGCTTGAAATTTTAAATTCGGTTGATGCCGGCATGGCGGGTAATTCCACCGCTATCGGCGATGCGTTGGGATTGGCGCTTAAAAGCCTTAAAGATAAAGGCGGAGAACTCAATCGTAAAGTTATAATTTTATTGACTGACGGCGAAAACAATGACGGAAGTTTAAGCGTGCCGGAAGCAACCGCCATGGCGGCGCAAGAAGGCGTCAAAATTTATACCATCGGAGTTGGCGGCAGCCGACAATCGTTGTTAAATTCGTTTTTCGGGGTTGGCGGGTCTTCACTTGATGAACAAAGCTTAAAACAGCTTGCCGCTGAAACCGAAGGGCGATATTTTCGGGCTGATGATTTAAAAGGCTTGGTTAATGTTTATAAAGCCATAGATTTACTTGAGCCGGAATCTTCTGATGAAAACTTTGTTTATCCGCGGCAAGAGTTGTATTATATTCCGTTGCTGTTTGCAGTGTTGTTAGTATCTGTTATGATGTACGTTTATCAAAGAAAGGGCGCGTAAATGGCTGAATTTATCAATAATTTTCATTTTTTACGCCCATGGCTGTTGCTTGGCCTTTTAATTCCGCTGTTTTTATATTTTACGGTGTTTAAAAATTACCGACATTTAAGCAGTTGGGAAAAGGTGTGCGATAAACAACTGCTAGACTTTTTGCTGATAAAAGACAATACCTCGCGTCGTAAATTCAGCGCAATATTTATGTATTCGGGCTTGATTTTTGCCATAATTGCCGCCGCCGGGCCAAGTTGGCAAAAAGAGGCGATGCCGGCCTTAAATTATAATACTCCGCTGATGATAACGCTTAACTTATCCTCGGAAATGAAGCAAAATGACATAACTCCCAACCGGTTGGCGCGGGCTGAAATGGCAATTAAAGACATGTTGAGCCAGCCGCAAAATGCGGATACGGGGTTAATTGTTTATACTGATGAACCGTTTTTAATTTCGCCGCTTTCCGCCGATTCTGAACTTGTGGTTAATTTGTTGCCGGCGATTAACTTTGATATAATGCCGGTAAATGGTGATAGGGCGGACAGAGCCATAGATTTAGCGGTTGCAAAAATAAAAGCCGCTCAATACACTCAGGGTGATGTTGTTATTTTCAGCGCCGGCGGCGGTATTAATTTTAATAATGCTTTATCGGCGGCAAAAAAAGCGGCGGCTGAAGGAATTTATATAAACGCCGTAAATATTGCCAAAGAAAACAGTCATCAGCTTGAGCAAATTGTTAAAGCCGGCGGCGGTGTGTATGCAAATGTTGCTGATTTTAAACCGCAAGAGTTTTTGAATAAAATTGCGGCCAAACATCAACAGCAATGGCAGGAAACCGAAAACAAAATCGGGCAATGGCAAGATTACGGCTATTATCTTTTAATTGTGCCGTTTATCTGCTGTTTATATTTTTTCCGCCGCGGAATATTTGTTTTGCTGCTGTTGTGTATGGCAGTTCGTCCGGCGTGGGCGGGCTTTTGGTTTAATGACAATTACGAGGCTATGCAAAATTTCAAAAAAGGAAATTATCAGCAGGCTTCTAAAGGTTTTAAAAATGAAAATTGGCGCGGCGCCGCTTTTTATAAAGCCGAAGATTATCAAAAAGCCGCCGAATTATATGCCAAACAAACCGATACGGAATCTGTTTATAACCTTGGCAATGCGTTGGCTAAAAGCGGGCAAATAGCTGAAGCGATTGAAAAGTATGAACAAGTTTTGCAGCAAAATCCTAATCATGAAGATGCTGAATATAATTTGGAATATTTAAAACAACAGCAGCAAAATCAGCAGCAAAATACTCAAAGCGAACAGCAGCAACAAAATCAGCAACAGCAACAAAATTCTGCCGCTCAAAACCAAAACCAGCAAGAACAAGAGCAAAACGAGCAACAAAAAGAGTCGGCCGATTCTGAAGCCGAGCAAAATGCAAGTAATGAGCAACAAAACTCATCAGCCGATGAAAAGCAGAATGACGAACAGCAAAAAACCGATGAAAATTCTTCCTCTCCACAAGAGCAAAATAACAATGCTAAAACCGAAAAAAGCGCCGAACAACAGCAGGTTCCGGCGGCTCCGGTAAAAGAAGGCGATAAAGACGATAAGTATGATGAGCAAATTCAGGCTCGCGAGCAAAGAATGCGAGATATTCCCGAAGATAAAGGCGGTTTGTTGCGGGCGTTTATTTATAAAGAATATAACAAAAACAGATATGGAGGCTGATATGAAAAAATATGTGTTTGTGGTACTGCTTGCATTATTCATAACGATTAAAAGCGCCGCCGCGGCAATTACGGCAGAAGTTTCCGGCGATACTCAGCCTTTAGGTCAGGCGTTTACATTAACGTTAACCGCCGATGAAAACGTTTCTTCCTCGCCTGATTTGAGCGTGCTTAATCAAAATTTTAAAGTTTATTCCACCTCTATATCCCGCCAAAATTATATCATAAATGGCAAAGCAAGCGCAACAACGGTTTGGCAAATCGGCTTAATTGCCTTAACTGCCGGAGAGCAGGAAATTCCGGCAATTAAAGTCGGCAATGAAAGTTCCTCACCGCTCAAAATTACCATAACTGACGGTTTTGTTGAAACTTCCACTCCCAAAAAAGCCCCCCTGCAACAAGAGGGGATGTATAAATTACAGGCGGAAGTAATTAACCCTGAAAAACCGTATTATGTGCAACAGCAAATTAATTATGAGGTTGTTTTAACTGATAACGGTAGCATAATCAGCGGCAATCCTCAATTTGCCGATAATAATTCCGACTGGATTATTGTCAGCTTAGGCAATCCGCAAATCAGCACGGTTAAGGCTCAAAACGGGCAAACGGCGCGTGAGGTCACATTTAAATATGCGCTTTTCCCGCAAAAAAGCGGAAAATTACAGATACCGGCGGTTTGGTTTGATGGCTATGCCCAAGGCAAGGGAAATTCATTAAATGAATTGCTTAATCAGGATATTTTCAAATTAGCGATAAACGCGCCGTCATTATTCGGACTTGAAACTCCGGTCAGCCTTAAAGCCGATTCGCAAGATATAAATATTTTGCCGGTTCCGGCTGATTATTCCGGCAAATGGTGGCTGCCGGCGCAAAAAGTTGAACTTTCGGCCGATTGGATTGGCGAAAAGCCCGAATTTAAAGTCGGTGAAGCCGTCAGCCGCTTGATTACCTTAAAAGCAAGCGGAGTTATGGAAAATCAGTTGCCGGAAATAAATTTTAAATCGGCTGAAGGAATAAAACAATATCCTGAGCAGCCGGCGCGACAGGGAAAAATTGCCGCTGAAACGCCGATAGCCGAGCAAACCGTAGTTAATGTTTATGTACCGGATAAATCCGGAAATTTAATTTTGCCTGAAATATCGGTTGACTGGTATAATACCGCCTCCGGCAAAATTGAAAAAGCAATAATTCCGGCTGAAAAAATAACGGTTGCTCCGAACGGCGCCGAAATTCCGGTTAACGAACAAAAACCGGTCAAAAGCGCTGCTCCTCAGCTTCCGCCGCAGCCTCAGCCCGTTCCGTTATATGTTTATATAATTATAGCTTTTGCCGGTGGTTTAATGTTGGGTTTTGTGCTGTTTAAGTGTCGGTTTGCCAGCGCCGTAAAACCGCAGTGCGAAACGCGCGCTTATCCTGATTTTTTAATTAAAAAAGCCTATGCGGCCGATTTCAGAGGTTTGCGCGATGGTTTAATTTCATGGGCGACCGGATTTTATCCTGAAAAGCCGATTAATAACTTAAAAGACGTGGCAGCGGCTGCCGCAGATGCTGAATTTGGCAAAATAATTGACATTATTTTAGCCAAACTTTATAACCCGAACGATGAAAGTTTATGGAATCCTAAAGATTTTACGGTTGCCTTAAAGCGGGTTATTAAGCAAAAAAAACGGCAAAAAACAAAAAGTAACACTTTGCCCCCGCTTTATGAATAATTATTGCAATATAAAATTTTATGTGCTCTAATAAACCCAAATTATAAACAGAGGAAGCAAAGCAATGTTCTTTTTTAAAAAAGCGCTGTGGATTTTTGGAATTTTAACTTTAATTTATGCCGGCGGGTCCGGAACGCAAAGCAGCAGCCTTATTATGCAAGGCATGGGCTTTTTCGGATTAATCATTGCTTTGGTTGTTTTGTATGTGTTCGGACGCATGATGTGGAAAGGCTTAGGCTGCTTTCCGTCTTTGTTGCTTTTTACGGCGGTAGTGGTTTTTATGATGTATGCGCTCGGCATGTTTAACAACGGCTTAGGCGGTGTAAGCGATGCGGTTACCAAATTTATCGGCTATGAAAGCGATGCTGCGCCGGATTTATCAGCTGAAAATAATGAGCCGACAGAAGATGAAGAAGAAATAGAAATTACGCCGTCCCCGGAAGAAGATATTAAGCCGGTTACACCCGAAGATATGGCAAGCCCGCAGTTGTTCGGTTCTGAAGCCCCGAAAACTCAAGAAAAACCTAAACCCGGCATTGCTGAAAAAATGATTTCATCTTTAATGGGACAATCTGAAAAACAACAGCCCAAACCGTTTAATCCGGCAAATTATCCGGTGGTGTACGGCTCGGTAAGAGTTATCAGCGGCGATACGTTAGAGATGTACGGACATATTTTTCAGCTGTTCGGAGTGGCTGCTCCTGCGGTTAACCAAACATGCGCCAACGGTCAGGGACGGGCTTATAATTGCGGACGCGAGGCCGCCGCGTGGCTTAAAAGCTGGATTGAAGACGCTGAGCTTGAATGCCGCGTTATTCAGCAAGATACCAAAGGCAATATGATAGGCACCTGCTCGTACGGACCGTATGATTTGGGCGCCGCTTTGGTTAATTCCGGTTGGGCGGTGGCTTATACCAAATATACTGATGTTTACTACCCGTATGAAATTCAGGCTCAGCAAAATCGCCGCGGTTTATGGCAAGGCACCTTTTACAAACCGTGGGATTGGAAAAAGTTACAGCAGCGTCAGCCTAAAATTAAAGTAATTCGCCCTAAAACCCGCCATCAAGGAATTTTCGGATAAAATGGTAACCTTTGTTTATAATTGCAAAACCGAACCTGAAACTGAAAAATTAGCCCGCTCTTTGGCTGAAATTTCAGGCATTGGCGATGTTTGGGCATTGTTTGGCACGCTTGGCATGGGTAAAAGCGTGTTATCGCGCGCGTTTGTTAAACATCTGACTGACGCGGCTGAAGTTCCGAGCCCTACTTTTACTTTGGTGCAAACCTATTCCGCGCCTGATTTTGAAATTTATCATTATGATTTATACCGTCTGAAATCACCGGAAGAAATTTGGGAACTTAATATTGAAGAAGCAATATATACCGGTGTTTGCTTAATTGAGTGGCCTGAAAAGATGGGTGCTTATTTGCCTAAAAATGTGTTTAAGGTAAATATTTCGGCACAACCTGACGGCGGCCGAAAAATTGAAATCAACGTTAATGATAAAAATAAAGCCGAGCGCTTGCAAGCTATGGAAAGACGCGCCGATGAACAAATTAACGGTTAATATACACGCAACTTGCGTCAGCATAAACCAAAACGGAATTTTGCTGCTCGGACAATCCGGCAGCGGTAAATCTGATTTAGCGTTAAGGCTGATTATGAACAAAGGCGCCGAATTGGTTGCCGATGACCGCGCGGACGTTTTTGCCAAAGATGGCAAACTATACGCTTGTGCGCCTGAAAATATCAGAGGATTGCTTGAGGTCAGAGGTATCGGAATTGTTAATATGCCGTTTGCTGAAAACGCTGAAGTAAAATTAGCGGTTGAATTGGTATCGGAGCCCAAAAAGGCGGAGCGCATGCCCGCGGCGCAAGAATATCAAATTTTGGGTTGCTCCGTTCCGCTGATAAAACTTTATCCGTTTGAGGCGTCGGCGCCTGATAAGGTTGTTATAAAGTTAAACGCCGATGTTGCTTTTTAATTAAAAAAACTTAAAATAAAAGCAGTTTTTAAGGATACGCCATGACAAGAAAACAAATAGAAAATTTTTTACGAACGCTCGGTAAACCGTTGGTTAAATTTATCATCAGTTTAGGTGAGCTTTCGTTGTTTATCATAAAATCATTGTACCATTGCTTTACGCCGCCGTTTTATCCCAAAAACTTTATGCGGCAGCTGATGGATATGGGGTTTTACTCATTGCCGGTGGTGGGGCTGACCACTATTTTTGCCGGTATGGTGATTGCTTTGCAAAGCTACTCCGGTTTTGCCCGTTTCGGGGCTGAAAGCGCGGTTGCTTCCGTGGTGTTAATTTCCGTAACCCGCGAGTTGGCGCCGGTATTGTCCGCCTTAATGGTTGCCGGACGCATCGGGGCGGCAATGGCGGCTGAAATCGGCACCATGCGTGTTACTGAGCAAATTGACGCCTTGGTTACTCTTTCCACCAATCCGTTTAAATATTTGGTCGCGCCGCGATTGTGGTCGGGCGTTATTGTTTTACCGATTTTGGTTTTAATCGGCGATGTTATCGGCATTTTCGGCGGTTATGTGGTCGGCGTTTACAAACTCGGCTTTAATCCCGCCAACTACATTAATTCCACTTTGCAAAATATGGAGGCGATAGATATAATTTCCGGTTTGGTTAAAGCCGGTGTTTTCGGATTCATTGTTGCTTTAATGGGTTGCTATAACGGCTATCGCTCTAAAGGCGGCGCGCAGGGCGTCGGACAGGCCACTACCAACGCTGTGGTTTCGGCCTCAATCTTAATTTTAATTTTCAACTATGTTTTAACCGAAGTGTTCTTCTCAAAATAAGAGGCGTAAAATGGAAAAAGTTAAAATATCAATTCGCAATTTACGAAAATCATTCGGTAAAAAACAGGTTTTGTCCGGAGTTGACTTAGATGTTTATGCCGGAGAATCTTTAGTTGTTATCGGCGGCTCCGGCACCGGAAAATCGGTGCTGATTAAATGTATTCAGGGGCTTTTAACTCCGGATGCCGGCTCAATTAAAATTAACGGCACTGAAGTTGTCGGTGCCCGCGGCTCTGAGCAACGTAATTTTCATAGCAAGATGGGAATGCTTTTTCAGGGCGGCGCCTTGTTTGACAGCTTATCGGTATGGGAAAATGTTGCGTTTTCTTTGCTTGAAAATCAAAAAGCAAACCGTGAAAAAGCTAAAGTTGAGGCTATAAGAGTGCTGCGCCAAGTTGGTCTTGCTCCTGATGTGGCTGATTTATCACCCTCAGAACTTTCCGGCGGTATGCAAAAACGCGTCGGGTTGGCACGCGCCATTATTACCAATCCGGAGATAATCTTTTTTGACGAGCCGACTACCGGCTTAGACCCGATTATGGCCGATGTGATTAATGATTTGATTGTGGAATCCGCCAAAGGGTTGGGCGCAACTACCTTAACCATTACCCACGACATGGCCTCGGTTCGTAAAATTGCCGACCGCGTTGCCATGCTTTATAAAGGTAAAATTATTTGGCAGGGAACGGTTAAAGAAATGGATAAAACCGAAGACCCGTACGTTCAGCAGTTTATTAACGGCTGTTCGCAAGGTCCGATAAAAGTGGAAATATAGCCATGGTAAAAAAGAGCTCAATAGAATATGTTTGTCAGAATTGTGGCGCCGTTTACCCCAAATGGCAGGGTAAATGTGATGCCTGCGGCGAATGGAATACTATTGAGGAAGAAAAAGTTCAGGGCGGCGGATTTTCAATTTTGCCTCCTCAGAAAAAAGGCGAGATGATAGAGTTTGTGCCGCTCAGCGGTTCAGCGCAAACTTTTAAGCGCTTGGCTACCAATATTAAAGAAATTGACCGTGTAACCGGCGGAGGACTTGTTCCCGGTTCCGCTATTTTAGTCGGCGGTGACCCCGGAATCGGTAAATCAACTTTGCTGTTGCAGGTTTGCGCCGGTGTTGCCAATTTATCGCCGGAGTATGAGTGCTTTTATATTTCGGGCGAAGAAGCGATTGATCAGGTTCGTATCAGAGCGCAGCGTCTGGGGCTTGCCTCATCGCCGGTTAAGCTTGCGAGTACCACTGAAGTAAAAGATATTGTGGCAACATTGGATAAAGCCAATCCGTCAGTGGTTATTATTGATTCTATTCAAACCATGTATCTTGAAAATGTGGAGTCTACCCCCGGCAGCGTTGCGCAGGTGAGGGCTTGCGCCTATGAGCTGATAAAACTTGCCAAACGCAAGGGATTTGTGCTGTTTTTGGTCGGACACGTTACCAAACAGGGCGCTATTGCCGGTCCGCGCGTTTTGGAACACATGGTTGATACGGTGCTTTATTTTGAAGGCGAACGCGGCCACCATTTCCGCATTTTGCGCGCGGTTAAAAACCGTTACGGCGCTACCGATGAAATCGGTGTTTTTGAAATGCAGGATAAAGGTCTGGTTGAGGTTGAAAACCCCTCGGCGCTGTTTTTGGCCGAACGCCAAGGCAACGTTTCCGGCTCATGCGTTTTTGCCGGTATTGAAGGTTCGCGTCCGGTTTTGGTTGAAATTCAGGCTTTAGTGAGTCCGAGCGGTTATTCAAGCCCCAAAAGGGCGGTGGTCGGTTGGGATTCTAACCGCTTAGCCATGATTTTAGCGGTTTTGGAAGCCCGTTGCGGTATGAACTTCAGCGCGCAGGACGTTTATTTAAATATTGCCGGCGGCTTAAAAATTTCAGAACCGGCGGCCGATTTAGCGGTGGCCATGGCGGTAATTTCATCTTTAACCAACAAGCCGTTGCCCTCTGATATGGTAATCTTCGGCGAAATCGGATTATCCGGTGAAATCAGAGCCGTAAGTCAGCCTAATTTACGCTTAAAAGAGGCTTGCAAACTTGGCTTTAACAATGCTATTGTGCCGCCGAGCTATGGTAAAGAAAAGAAAAACACCGATATGTCATGCTATGAAATCGGTAATGTTCATCGGCTTATAAATTGGTTTAATTAAGGATTTAATATGCAGCAGTTAAATAATTTAGACGTTGTAATTTTAATCATAACCGCCGTTTCGGCGTTAATTGCCTTATACCGCGGTTTGGTTAAAGAGGTTTTGGCCATTGTCGGTTGGATTTTGGCGGCAATAGCAGTGTTTTATCTGCTTCCGATATTAACTCCGCTTGCCAAACATTATATTGCAAGCTCCATGATGGCAGGAATAGTTACCGCCTTGCTGATTTTGGTAATATTTTTTATTATTTGGCTGTTAAGCACCGACAAAATGATAGGCAAGGTACGCTCCAGCAAATTAAGCTCGCTTGACAGAGTGTTGGGTTTGCTGTTTGGCGTGCTCAGAGCCTGTTTGTTGGTAATTTTGTTTAATATTTTAATTACATGGATGCTGCCTGAAGAATCTAAAAGCGGCATGTTTAAGGAGTCGCGCTATTTTACTTTAGCCGGCAAATTTGCCGAGCCGCTTGAAAGCTTAATTCCTGAATCAACCAAAGACTTAATTCGTGACAAGGGCTCGGAAGTCGGCCTCGGTGAAAAGGATAAAAAGAAAGAAAAAGCTGAAAAAACTGCTGAAGAAGAAAAAGATTCGCAAAAAGAAATTGACGATTTGTTCCAAAAGTTGGCTCAGCCGCAAATTGAAAAAACAACCGATAAAATCAAAGAAAAAGCTGAAGATTTTGAGGGTTACAAAGAAAATGAGGCTGACACGTTAGATACGCTGATTGAAAACGTTGAAGACGCGGAACCGGCAGAGTAAATAAAACCCCGCAACAAAAATTGCGGGGTTTTAAAATGTCTATTCGGTAAGGTTTAAGGTTTTAATACGCTCAACCAACAACGGTTCGTTAAAATTAATTGCTGCCGGAGTGTTAACCCCGTCGCTGATTTTAGCTTTGATGGCATCTTTGTTTAAGCTTTCCGAATCTTCTTTTAAGCTTAAAGCGTGCTTCCACTGAAACTTAGCTTCCGCTTTGCGCCCTACTTGCCAATATGCGTCGCCCAAGTGGTCGCAAACAATGGCGTTGGCCGGCAAATATTCAGCCGCGCGCTCCAAAATTTTTACGCTGTCATCGTATTTGCCCATACGGTATAACGCCCACCCGAGGCTGTCCATAATATGCCCGTCTTCAGGACTTTGACGAAAAGCCTCAAAAATCATAAACAACGCTTCATTAATGTTTTTGTTGTGTTCAAGCCAACTGTATCCCAGATAATTAAGTACAAACGGATGGCGGTGGCTGATTTTTAAGGCTGTTTGCAAAGCTTCTTCAGCGTTATTCCATTCGCCGTTTTGCTCATACGCCATGCCCAAAGCGTAATAAACCGTCCAGTCGTTTTCAGCTGCTTTCGGTTGGTTTTTTAAGGCTTTTTTATAAAATTCAATAGCCTTGTCCTGCTTGCCGGCAATGCGGTAAACTTCAGCCGTGTTAAACAAAACCTGATAATTGTCCGGATACTGTTGTTGCAAAGCCTGCAACTTTTGCAAAGCTTGTTCATGCAGCTGTTTGTCCATATAAATTCCGGCAATTTTCAGCTGTCCCATAAAGTAAATCGGCGACTGCGGGCTGATTTGCTCATATTTTTTGATGGCCTCTTTAAAGCGCTGATTATGTTCCAGCAAATCGGCCATTGAAACCAAAGCCACATCATGTTGCGGATTAAGATACAACGCCAATGCGGTAAATACTTGTGAAATATCGGCCTGATACCCTCTGAACACCGTGCCGACATTAAAAATTGCTTCAGCCTCTCCTTTTTGCGGAGTATCCATAATTTTGGCAACGTTGTTTTCTTCCGCGGATGTAACCTGCTTATAAAGCGATTCCATCATTTTGGCTTGCGGATTTTTATCATAATATTTTTTAACAAGCGCAATCGCCTCATCTTTTTTACCGGCGCGAATGTAAAAATTGCTGATAATTTGCATTGAGCGATATGAAAGCTCTAAATCTTCGTCTTGCACCACGGTGGCAAATGCCGCTTCCGCCGCCGGAACGTCATTAAAATAATCATTAATCATGCCGCTGTGCATATAATATAATGAGAGCAGAGATTTATCTTTTTTTAAGGTTGCCAGCTCTTTAAGAGCCTGCTCTTTATTGCCTTCCGCCGCATAAATCCAAGCTGAAAACAGCGGAATAATTGACTTTTTGTAAACTTTGTCATGAATGTTATTTAAGGCGGACAAAGCTTGCTTGTAATTATTTTTCTGCAATTCGTCAGTCATAATCACGAAGTAAATAAAATTGCTTTTATCGCCTTTTTTAAGCGATTCTTTGGCATACTGCGCTGCCTCGCCGATTCTGCCTTCTGAGGTGAGCAGCACATACGTCTGACCGATAATTTCAGGTTTATCAGCCCCGAGTTGCACTGATTTTATATAATAATCGGCCGCAACATTTAAATCTTGCCGCAAATGCGCCACCCTTGCCGCCAAATAAGCTCCGTAAGCGGTTTTTAAATGCGGAACCGAATAAACAACGGGCTGTTCGGGAGCTTTTTTATTCATAAAAGCTCCGGAGCAAGAGTTAAAAACGCCCACGCTGATAACAAGGGCTGCGATATATCCTAATTTCATTGCATGTAACATCTTTTTTAAGTTTTTTTAAAGTTTACACCGAAAACGCCGCGGTGTTCAATAAAAATTATATATTTATATGTGTAAATAATTGCTTTATGTTGCAAAAAAAGTATTTGCGCAATATAATTTACAACATGGAACAAAATTTTAACATATCGGCATTGCTTAATTGGTACATTGACAGCGGCGTAACGGAAAGTTGCGGCGCTGAACCGTTGCTTATAAGCAAACCGCAGCCGGTTACTTCTGCTGCGGCGGTAATGAGCGCGGCTCCGGCGCGTCCGGCTATCAGCACTTTGGCGCAAACCTCTGTTGCCGCTTGCAAAAACGCTCGTGAATTGTGTGAAAAAGCAACTTCTTTAGAAGAGCTGAAAGAGCTTGTAAACAGTTTTGAGGGCTGCGCGCTTAAATTTAACGCCAAGTCAACGGTTTTCGGCAGCGGCAATCCTAATGCCGAGGTTTTAATTGTCGGCGAAGCTCCCGGCGCCGATGAAGACAGATTAGGTCTGCCGTTTGTCGGCCGCAGCGGTCATTTGCTTGATAAAATGCTTAATGCCATCGGCGTAAACCGCGAGAGCGTGTATATTACCAATATTCTGCCATGGCGTCCGCCCGGGAACCGCACCCCGACAGACGGCGAAGTTGCCGTTTGCCTGCCGTTTTTAAAAAGACAGATAGAATTAATTAAACCGCAAGTGCTGTTGCTGCTTGGCGGCAGTGCGGCTAACGCGGTTTTAGACAATGCGGAGCCTATATCAAAAATGCGCGGCAAATGGTATGAATATAAATTGCCTGATAAAACCGTTGTGCAGGCTTTGGCAAGTTTTCACCCGGCGTTTTTGCTGCGTAATTCGGCGCAAAAAGCAAAAGCATGGGCTGATTTTTTGCGTATCTTGAAAAAATTAAAGGAAAATTAAATAAAATCCGCATATAGTGATAACAAAACTAAATATATTTAAGGGGATACATAATGAACATGTTCAAAAATATTTTATTTTCCGCATTAAGTATGGGTGTGTGCGCTTCGGCTTTAGCGGCCGCAACTCCTGAAAACAATGCGCCGGCTGAAGAAGAAACCACCAAGCCCAGAGCCGTTTTATTCAAAATTCATGAAATTAAGCCGGTTGAAAATACCGAAGGCGAAATTACTAACTGTGACTTTTTGGTCACTTTTTATAACCGCACCAATGACAGTATGCGCCAAGCCAAACTTGAAATGGGCTGGACTGATAAAATCAGCGAGCGTTACGCCATCGGCGAAGATGAAAAACCCGCTGAAGAAAAAGCTCCGGTGCGCACGGTTCGCGATTCCCGCAATACGCAACAAAGCTTAGGCGCTGTTACCACCACAGTTGAAATGCCCGCGCTCGGCTCTCATAAACAGGCCACCGTCAGAGGCTCAGTAAAAACCGAAAAATGCTTTATGTTGCTTGACAGCCTTAATTACAATGTTGCCTCATGCAGCATTATCGGTAAAGGTGATAACAACTCTGCCGATGCTCGCCGCAACAGAGTGGCTTCAAGCCGCAGCACCGGTGAATGCGCAAACTTGTTCCAATATGTTGATTCCAAAAATCCGGAATATTACAATGAGTTCAAAAATATTTCATATTCAGAGCAAGAACGCTTGCTTGCCAATGAAAAAGCTCAGGATATTACCGAAATGGAAGAATCTTACGATAAAATCGTCAAGAATTTTGAAAAAGTTAACAGCCTGATTGCTGAAATTAAATAAAAGGAAAGCGCAATGCCTGACAATCGTTTTTGCAAAAAAATAAAATCCGCGGTTTTGTACGGATTCGCAGTTGTCGGGCTTGCAAGCATTTTTGCCGCCGCGGCTGAGGCGCAAATTTTCGGCTCCGGCGGAAACAATCAGCAAAATAATCCGCTTGTCGCGCCTGCGCGACCGGCCGCACAGCCGAGACCAACGATTCGCGGGCAACAGCCAAGCGCAGCGGCCGCGCTTCCGTCAGTCAATAACCTTTTATCCCCTGTTGTTGATGAAGACGATGATGATGAAGTTGCCAATCAGCAGCCGATTGACCGGAATCAAGACAAAAGCGTTGTGCAAATAAGGTTTGTCGGTAATGATGTTGTTATTGACGATAAGCCTAAAATTTTGATTTATATGCGCAATTTTAAAATTTCGCGCACCATAACCAACAAAACCAACTGTTCAATGCGCTTTTACGTGCTTTCTTCCGCGTCAGAAAAGCTGACTAACCTGAGTTTTCGGCTTAAATGGCCTAAAATGGAAACGGCGCTTGCTTTTGATGACGTAATGCCCAATGTTGCCACTTATTTTGATTATTCCTTAATCGGCGATGGCTGTTACAGTATGGATTCGGCGCCCAATATTATTGTTAATCGCTGCCGTATTAAAGGCATGAGCCAACGCCAATGCGCCGATGCCATTCAGTGGATGAAATAACTTTACAAAACCGATGCGTAATGCTATATTACCTACATAGAAAAATATTTTTTTGTAGGGAATTGTGCGTGGGTTTTTGTTTTGTTGGTCCTTACCGCTGATAAAATTTTTTCCTTTTCTGAACTGAAACAATTAAATCATAATATTATGGCATGGAATTTGTTGCTGATTGCTGCCATCGTTGGCATGTTGGGAGCGTTAATCAGCAAACTCTGGGGTTGTCTTGAAAACTTTTTAGCCTGGCTATTAAGTTTTGTTCTCCCTGGAGTTGGCCTTGGATTGCTACTGTTCCTCATTATGGGGTTTGGGTATATGATTGGGAATTTTCAAGATGTAAAAATCTTTGGAGTTCACAGTTTTGTACTCGGTCTCGTTATAGGGACAGCTTGTGAGATAGTTCTTTCTATAAAAAACTTTCTCACAAGAAGGTAAGAGATTGCACCGTGTTTGTTTATTTATAAACTGCACGGTGCTTTTTTATCCCGATAATTAATTGAAAATTTAACATTTTGTGGTAATAACAATCACAATTATGTCATTTAAATCAATAAAAGGGTTAAAAAATGGAAACACAAGCGCTTTCAGATGCCGTCAACACCGCGGCAAATCAAATGTCTATGTGGGATTTGGTGTGGGCTTCCGACACGGTTACCAAAGTTGTAATGATAGGTTTAATTGCCGCTTCCGTATGGTCGTGGACAATCATTTTTGAAAAATTTGCCACTTTGCGGCAGGTAAAACGCAATACCAAAAAATTTGAAGAAGCTTTTTGGTCGGGAGGTTCGCTTGACCGCTTGTATGACGCTATCGGCAACCACCCGCGCGACCCGATGTCGGCAATGTTTATGGCTGCCATGAAGGAATGGCGCCGCTCCAATATCATGAAGTCTAAAACCGACCGCGGCTTGCGCGGCGCATCGCTCCAACAGCGCGTTGAAAAAGCCATGATGGTGGCGATGGATAAAGAACTTGACGATATGGACAATCGCTTGGGCTTTTTGGCATCAACCGGTTCCGTTGCTCCGCTTGTCGGTTTGTTCGGTACGGTTTGGGGCATTATTAACAGTTTTAACGCCATTGCCGCAACCCAGAGCAATTCGCTTTCCGCCATGGCTCCCGGTATTGCCGAAGCTTTGTTTACCACCGCATTCGGCTTAATTGCCGCTATTCCGGCGGTGGTTACCTACAACATGATTACCACCGATGTTGACCGCTATGCCAAACGGCTTGAAAACTTTATTGCCGAATTTTCAACCATTTTATCGCGTGAAATTGATGATACCACCTTAAAAGCCGAAATGGCAGGTGAATAACGGAGAACAACTCATGATGTACAATTCTCGCTATTCATCAGGACGTCACCCGAGTCGCCGCAACGCCGATATTAACATTACTAATTTAATGGATGTAATGATGGTTTTGTTGGTGGTGTTTATGGTTGCTGCTCCGCTCATGACTTCAGGCATTGCGCTTGATTTACCTAAAGTCGGCGGAAAGGCGTTAGAAGGCAAAGAAACCTCAATCAATATCAGCGTTGATAAAGACGGATACTATTATATCGGTAAAACGGAAATTCCGGCTGATAAAATTGTGGCTAAAGTTAAGGCGATTCGCAGCGAGAACGCCGATACCTCCGTTACAATTTCCGGTGATACCATGTCAGAATACGGCAGAGTTATAAATCTGATGGCGTTGTTAAAAGAGGCGGGGATAGATAAAGTCGGTCTTAAAACCGAGGCTCGTCCGCTTGTTAAGGAGAAATAGGCGTACGCTATGAACAAACGCTATCTTTACATGTCAATTGCCTTGCATATAACGGTTTTTCTGGTTTTAGTGCTGGATTTGCCGTTTTTCGGGCGTGCCAAGATAGAAACCGGACAAGCGCCGATTATTGTTGATTTAAAAGACGTAAAATTAGCGGAAATGACTAACTTGCCGCCCAAGGCCGTGTTTGGTAAAGAAGATAAAAAAGCCACGGCGCCGGAACAAAAACAGCCGCAGAACTGGACTCATGAAGAAACAAAAGCGCCTGAACTTCCGCCTCCGCCGGAAGAAACTAAAGCCGAAGAACCTAAAAAAGACTTTTTAGACACCACTCCGCCCGAGCCTGAAAAACCGGCTCCTAAACCGGATACCAAGCCTAAACCCAAGCCTGCGCCTAAGCCGGCTCCTAAACCTGCGCCCAAACCGCAGCCTAAACCCAAACCGAAACCGGCTCCTAAACCGGCCGATAAAACTCCGCCGGCGCCTAAGCAGGTCTCTAAACCCAATGCCAAACAGCCGGCTAAAAACAACACGATTGCCAATCCATTAAAGAGCTTAATGGATTCGGTCAGCAGTATGGAAAAAGAAATCGGCGAGACCGCGTCACCGGCGGTAATTAAAGAAGGTACTGCCGTTGCCAATATGGGTATTGAGGGCGGCACCGGCGGCTCCTATTTCAGCGAACTGACCATTACTGAAACCGACGCTATCGGTGGATATTTGCGCGAATGTTGGAATCTTGACCCCGGAGCCCGCGGTATTGAGGGCATGATAATTGAAGTCAGAGCCACCTTAAACCAAGACGGAACGGTTCGCGATGCTCAAATCGTAAATTCATCGCGCATGAGTTCTGATCCGCACTTCAGAGCTATTGCCGAAAGCGCCCGCCGCGCAATTTGGTCGTGCCAAAACAAAAACGGCGTAAATATTTATAAAGTGTTTGCTGAAAAGTATCCTGATAAGTATGACAAATGGAAATCAATTTTGGTACGCTTTAATCCTATGGACGCAACTGTGCAGTAAAACAGGAGGAAATATGAAAAAAGTTATTTATGCTTTGTTGATGGTTTTAATGTTTGGCGGATGCGCAAGCACGGAAATTTATAATCTTAACTATAATAACAACGGCCAAACTTTAGAACTGTCTTTAGGCGACAGTGTTAATATAGCATTACCTGAAAACCCCACCACCGGCTATTCTTGGGCATTTTTTACAACGCCTGAGCCTCAAAACATTATAACCAATATTACCGAAAGTTATCGTCAGGATAATGTTGGCGAAGGTTTGCTCGGTGCCGGCGGTGTAAAAACATATTCATTCCGCGCCACTCACCCCGGCAAAGTGACTATTACCGGTTATTATTACCGCCCGTGGGAGAGTATGTCTGAAAATTATGTTTCAAAAGTTGTTTATAACATTGTGGTTAAATACCCGTTGACCTATAAAGGAGAATAGTTATGGAAACCCGCATTGCCTTGCTTGCTATTTTGGTAAAAAATCAGGATAGCGTTGAAAAACTTAATGCCTTGCTGCATGAATACCGCGCCTATATTGTCGGTCGTATGGGCATTCCGTACAAACAAAAACAGGTTGCCATTATCAGCATTGCGCTTGACGCTCCGCAAGATATCATTTCGGCATTGTCCGGTAAAATCGGCGCATTAGACGGCGTCAGCAGCAAAACGGTTTTTGCTTAAAACAAAAAGCTTGCCAAACTCAGGCAAAGGTTTTATGTTCGCATTATGTTTAACTGACGGGGAAGGTTTTTTCTGACCCATAAGAAAGGAAATTTTATGTATAATCCCAAATCGCTCAAGGCAGAAGAGTTTATTTGCCATGATGAAGTGCTTGCAACCTTGGCTTATGCCGAAGCCAACAAACATAATCAGGAATTAATCAATCAAATAATTGCCAAAGCCAAATTGCGCAAGGGCTTAACCCACCGCGAAGCATCGGTTTTGCTTTCCTGTGATTTACCGGAACAAAACGCTGAAATTTTTGCCCTTGCCGAGCAATTTAAAAAAGATTTTTACGGCAACCGCATAGTATTGTTTGCCCCGCTTTATCTTTCCAATTATTGCGTAAACGGTTGCACTTATTGCCCGTACCATGCTAAAAATAAGCACATTATGCGCAAAAAACTTACTCAAGAAGAGGTTAAGGCAGAGGTTGTTGCACTGCAGGACATGGGACATAAACGTTTGGCGATTGAAGCCGGTGAAGACCCGATTAACAACCCGATTGAATATATTTTAGACTGCATTAAAACCATTTATTCGGTAAAGCACAAAAACGGAGCGATTCGCCGCGTAAATGTTAATATTGCCGCCACCACGGTTGAAAATTATCGCAAACTGAAAGAAGCCGGTATCGGAACATATATTTTGTTTCAAGAAACGTATAATAAAGAGTCGTATGAAAAATTGCACCCGACCGGACCTAAACATAATTATGCCTACCATACCGAGGCGATGGACAGAGCCATGGAAGGCGGCATTGACGATGTCGGGCTTGGCGTTTTGTTCGGGCTTGAAGGTTATAAATATGAGTTTGCCGCGCTTTTGATGCATGCCGAGCACTTGGAAGCGGTGCACGGCGTTGGTCCGCACACAATATCGTTTCCGCGTATTAAACACGCCGATGATATTGACCCCAACGCTTTTGATAACGGTATTGATGATGATATTTTTGCCAAGATTATTGCCTGCGTGCGCATTTCCACCCCTTATACCGGCATGATTATTTCCACTCGTGAAAGCGAAGCCTGCCGCAGTCGGGTTATTCATTACGGAATTTCGCAAATTTCCGGCGCATCGCGTACCAGTGTGGGCGGATATACCAATATAACCCGCGAGCATGATACCGAGCAGTTTGACGTTTCAGACCAACGCACTTTAGATGAAGTTGTTCGTTGGCTTTTGGGCATGGGTTATATCCCGAGTTTTTGCACCGCGTGTTATCGCGAAGGCCGCACCGGCGACCGCTTTATGGAATTGTGTAAAAAAATGCAGATTCTTAACTGCTGTCACCCTAACGCTTTAATGACGCTGCAAGAATTTTTGCAAGACTACGCCTCTGCCGAAACTAAAAAATTAGGCGAAGAAGTAATTAACAAAGAACTTGCCAACATTAAAAGCGATAAAGTTCGGCAAATTACCATAAATAACCTTGCTAAAATTAAACAAGGCGAACGCGATTTCAGATTTTAAGTAAAAGAAAAGCCCGATAACAAAATTTGCCGTCGGGCTTTGTTTTTTTATTCGGCTTGCTCAGCGCTTTCGCTTGCTTCCGGCTCGTCATCATTATCCGGTATCAGGATAATAAAGTTGTTTCCTTGCAGAATATAATCTTTAGCCACATCAGGTAAGCGAATATTTACTGAATAGTTTGGCTCTAACACAAAGCTGTTTCCGAGCGGGAACGGTTGGTCGTTCAAATACGAAGAAACTACCGTAAATTTTATCGGTTTATCGGTATCATTATTTACATTGTAAATTATTGATATATTGCTGTCACCGTATAAAGCCTCTTTAATTTGTTCAGTAACATCGTTCGGAATATGCATGCCGAGCGCGCCGGTATTGTTGCTCAACAATGAAATTCCGTCGGAAGGAGTTTCAATATCGTGCTTTACGTTAACCTTAAAATTAAATTCAGCATAAGAGGTCATTTCTTTTTTATAACACTGAACATATTCGGCAGAGGGAATTATGGTTTTAATTTTTTTCTGCACTTCAATTAATGATTCAGACGGAATGCGGGAATCTTCATAACTTGCGCAAGCTGAAACTTCAACTGAAAGCACGCCGGTAACATCTTGCGTTTCAGCTGATAACAATTCGCTGATTTTAACCGGTATGTCAAGCTCCATTTCGCATGCTGAAAGCATTAAACACAAAGCGCCTAATAACGATAATTTTTTCATGGTAAATTCCTTATAAATATTGTTTATGCCAAAATAAGAGCACAGAATTTTCCGAAAGCCAAGTTTTTTTATCACCAATGCACATTTATGTTGTAAATAGTATTTATATCGTTCTAAAATATTCTTCAAAAGAGAGGTGTTTTATGAAAACTTTTAAATTGAGCGTTGTTTTGGGCATATTGTTTTTATCTTATAATGCGGTGGCGCAAATTCCATCGCCGCAACAGCTGCGGCAGATGATAAAAGATGAATTTAATTCGCCAGAAAATCAAAAGATGTTGCTGGAATCGTTTAATGCCGCCGATGTTAACAATGACGGCTTTATCTCTGAAAATGAATTTGCCATGATGGTAAATGCTATTAATGCCGAGCCGCTGTCCGATGCGGATAAGGCGGCTAAAAAGGCTCGTTGGCAGCAAGGCTTCAAAACCGAAGATAAAAATTCCGACCACAAGCTAGATAAATCTGAATATGCCTATTTTATGTATCATGAAGTTGAGCATGAAACAGTTGGATTGTTTGAAAAAGTTAAAGTTATGGCAAATAAATCGCCGGAAGAAATGACGCAGGAACTTAATCAAAAGCTTGAAAAAGCCCGCGTTGAAGTTGAAAAACTGCAAGCGATGTCATCAGATGAAATCGCCGATAAATTTCTTGCCGCAGCTTCTGACAATCTGGCAAGTGAAAACTATTTTCAAATGGATAAAAACAAAGACGGCTGCGTCACCGCGGACGAATATGCCGATTATATGGTTGTTTACGCACAAAATAATAACGATGACGACTATAAAATCAGCAAAGCCGATTGGAAAGAGCTTTATAAAACCGAAGAAGAAAAACTCAAAGAAAATTGCTTAACCAAAGACGAATACATCCGCAATTTTAATAAACTGCTTGTAAACAGCAACAGTAATAAAATTGATTTAAGGAGCTGAAGTTTATGCAGTTACAGCCATTTCCGCAAACGGCAATAAAATATATCATAAAAGAATGTCTGATGCCTTATAAATGGACGTTTTTGGTATGTTTGTTGTTTGTACTGGCCGAAATTTCGGTTTTTAATTTACTGGACTGGCTGTTTGCGAAGATGGTTGATGGCGTTAAGCAAGGGGCAACGCCTGAAAATTTGCATAATCTTTTATGGATTTTCGCTGCTGTTTTTATTTGCAATGTTATTAACATCTTTTTGCCTAAACAAAACAAGATATATCGGCAAAAATATTTTTATTTGCCGCTGCAAAGACGTATTTACGGCCGCGCGCTTTCATATATTTTCGGACATTCATTTAATTATATTATTAACAAACAAACCGGAAATTTGTTGGCCAAAACCAATCAAATTAATTCTCTTCAGCCGATATTTTCCGTAATTATTGCGCAGTTTTGGGGAATCTTTTGCGACATCGGCGTAAAAATAATTTTATTAACAATAATCAATCCTCGCTTAGGACTGTTGTTTTTAATATGCGTTGCCGTAGTAACTTTGGTTAATTATTACGCTAATCAAACCGCTAACCACTTAAATAAAATGCAAAGCAAATCAGAGGCTTTATATACCGGCTGGCTGGTTGATGTTATTGCCAACATTCGCTTGGTTAAGCAATTTAATCGGTTGGAGTATGAAAAAAAGCGTTTGTCCACCTTGTTGCAGCAATACATAAAAATTAAAGCCAAAACCATGTTGGTATGGTTTTCGTCTTATACAGGCATGTGCTGTTTTATATATTTGTGCTCGCTGTTTATGTTGATTTATGCCATTTATTTATGGAGCGAATCATTAATTACGGTCGGTGATATTGTGTTTGTTTTATTAACGTTAAGCGGCGGTTTTATGTGGCTGATGGAGTTGTGTATAGATTTTCGCCGGCTTGCCAACAGCTTATCTTATGTTCAAGCCGGATTAGAGCCGTTTACAACCCCGCATGAAATTACCGACAACCCGAATGCCAAGCCGCTTAAAGTTAAAAAAGCTGAAATAGAATTTAAAAACATTTGTTTTGCCTATCCTGAACAAAATAGAATTTTTGACGGCTTTAATCTGAAAATTAAGAGCGGTGAAAAGGTTGGGATTGTCGGAGTTTCCGGCAGCGGTAAAAGCACGCTTATTAATCTGTTGCAACGCGCGTATGATATTCAATCAGGTCAAATTTTAATAGACGGGCAGGATATAAAAAATGTAACGCAAAGCAGCTTGCACCGAAATTTGGCAGTTATTCCGCAAGAAACGGTTTTGTTTCAGCGCAGTATAAAAGAAAATATTGCTTACGGCATAAAAGCGGCTGACCGCAAAATAAAACAAGCCGCGCAAACCGCATGCGCCGACGGGTTTATTAAAAAATTGCCGGAAGGCTATAACTCAATGGTCGGGGAACGCGGTTGCAAACTTTCAGGCGGTGAAAGACAACGCATTGCCATTGCTCGGGCGGTTTTGCGTAATAGTCCCATCTTAATTTTAGATGAGGCGACTTCCTCGCTTGACAATCAATCTGAAAGCGAAGTTGCCGCGGCAATTAATAATCTGTTGGGCATGCAAACCGTAATAGCTATTGCTCATAGGCTTTCCACCTTAAAGAAAATGGACCGAATTATTTATATTGAACAAGGAAAAATCATTGAAACCGGTACTTTTGACGAGCTTGCCGCCATGAAAAACGGTAAATTTGCTAAGTTATGGAAAATGCAACAGCTGGAAAAAGGAGGTAAGCTATGAAGTCATTTGAAAAAATCCCGAATATGCGTAAAATACCAAAAAATCCGCTGTTATTTATGTGGGAGGCGTTATATGGGGCGCGCAAATGGGCGGTGACCGGTATGATATTGGCGTTTGGTTTGCAAATTTCTAAAGTTTATGTTCCGGTATTCTTCTCAAAGATGATAAATTATTTTGCTTTAATTACGCCGCAGGAGCTTTCTTGGAGTAAAACAGGATGGCTTTTGGTCGCGATATTTTTTGCGTATGTCGGGCAGTCCGTGTTCAGAATGGTGCGCGAGTTGATTGAAGAAAACAATGTGCGGAATTTTATAGGTGCTAAAATAAAGTTGTTTGCGGTAGATTATTTAGCCAAACACTCCGAAAATTATTTTTCATCGCAAAAATCCGGACAGCTTTCGCAAAAAACGCTTAACTGCTCAAACAAAACCATGGAATTGCATAGAAATATTTCGCGGTTTTACAGCGCCTTTTTCTTTGTGTTGCTTAATTTTTATTTTATCGGACGGGTTAGCCTGTGGTTCTTGCTTTTAGTTTTTGTTTTTGGGTCAATATCCGCCGTTGCCTCTTATAAAATCAGCTTTAAACTGCGCTCTTTACATAAAAACGCTAATGATATGCTTGATGATTTTAACGGCGTGGTGGCTGATAGTATAAGCAATTCTTTGAACATAAAAGCAGGCGGAAGTGAAGATTATGAAATTTCCTATGTAAAAAGAATATTTGATAAATGCATAGCCGCTTATTTGGCGGCAACAAATAAGTTTCATGACGGATTGCGCATTCAGCGAACCATGCTATGTTTATTTGAGTCCGGAAGTATATTACTGCTAATCAAGATGTGGTATCAAAATCAAGTCAGCGTTGGCGATGTAACATTGGTGTTAATGCTGATGGACGCGATTATGAATACTTTTTCCGGTATTTTAGTTAATATATGTGAATTAAATACCAACTATGGCGCTTTGCAGGCGGCTATGTCGCCATTTGTGTTAAAGCATGAAATTGTTGATGTTAAAAACGCCAAAAAACTTAAAATAAAGGGTGGTAAAATAGAATTTAAAAACGTTAAGTTCAGCTATGGAAAAAAGAAAGTGTTTAACAAATTGTCATTTACCATAAATGCCGGTGAAAAGGTCGGAATTGTCGGGCTTTCCGGCAGCGGTAAAAGCACGCTTATTAATCTGTTGCAACGCGCGTATGATATTCAGTCCGGTCAAATTTTAATAGACGGGCAGGATATAGCCAAAATCAAACAAAATAGCCTGCATGAGGCAATCGCCGTTATCCCGCAAGATACATCGCTGTTCCATCGCACCGTGAGCCAAAATGTATCTTACGGGCGATTGCACGCCAAACAATCTGATATTGAAAAGGCTGCACAAAGAGCCTATGCCGATGATTTTATTAAACAATTACCTAAAGGCTACCAAACCAAAGTCGGAGAAAAGGGTGTTAAACTTTCCGGCGGGCAACGGCAGCGCGTTGCCATTGCGCGGGCAATTTTAAAAAATTCGCCGATATTAATTTTAGATGAGGCAACATCGGCATTAGACAGTCAAGCTGAAAAATATATTCAAAAAGGCATGAAAAGCTTAATGAAAAACAAAACCGTAATAGCCATTGCCCATAGGCTTTCCACCTTAAAAGAAATGGATCGCATTATTGTTTTGGATAAAGGTAAAATAGCAGAGCAAGGCACTATAAAAGATTTACTTGCTTCATCCGGCGAATTTCAACACCTCTGGCAAATACAAAATAAATAAGCGCCGGTTATAACCCGGCGCTTGATAAAAGGCTATTCGCCAAGACTTTTGCCGTTGTTGGCATTTCCGGTATTAAGTGTTACTTTTTCTTTATATTCCGGTGTCAGATTGGCAAAAACGGTTTTCTTAATTTCTGATAACTCTATATTGCAAGATTCGCCTTGTTTAGAACCGATAAAAGTCGGACTTCCTCCCCAACCGTCTTCTTTAGAGTTTAAAGTTTCTTTTATTGCATTAAGATTAACGTAACCAGCCTCATGTTGGCAAATACTTACTTTACGGAATGGCGTGCCCTGCGGTCCCAATTTCATGGCCGGATTAACAGCTACCACAACCGGAGCCATAGAATAACCAACGTTGGTTGCGCAAGGTAAAGTTGTTTCAACATAAGCAACGCCGCCGACAAGCTCTGTTTTAATTTCGCCTGATTTAACGCGGTCAATAATTCCATTTTGAACGGTACGATAGTTGTTCATAACATTTTCAGCAACATTACCTGTATCAATAAAAGATTTTACATCTTCAATATTTTGCGGGGTAACCGTAAATACTTTAACCGAAGATGCTAGCGCCGCCACTTTGTTTTCGGGGTCAAAAGCTTGTTCAATCGGTTTAGGCCCGCTCCATTTAGCGCCCTGAAAAGCATCATGTTCATTAATTTTTTCAATATTTTCTTTTTGCCCTAAATTTTCACCTTTTAAATATCTGTCGGCCAAAACATAAGCGGCCACCGAGTCAACATCAACGCGGTTGGTTGTAAAAATTACTTTGTCAGAATCTTTTGACTTAAACCAACCCAGCAATTCCGGCGCTTTTTCTGAAATTTCTTTAGCACAGCATTGCTCGCTGTTTCCGTCGGTGTGTTGCGGGTCAATATTTTTGTCGCACAATTCAGCCAGTTGCGGAACTGTCATTTCCAAGCCGATAATAGTGTATCCTTCTTCTTTTAGTTTTTGTAATTTAGCAATCTCTGCTTCACGAACATTTTCACCTGTTTTGGGGTTCTTCATAGCCGGGTTGATATACATAAGTTCTGACATGCTTAATTCTCCTTTCTTGAGCATTTATACAATAGCAGTATGACACAAACAGAAATATTTGTCTATATTTTTCTATATAATCACAGCCCATAATTTGTGCTTGAAAATAAAATTTTGTTTTTATAGTATATCTTAAAAGAAATAGTTTTTGATAAAACTCAGACGCCGTTATTTTTTCAGGAGTGAGCTATGCGCAAATTGTTTTTGGTTTTAATTGTTTGTTTGGCTGTTGTCGGGTGCGCTTTTCCGCAAACCCCGAATGAGAGTGACTTGTTGCGCGCCAGCCGTCAATTTCGTCCGGCGCTGTTTAACAGCGGCGCGCGCGGCGTGGTTATTACCTCATTATCTGATAATGTTTCCGATGATGGCTTTTTTGGCGTAAATTACAACGATATTATCGCTTTTAAAAACGTTAAGACCAATGAAGTATTTTATATGAGCACCATCTTAGGCGGCAATAAATACGATACGGCAATGCTACCGATAGGCACATATGAGGTAACTAATCTTTATCTGCAATACATTTATACCACAACCGAATATTATGGCAACACTCAAGTAACCCGCACGGTGGTAGAAACCGATGAGCATTATGAAGGCGACAGCAAAATCCGCTTTACGGTGCGCCCGCAAGAAATTACCTATATCGGGCACTTTGCGCTTAATAAAACCGATAATGAGGTAACGGCAGACGGGCATGTTAAAGCCAATTCTTTCAGCATTATTGATAAATCGGCTGAAATTTCCGGCAATCAAAAAAATGATTGGTACAAACAATTCGGGCAAGATTTTGTTGTTAGATTAGCTAGGGTTCAATAGGAGCATTTAAGATGAAAAAGTTTTTATTTTTAGCCGCTATGATTATTTTGTGCTCCTGCAGCACCACCATCGGCAATACCAAATTGGCAGACAACCGCGTCAGAATTGAAAGCCAAATGACTGAAGTTTCTTCTAAATCTGAAGTACGAGAAAAATTCGGAACTCCAAACCTTGTGTTTCAAAAAGATAATTTGGAATATTATGAATACCGCAAAATATCCGGCGCTGGCAGATACCATTGGATGATTCCGCTTATCGGTTGGGTTATGTCATGGTTCCAAGATAATTACACTTTTGAAGAAACAAATTTATTCATCGGATTTGATAAATCAGGTAAAATCGCCGATTATGAAATTGTTCAATCCGGTGGCACTATGTAAAGCGGAAATATTTATAAAATTAACAACAAGATTTTTTCTGTTATTTAGCCGGATGCTGAATAACAGAAAATGCAATGAAAGTAATGCGCATTATCTGTCAGAGGTGCAGTGAAAGTGCCATCATATAAATTTAATATTTTATTAACATAAGCAATGCTAATTTTATGATATATTTATCAGAAAGGAGCATTGCGATGGCAGACGATTATATACAACAGTTAAACGAGTCTGAAAAAATAACATTTGTCCGTGCGCTGATTTTTTTAATAAAATCAGATGGACGTATTGATGACCGCGAGCGCGAATGTATCCATGAAATTGTCAATATTTATGATATCAAAAACAAAGTTGCGGCAATTAATGCCCCCGCGGGAGAAGATGTTTTGCTTTCTGAAATTGCAAATACCATTAAAGACCGCCATAAAGCTCTTGCGCTTATACGTGAATTGTTAACAATGGCGCATGTTGATGATGAATTAGGCGATGCGGAAGCCACTTTTATTGAAAGAGTTGCCGCAAAATTAAATATTGAGCCTGAAAAAGTTTTGCAAATCAATGAATTAGTGCTTGAAAGAAAAGCCTGGTTGGTAAAATCAGCGGTAGTGATGGAAAGCGCATAGTTTTTGATAGAGGAGAAACAATATGTCTTTGGCAGATGACCTTAAAAAGCAAACGAACGACTTTCGGACGAAAAAAATTGACTATCAAGTTGATACAATTGGCACAGATAATAATAAGGGTGGTGCTGGAGGGTATTATACTTCTGCCACAAATACAATAACAATGAACTATCATGAAGCCGATAAGTGGTTACTTAATTGGGAAAAAAACTCTCATGATGTTATTCTCTATCATGAACAAAAGCATCGCAGTAATGCTAATAAAGGGTTTAAGTCTGAAAACATTAGAGTTTCCCCGGAACAATATTATAAATTATGCATGGCTGATGAAATCTCCGCCAATATGGCAGGACTGGTTTATTTAAGAGAAGAATATATTAAAACCGGCGATATCAATGTTTTTGATAAGGAAAATGAGCGATATTCTTTTTATAAAGAGGCGGTGCAAAAAGGCGAGGTCAATCCTTTAAGTTCTGATCCCAAAGATTTTGAAAAAGATATGTCCTTGATTATGAACGGCACGCAAGAAATGTGGATGGCGGAATTTGCCGGTATGTATTCCAAGAATCATATTGCCATGACAGAGTATTATTTGAGATATGGCAAAGGAAATTTTAAGGATAATGAGGCGGAATATCAAAAACAATTAGACATTGCCTATACAATCGGTGGAGTCAATTTTAAACAATATATGCAAAAAGATATGAATACTCCTAGTATGGAGGGTAGAAAGAATGCTGAATATTTAATAAGAGAAAAACAGTTACAATTTAAAGACAATATGAGTTTTGAGCAATATAGTAATTTATTGCAACATTTACATATAGCTTCTAACATTAAAGCAATATCTGATGACTATCTCTCTCAAATGAAGGTTAAAAGTATAGATGCTATGAGCCAAGAACAACGTAAAGCATATACTAAGGCTATACAAGAATCGGTAGAGTACTCTAGAGAAGGGTTAAAAAATGAGTATGTTAAAAGAGACGTAAATATGAGTCTGAACAAAGCTTTAGGTTGGGCTGGAAAGAGAGTATTTGTACCAAGTGAAAATGATGCAAATTATCAAGCTGCTTTAAAATCGCTATATAATATCAATGGTATAGATCATTATACTTTGTTAAAGATTAACCCGCAAGAAAAAATGCCTATTGAAAAAACGACAATGGTTAAGGACTTTGAAAAAAGAAGCCTTTTTATGCGAGGCGTGTATAAAATAGGAAGATGGGAATTTAATGCAGTGCAAAAAGTTTCTAACTTGTTCAAGAAAAAAGAGGAAAAAACTCCCGAACCCAAAGCTCCGAAAAATTATCTGAAAAATTATCCGAAATGGTCAGAAAACAAACGTGTTTCAGAAATTCAATATGAAGAGATTCTTGATTTAGATAAGCCGGTGATTACCGGTAGACCGGGGGCTCAGCGTTCTCAGTCAACATCTTCTGAAAACACCGGTGCGAACAACACCTCTTCGGCAACCATTGATGTTAACAACTTAACCGATAAACAAGCGAAAGACATCAAAATACTGTTCCTGCGTGACCCGCGTGAAGCCAACGCCATTTTGAAGCAAAAAGGCAATGATTGGATGAACTCTCGCCAATTACAAGAGGCTTGGGATAAAGGCGACATTACCCCTGAGCAAAAAGCAGAATTGGTAAAATTTGCCGGCGAACGTTTTGATGAGCGCGGTAACTTTGTCGGACAAGATGCTGAAAAAATGGAAGCCGCCGCTAAAGCATATAGTGCTGCCCGCTCTGCTCAAAACGTTTCAGTTGCTGAAACTCCGGCTCTCACGGCTCAAAATACTGCCGCAGAAAAGACCAACATGGATAAAGCCGCCTATCTGAGATCTTTGTCCGGTCGAACACAGCAGGATACGATAGCAAGAAGTTCTCCGTCGTTTAGCCAAATGAGAGATAACAAAAACAGTATGGAATTAATGCTCCTCCGCCGCCAAATGGGACGTTAAGCATATAAAAAATAATCGTTTATTTCTATTATTGGCTTTGATAAATCAGGTAAAATCGCCGATTATGAAATTGTTCAATCCGGTGGCACTATGTAAAAACATTGTTATCGTAAAAGTTTTCAATAGCGTTTTTATACCACAAAACCGTTTCAACATCAATGGGCGTAAAATAATGAGCGTCAACACCCACATCTAAACCGTATTTTTTAACCGGCTGACGGCTATGAATATGCCCGAATAAGCCGAACTCGGTTTTTTCTCTTAATTTTACCGGCTCATGAGCTAATAAAAATTCAGTGCCCTGATAATTAAATTTATAAATATCGTCGCTGATAATCTCCTCAATGTTTTCAGGGATTAATGATTTTTTATCGCGTTCATAGTTACCTAACAACAAATGAATTTTACCATTTAAGTATTGCGCAAATTCAATATTTCCGAAATCGCCCAAATGGTACACATCGTCATTAATTCCAACCGCGGTATTCCATCGTTCAACCATAGACCAGTCCATTTCTTCAACGCTAAAGAAAGGACGCCTGCTAAGGGTAAATGCTCGTTCAGATGAAAAATGCGTGTCAGAGGTAAAAAATATTTTATGACGTTTGTTTTTTGCATCAATGCGCTTTTTTAATTCGGACAAACAATCCGACAGATTATCAAAAATTGGTTGTCCGCCGGTATATTGCTGATATTTATAAGTCAAATAGTGCCGCGTATGCACTTTGGGGTCAATGCCAAGCACAATATTTTTGCCTCTGACCAAGTTTTCTATAAGTTCAATTTTGGTTGTCTGCGCATAATCTCGTCCGGCAATGGAAGTCATTTCTGCCGGAATCCAAAACAATATAAAATCACAAAGACGTAAACCTGTGGTTTCCCATTTAACCTGCTCGTTCCAGTCAAAATCAGCGCTGATTTTTTCACGGCGAGGATTGATAAAAGTAACATCAGACCAGTTTGGCATTGCGGCTTGCCAATCAGGCGCGCCCTGAATCGGTCCCGCGCAAAATACATATATTGATTTTTTCTTTATTTTAAGATTTTGAGGCGAAGTAATCATGAACGTTCCTTATATAGAAAATTTTTGCAATATAAATCATAAAGTAAAATTTATCTTAAATCAAGGAGCACGGTTTGTTAGCCGTTCTGCTTTTTGTTGTTCAATAATCGCATAGCGCTAAGATTGATATTTTCCGGTTGAAAATTATAAGGAGCTTTGTGACCGGAAGATATGCTATGCAAGGCGGCTAACTTATTTTTTGCATATTTCTGTTTGTTTGCAACTGCGTTTTGCTTTTCTATTTGGGCAATCGCCGGATCCAAATATTTTGCAAAATAAGCTTTTCTTGTATCTGTTGCCGCTTTAGGGTTATATTCTGCGTAAATTTGATTTTCTGATTCTTTTTCATTCTTTTCTCTAAACCCTATAACGCGGCCGTCATTAATATTTAGAGACAAGGCAACCTTAAAAGCATCTTGTCCGGAGCAATTTATATCCGGTTTATGCCCTTTTACTTCTATATTCTCGCCTTCTTTATCCCAATATGTCAGTTTTGTAACTCCGCCGCGCATATTGCCGCCCCATGGAGCCGCAAATGTTCCTTGAGTATATTGCTGCATTCCGGCTGTGTTTTCGCCGATATATCTGGTGTTTGGGTGATGATAAAATGAAGTATAGGCGCTTTCTGCCGAAGAGCTGACATCACGGTCAAGCAAAATATCTATTTTGCCTTTATATCCAGTTTGTTTATTGAAAGGATAAAAGGTCTTGGTTTCATCAAAAATTATTTTGTTTTCACCTGAAAAATTGCTGCGTACAACCAAATCTTCTTTTTTTATCCCTGATTGTTCGTAATTTTGCGGTTTGTAGGCGCCATGCTGATGTAAAAAATAGTTTGAAAGCGCGGTATCTTTTATTTCACAACGCTTATACGTATTTAGCATATTTCCGTATAATCTTTTTGCAACATGGTCTATCGGCTTATCTTCACCGCCGCAGTTACCGCGTACATCAAGAATTATGCGCCCCTTTTCCCATTTTTCTTTGTTTTCAAAATAGGCTTTATCAAAAGTTTCTATAAAATCTTTCCAACTTTCATAATCATTTTTACCGCCTAAATTAGGGATGGATACCATCAAAATATCTTCATTTCCTTGTTTAAGAGTGCCGATTTCCCAAGTTGGAAATTTTTCGCCAAATTCATCAGACCAACCTTGCCCGAACGACTGATAAGCGAGCGGTTTGTTTTTGTTATAAAAGAAGTTGCTGCCGACACTCCTTTGCGGCTGTTCTCCACCGCCATGAATAGTTTGGCTGCCGATACCTGCTTCAAAATGGCGGTCTTCTATATATTGCGCGGTTTTGGCTGTTAAATCATGCAAAAACTCGCCTTGCTGTCTGTCACCCTTGATATTTGCATACAGATTTTCAACTGATGTTTTGAAATTTTCTTGATTTTGTTGGCTAAAATTACCAAAACCAACATGTTCATAAGCAGCTTTGGCATAAAAAGCCAAATAAAAGCGCTGCTTTTCCGGAGATATTTGCTTTTGGTTGTCTGTATTTAATTCGGTTTTGCTTTTGCGAGGGTAGGGAGCCATCATTTCAGCATCGGAAATGGTAGCTGTAATTTGCTCAAATGATAAATAATCTTTAGTCATATTACCGCCCTCTTAAAATGATAATACTATTATACCACAATAAATAAAGTTTTCAATTGTTTTAGCGTTATGGAAAATTGATAATTTTAAGCTGTTGATAAGAAAGTTTAAGTAGATTGTTTAAAATAAAATTTTATATCTTTTATCACTTCTTAAATTTTCTGCTTCTATAACACATTTTTTATAAGCATCAGTATCTTTACCGAACCTTGAGGCAATTTCTTCAAGCCTTTCATCAAATGTAAAATTTTCACCATTGGGTCCGGTTGACATATCTGCGCAATTTAAAATAAACAATTCGTCAGACATGTTTTTAACCGTTTCATCGCCGTGCAGAGATACTTCCGACCAAAATTGATAATTATTACGTTTTAATATTTGTCCGCCAACATAGGCATGGGAAGCATTACTTTCCATAAATTCGTAGCCCATATCGTGTAACATGCCCAATAAAAACATATCTTCTGCATATTGCACATTATTCGGTTTTAATTTGTCTGCTAAAATCTTGGCTTTACGAGCCACGCCTAAAATATGCTGCCATCGGTTGGATGTAATCATTTTTTATTCCTCATTATATCGCCACTAATATAAGGCTGAAATGGTTAATTTGTATTAAACAAAATAATGGGCAAAATAATCAAAAGTGTTGGTAAGCTAACTTCATGATCCTTTTATATTAAAGTAACAAAATATAAGCAGTTACAAAAGGTAAAAATATATGCAAAATGATATTAAGCTCTTTGAGAAAGAGAAAATACACTCAGTTTATGATGAAGAAAAAGACATTTAGTATTTTTCTATTGTTGATATTATTTCAGTTTTAATAGAAAAAGACTATCAAACCGCCCGTAAATATTGGAACAAATTGGCGGAACGTCTGAGAAATGAAGGCGCAAATGAATCGGTGACAATTTGTCACCAACTGAAATTAGAAGCCGCTGATGGTAAAAAATATTTAACTTCGGTTGCCGATGCAGAAGCAATGTTGCGTATTGTTCAATCTGTTCCTAGCCCTAAATATGTACAGACATAAAAATAAAGGATAAGATTAACATCTTATCCTTTATTCATTTTTTAAGATTCCGCTCTTGCAAAAACCCATTTTATCAATTCTACAAAAAAGATACCGAGCCAAAAAGTCATAACGGAAAAAAAGAAAATAGCAAACAGAGCAACAGCAAAACATGCAAAAATCATCGCATTATCTAAATTTGATGAAACTTTTGGATAAGCAAAAAATATTGTCGCAAAAATCGCTTCGACAAAAGCCAGTCGTACTAAAATCTGTTGCCATCTTTTTTTATACTTTAATAATTGATTGTTTAGACACGTTGTTATACCTAAAACAAAGGTGACCAAAAGCACACAAAACACTATACCTGTGAGATTATAGGTACAGCAACCAAGTTCCAAATACCACATAATATAAATATCTCGACTTTAACGAACGTAGGTCCTCTACGGCTTTCTTTGGGTTAAAAATATAATTAATAATTTTCTTTGTTAAACATTATCATATAAAATCTATTGATTGTCAAGATAAGAGGTAAAAACAACAAAAAGCACCTCAAAAGGTGCTTTTTCAAAACTGGTGCGCGATATTGTGCAATTATCGGACTAAAAATTATGAAAAATTTAAGGAGTTAACAAGGAAAATGGCGTTGTTAAATCAATATTAAAGTGTTGCAGTTTATCATTTTTTTAATGGAGATACTAAAAATGCAATATTTAACTCAAGAAAATGCTGGCAACCTGAATTTTATCAAGCAAATTTTATATAAAAGCGGTTTTTTGAATATTCAAAACATCATCCGCTTGCAAAGCGGTTCTCGCTCGGTTGCTTATTATGCTGATGACTATATTGTGCGATTTCCGAAAGCGGAGATTATTTGGCAGACAATGAAGCGGGAAAAAAATATTATTGATATGATTTATCCGCATTTGGTATCGGCTTTTGTAGATAAAATTCACAAAATAGATTTAATAGAAAGCGACTATCCATTTTCTGTATCCAAACGTTTCTATGGCAAAATCTGCGACGGACGACCGGAAAGTGACTACGCAACGCTTTACCAAAACCTAACCTCTAAACAACAAGCAAGATTAGCCCGTGATTTAGCCTTATTTTTCAATCTAATGCACCAAATTGATTATAAAAATCTGGATATTCCGGAGTCAAATGAAGCCATTGATAATTGGGACATTACTTCAAGGAAGGATTTTAATTTTGAAAAAGTGCAAAACTCCTTATCTTCCCATAAAATTAACCTGAATGATTATAGGGTACAGTCGCCTGATATGACTATAGCCTTATGCCATAATGATTTGAGCGGCAGCAATATTTTGTTAAATCCGGAAAATGATGATGTTTTATCAGGAATTATTGATTTTGGAAATACTGTCGTTATGCCCAAATATCGGGATTTCTTTCCTTTATATAAAATTAACCGCAAATTGGCTTTTGATACGCTGGCGGAATATAACAAAATAACCACATCTCCGATAGAACAAAGGCAAATTGATTTTATGGTCTTATCGTATATCGGTTTTGGTTTGGCACAAAATAAAAATGAAGCATCTCCATATTTTATGAAATTGTTAAAATCATTTTTAGAGGAATAAAGATTGTCAGTGCTTGATATTTATGATTTACCTTTTTCTGTTGCAAATGCCGAATTATTATCGGGTGGTTCTCGTTCTCGCGGATATAAGATTAACGATTGGATAGTCAGAATACCCACGAAATCAGATTTTTTGCTTGAACAACAGAGAGAAGCTGATATTTCCGAATTATTACATAAAAAACTTCCTAAAAATTTAAGAAATAAAGTTACTTATATCCATTTTAATGGTAAATGCGCTTTTCATCATGAAATTATCGGCGAACCTTTGCAAACAGTTTATAAAGATATGAACGCTGAACAAAGGAACGATTTAGCTAAAGATATCGCAGAATTATTATGTGCGATACATAATATCCCTCTTTCTGCCGCCAATAAAGCAATTGAGCAATATTCTAAAGTATGTCGCGATGAAAACAAAACTATTTTGACCGACTTTGACTTTACTACAGCAAAGCACCAACTATTGGAATGCAGTTCAGGAAAGCTTAACTTAGATACATTTAAAACCAAAATTCCGACAGATGGCTTAGCTTTATGCCACAATGACTTACACGCAGAAAACATAATTATTGACGATCGGGGTAAACTTTCAGGCTTTATTGACTTTGGCGAAGCTGGTATAAATCCCAGAATTACGGATTTTTTCCATTTATATCGTTTAGATAGAACGCTTATGACAGATATTATTAATGAGTATAATAAAATTTCTGACTATAAAATTGATGTGCATACTGCGGACTATCAATTTTTAAGCAATACGGGTTACACATTGGAAAAGCGTCAAAACAGAGCTAATTTTAAGGCAGAAGTTGCTAACGTATTACAGAAAATGCTTTTTTATTAAAAGTCCGATAATTTCGTAAAAATTG